>NZ_JBQKDE010000001.1:0-334544 GCF_052121995.1 Collinsella sp. LCP19S3_A7 | reverse complement strand
CGCGCCGGACCCCGTCGCGTAGTACCAAGTACCCCCGTCGAGGACCCACCCGGTCGCCATCGCGCCGGAGGAGCTGAACCAGTACATGGAGCCGCCGCACTCGTGCAGGCCGGTGGCCATGGCACCGCCCGCGTCGGGCTCGAGCCAGTACCACGTGCCGCCCTGAAACAACCATCCGGCATACGCCTTACCGTTGGAGGCTGCATAATACCAGGTGCTGTCAATTAGTTGCCAATGATAAAGAGAGACGTCAACATATGCGTAGTTCATATCAACGTTGCCGTTGATTCCAGGGACTTTTCCATTGCTCTTATACTGCCAAAAACTGTAATTACCGGTATAGTCACATTGCGAGTTATATTGAGCAATCCAATGATCCCAAGAACCACTCTTAAATACAGAGTCAGTCAAAATGTTGTTAAACCAATTTAAATTTGCATAAATACCAGGCTCATATCCTGCGGCAGAAATCCTATTACAAAAAACCTGCGCCCTCGATGCAATTCCGGTTTGACGTCCATTTGCAATTATCGAGCTATCCTCAAGATCGTAATACACCGGCAATCTTGGATTATGCCCAGAAAGGCAATTGATCACCATTGATGCCTCATCAGCTGCCTGCTGATTATCAAAAGCATATGAATAGATATAGACGCCGTAGGGAATTCCGAGTCGCTCGCACTCAGAAATATTTCGATTAAATTGATAGTCAACTCGACCGCCGAAGGACGGAGCGCCAAATCCAACGCGCAGAATAGCGAAATCGATGCCAGAAGCTTTAACTGCATCCCAGTCAATTCGTCCTTGATGCTCGCTGACATCGATGCCCTGCGCTGCAGCCCCATCAGGAAGAATGTCCATTGACAATAAGGCTATTCCACCTTCTTCGGAAAAAGCATCCTCATCGACCAATTGTCCATCCTCATAACGCCAAGAATTCTCGACTGGGAACTGAGCAGCTTCCGCATTTGACGGGAATAGAAGCATTGAATTGGGCGTTAGCATCAGCAACGTTAATGCCAGTAGGAACATTTTAATATGTTTCACCATGTCAACTCTACTTTCGAGTAAATCATTGTTAGCCTACAGCATATATCAAGTATGTTCCCATGGGTTACCAAATGGTCTTGGTCAAAATAACGTGAAAGCAATCCACGCGCTTCGTTGTCTATACACACTTACTCATAGACAACGCTTATGCTAGTACTATTATCGGGGCACCTGAAGTAACTAAGGAAAGCAAATATATGACAAAGCCAAAACAACGTGTATACGGCATCGATATTGCTCGACTGACCTCAATGTTTATGGTTGTGCTGCTACACAACCTTGGACGAGGGGGAGTCCTTGACTGGACGCTAGATTCCATTAGAGACTTAGCATATATGGCAATTGAGAATTATGCGATTGTCGCTGTAAACGTATTTGCATTAATGTCAGGTTATTTATCCGCCGGCAGACCGATTAAGGGACGTTCCATTTTCTCGATTTGGGCAACAGCATGTTTTTGGTCCACAGCATCCGCACTAACGGGATTCGCGCTTGGACAAATCAGTAAAATCGAATTGTTTGCTTCGCCATTTCCGGTTTCCACTGCAGAATATTGGTATCTAAATAGCTTTCTTCTTCTGCAGCTAATGGTGCCATTCCTTAATTGCGCAATCGAATCATTGACATCATTTCAGTTGGGCTTAACATCTTCAGCGTTGCTAATTGCCTCAACTCTATTTGAATCAACAGGGTTAAATGAAGGCTATTCTACGATGTGGCTTGCCGTACTCTGGCTTGCCGGTGCATCGATTAAAAGAAATAAAGAAACTATAGACAAGGTCGTGAGTACAAAACGGCTGTTCTTTGTATATTTATTGCTGCCACTTGTCGTTTTATATCACCAGTGGAACGACGTTCATGTGCTACAGATGAATCCCCTTCGATGGCTCGCCTATTCCAACCCCTACGTTGCAACGAGTTCTATTTGTCTCTTCATCCTCGCAACAAGAATTAACGTCAGTTCAGAAAAACTGCAACAGCTACTAAAGCAAGCTTCACCGTTGGCCTTTGCAGTCTACACAATAGATAATAGCAATTGGTTTTACAGCATCTGGCTCAACGGAAGACTCAGCTGGCTGCTAGACAGAACCACTTTAATTGGTGTGCCCCTTCTGATATTAATAAGCCTTGCCTTTTTCGTGGCCTTTTTAACTCTTGAGCTATTTCGAAAAAAGGCAGTGAGCCTGTTCAGCTCCGTAAAGCCTAATTGATCTAGCAGGTAGTGTCGAGAAAGTTGGTGTAGTGCCCGATCCGAAGCGAGTCGGCCCGGCGTCCCAGAATCTGGAATACGGTTGATATCCTATGCCGCCTCGACCCTGTCCGCAAGCTCGAGGCCGGACTCGAGCATCTTCCTTGCCTCCGCCTCGAGCCGCGCCCAATCGACGGGACCGTCGGTCCCCCGGGTGCGACCGTCGTCGTAGAGCTCGTTCATCCTCGCCTCCGAGAAGTACCTGGACTCCTGCCATATCTCGTCCTGCTCGCACATGACCGCGCCCGCGAGCCGCACCAGCGAGCCCGTGGAGGGGAACACCTGCACGACGCGCGACCTGCGCTTTATCTCCCGGTTGGTCCTCTCCTGCACGTTGTTGGTGCGCAGGCGCTTCCAGTGGGCCGGCGGGAAGTCGAGGTAGGCCAGCGCGTCGGGCTCGGCCTCCTCCAGCACCGCCGCCGCCCTGGGGCAGCACCCCGCCAGCATGTCGCACGCCGCGTGGTACATGGCCGTCACGGTGGCGGCGTCGCGCCCGCGGAACACCTGCGACACGATCCTGCCCACGCGGCGCCTGAGCTGCCAGGAGCCGGCCTCGCGCATGCAGTCGCGCATGAGGTGGACCGCGCAGCGCTGCCACGCGGCGCCCTGGAAGACCTCGCCGAGCGCCCGGACGAGCCCCGGGTGGGCGTCCGAGACGACGAGCCGCACGCCCGCCGCCCCGCGCGAGCGGATAGCCCGCAGGAAGGCGAGCCACGAGTCGTAAGACTCGGTGTCAACCACGTCGACGCCAAGGACGCGCCTCCAGCCGCCCGCATCGCAGCCGATGGCGGTGACCACGGCGGTGGAGGCGACGCGCCCCCCGCGGCGGCACTTGACGTAGGTCGCGTCGAGCCAGACGTAGGGCACCGGCGAGCCGTCGAGCGGCCTTCCGCACAGATCCTCGATGTCTGCGTCCAGGCTCGAGGCGATTGCGCTCACCTGGTCCTTCGAGAGCCTGGAGACGCCCATCTTCTCGGCCACCCTCTGCACCTTGCGGGTGCTCGTGCCCGTGGCGTACATCTCGGCGACGGCGGCAACGAGGGCGCGGTCGACGCGCCGGTGGCGCTCGAGCACGTCCTCCGGGAAGAAGCTGCCGGAGCGCAGCTTGGGGATGCGCAGCGTCAGCGTGCCGACGCAGGTGGCGAGCGACCTCTCGCGGTAGCCGTTTCGGCTGTTCGCCCCGCCACCGCAGAGCTGGTCGGCCTCGGCGTCCATCACGGCGTTCACGACCTGCTCGGCGAGTCTGCGAAGCAGCTCCTGCATATCGATGGCGCCGTCGTCGAAACGGGGCATAGCGAGCATGTCCGGCGTCGGGTCTGATAAGATTTCCATAGCGGTCTTCGTCCTTTCCTAGAACCTGTTGTTGTGGTGATTTCAGATTCTAGGACGAAGGCCGTTCTTCGTTAAACGAGCGCTAGGGTGTCACCCTTACACCAACATTTTCGACGCGATCATCTAGCACCCATCGTTTAACATATTAGAAATATGTTGGACACAGTCATCAAAAAGACGCCAAAAAGATGCAAAGAAGTAGGGGCAACTTGGCCCCTACTTCTTTGCAGTTTAGCGAATCAAGATTACTTTCGATGGACCCAAAGCAGTCAAACCGGAGATGCGATTTCCATAACCATCACTATGCCAGAACAAATTTTCGCTCGGCGAATTGCCCCAGAAAAAGCCAATGTGGCTATCGTCCGCATATGGGTTGTAAGGATTGAAGAACACAATGTCCCCCTTACGAGCCAAACCGCTACGTAACAACTCATCAATAGAGTTGAAATAAGTCACGTTCGCGCACGTATCGATAGCGTAGCCGTACCAACGATACGCGTTTACGCAGCCGCCCCTTCCGGGACCTCCACTCCAAGGGGAATGGCTCTGCTCGGCGGCAATGGGAGCTAAATTACCGCCCGCTTTCATATACGCATGCGATACAAATCCACCACAATTCATGCCCGTATAACCGTCCCAACGCGGATCGCCCTTTGGGTATATGCACGTTTCCTGGCTGAGATGTGTGTCGTAGCGTGTTCCACGGTAATAGCCATCGTTTTCGTGGCTCATAAGCCAATTGACCAGGCTGGACCTATTGACCCCCAAAACAGAACCAGACGTATTCAACCATGCACCGCTTGCATTGAAGTAGTAGTCGACGCCATCAATTTTCAGCCACCCATTAGCAAACATGGCGCCCGAAGGCTGGAGCCAGTACCACGTACCGCCGTCATTAAGCCATCCAGTTTTCATCTTGAATGTAGAAGGGTCCATCCAATACCACGCACCGTTGACATATTGCCAACCAGACTTAAGGACACCATTGGAAGATGCGTAGTGCCAAGAATTGCCATTTTCGTCAGAAGCGTCATTCGACATAATCCAACCAGATGCCACATTAACGACACCGTTTGCGTCCGCATAGAAAACCGCGTCTCCAATATGAATTGTACCTGGCAATGAAGACAAGTCGGCACGATCAGCGATTACGGGAGATCCATCAGATGAAGTAGGCAACGGCTCGCTCAGTGCTCCAGACGAATTCGCCCATGACATACCGTCGCCCAAGTTAATCCAGCACGAAGATGCCATCGCGCCGGAATCATAAGAAAAATAGCGCGTGCTTCCTACCGCGAATTCACCAGTACGCATTGCGCCGGATACATCATCAAGGTAATACCAGGCGCTTCCGGACTTTATCCACCGTCCTCGTTGAATAGCTCCGCTTGATGCGGCGTAATACCAAGTACCATCAGCAAGTGCCCAGCCTGTTGCCATGGCACCTGAACTCGTAAGGAAATAGGTGGACGAGCCCACTTGCACAAAGCCCGTGAGCATAATATGGCTTCCTGGATCCAGGTAATACCAAGAATTCCCTAGAAGCAACCAGCCTCCATGCAGCAAGCCGTTGGAGTCAGCGTAATACCAGTTATTGTCAACAAGTGCCCACTGAGAGGAGAGCATGGCCCCCGACCCGTTAAAGATATAAGGGGTTCCATTGCATGCATTCAGCCCGGTTGCCATAGAACCGTCCGCAGGATCAAGCCAGTACCAACGGCCCCCATCCGAGAGCCAGCCCTTTACCAGGGCGCCAGAGCCGGAGAAATAATGCCAGACGGAAGCATCAAGGTGCCATCCGATAAGCATTGCGCCAGAAGAGGAGAATCCATACGTGGCTTCCCCGATCTGCAGCATTGTATCGTGGACCATCTTGCCCTCATCATCCAGCCAATACCAGTTGCTGCCGTCTGAAAGCCAGCCTTTTACCATGGCGCCAGAACCGGAGAAATAACGCCAAGCAGAAGTGGAGCCCGTAGAATCTAGGTACCAGCCGACACGCATTGCGCCAGAAGAGGAGAATCCATAAGTCGCACCACCGACTTGGACCAATCCATCCTGAGCCATTCGGCCTTCGTCGTCGAACCAGTACCAGCTACCGTTTATATGTCTCCAAGAAGAAACAGCAATTGTTCCGTCGGACAAGCCCCAACGCCAAAAACCAGCCCCCTCTTCGGGCGATATCCACCCCTGATGCCAAATAATTTGATTCGAAACCTCAGAAGAGACCTCATTATCCACCTGAGAGTTCTGCTCAACGGCGAAGGCCGATTCGCGCTGAGCATCAACACATGATTCGACAGAAGCAATAACAACGGCAGAAGAAGGGCCCTCATCATGGTTTGCCAAATCAAGAGCGCATGACATCGAGGGAGAACCCAATAGGAGCCCAAAAGAAATGAGGCCCGAAAAAACCAGCACTCCGAATGACCATTTCTTCATAGCAGCACGGTATCCAATCACGCAGCGACCCCGTCACCTCAGGGCAACGGGGCCTCAATCAAAACTAGCTCAATAATGCGTTAGCCAATTTGTTGGCAGTTCTTGCACTCTCGTAAAGCACCGCGCTTCTGGGCCTCCTGGATAGAGATCTGCGAATAGCCCTTTGCGTCCTTGCCAACGGTACGACACTTATGCGTATGGTAAACATCGCTACCGCTCTTATACCAAACTAAACCGTAGCCCGGAATCCACTTGCCGTCCTCGCCGACATAGTAGGAGCCAACCCAGGCATTCGTAGCCATGGCGCCAGAAGACTGGAGGTAGTAGTCGCCGACCCAGGCGTCGTGGGCCATAGCGCCGGAACCGCTAAAGTAGTACCAGGCGCCGCCGACCTGACGCCAGCCGGTGGCCATCGCACCGGAATCGTCGAACCAGTACCAAACTCCACCAACGTTAGCCCAAGAGTTAGAGGCCATAGCGCCCGAACCTCCGAGCCAATACCACGTGCCGCCATTGCTGAGCCAGCCGGTTGCCATGGCGCCCGAACCGCTCGCATAGTACCAAGAGCCGCCTGCCAAGAACCAGCCAGTGGCCATTGCACCGGAGTCGCCGAACCAGTACCAGGAGCCGCCGAGGCTGCGCCAGCTGTTAGCGACCATGGCGCCCGAGCCGTCGAGGTAGAACCAAGTACCGCCGATGTTGAGCCAGCCAGTGACCATCGCACCGGAGGCATTAGTGTAGTACCAGGTACCCGAATCGTTGATCCAGCCAGTCAGCATGACCCCAGATTCATTGAAATAGTACCAAGCCCCGCCGAGATTATGCCAACCGGTCAATAGCTCACCGTCGGAGGTCGCATAGGACCACTTTCCGTAGATGGAGTCGTAGAACCAGCCGCCATGCTGCATGCGGCCATCGGCGTTGGCGCCAGGGGTGTTCAGGAAGTAATTCTTGCCGTCAATTTGAACTCGGCCGTATGCCATATCATGGCTTTCGGGGTAGAAGTAGTACTTGTCCCCACCGATAGACTGCCAGCCCGAAACTGCGGTCCCGTCAGCGCCAAAATAGTACCAGACGGCTTCGTAATCGTTATGCCACTGGTTCGTGACCATGGCGCCAGTTTTCGGATCGAAATAGCGAAGTTCGCCGTCCTCGCACCAGACGAGTCCGGTCTTCATGAAACCATCTTTGTTGAAATAGTATGTACCTGCGGGACGTGATGTAACTACAGAAGAATCGGTCCTCGAGGCGCTCTGATCAATTGAGTTTAAGCCTACTAGAAAATCCCTGTGAGTAGTCCCCCCAGCATTGCACTCAACGCTATACCGCGTAAGAGGGTCAGACGTCTGTTCATTTTGAGTGCCGTTCCAACCGTCATAGCCCCAGTAAGAAATCGGACGACCGTCGGAACACCATTCCGTAATCGGTCCACCGCCTCCGCCACCGCCAGCAATATCAGCAAATGAGGGCGCCGGGGCAACCGTCATGCAGGCAGCAGCAAATGCAACAACTCCCAGCACTGTTAGTCCGTGCCATCTTTCTCGAAGGTTTTTCATACGACATCCTTTCTCCGAGATTTAAGGCTCTCTAAAGTTATTTTTAAACTATCAATTCAGTTTTTCAACGGGAATTCGATAAAAGGTGTCTTTGTAGCTGCAATTTAAATATGAGTCACCACACCTCAACCGTTACGTCAAATAGCTTCTGAGTCAAACCGAGCACATAAGCGAACCAATTTAATACAACCACCTGTAAAAATTCTGAGGCACGTTTTCGATATGACAAGAGCTGCTTGAACGAGGAGTACTTGAACCCCACCGCTCTTGCAGCTCTTGAGGGCACTTTGCCGGATCTTGAAATTACTTCGCTCTAAAGCAAGAAGTACTCACTGTCGGAGGATAGGTTCGGCCCGAGCCACGGATCGCCATCCAAGAAGAACTCAGGCCAGCGCCGCATGAACAGTGCTTGCAAGCGCTTCCAGCGGCGCAGTTTTTCCTCGTTGCCCTCTCCCCTGCCGCGCGAGGTGAACTCGTGGTGGTACAGCTCTGCATAGGGCGTAAAGATGGTGCGGTAGCCGGCCACCCACACCCGAGGGCAAAAGTCTGCGTCGTTAAAGCCGGCGGCGAGTTCCTCGTTGTAGCCTCAAACCTGCTCAAATACGTCGCGTAGGACCATCTGGTAGGCGCCCGTCACGGCACTGAAGTTGCCCGGGCGCACAGCACGGGCAAGATAGCCCCCACGCTTTGCAAAAGGCATCTTTGTGGCCGCAAATTAAAAAACGCAATATCATGCCCATATCGATACGTCATATGCGGCCAGCGCATTCTATTGATGTGGAAACCGGTTCGATTCCTTGATTTAAACCGAAGCCTCTACAGCAATTAATAGCGCCTCCAACAACACCAGCACCAGAGGCATACCGACCGAGTCATCATCGACGGTCTCAGAAACTTAGCAACGGTTACCATGTCAGCCTTCGGCTCGATCGGCTTCTTAACAGCAGCCTCGGTGATAGTCGTCTTAGTTGCAACAACCGTGGGCGTTACCATGCCTCTAACAGGTTTCGCGTGCTCACGACGCGCTTTCCTAGATGATTATCGACCAATCCGCTACAACCAGTGAACGTTGGTTCGGAATCCCAATCTTTCCACCACCAGCGTAGCGGGATCGTCGTCAAATCACGTATGCGAAAGAAAATATCAAAAGTCTTGGTTCTACGACAAAGCTTTATTTAACAAATCGAAAGGGCCGATAAAACGTATGATGAAACCAATCAAGAGCTTCCTGAGACCTTCCAACATTAAGCAAATCGTGAACACAGCTGTTGGAACCAGAAGCACCTGCAACATTCCCAGTCCAACGCCGACACGCGTAAAGGGAAACTGCGAGCTCCAGAGCCAACTTTGGATAGGCCCATAGTCAGAAATAAGATAAGTAGCAAAACAAAGTTTCGCAACAGTGTTAACGAAACGGGAGGAAAAATGCGGCATTTTTAAATCAATCAACAAGACAGAGATGGCTATAACTAGTGAAAAAATAGACGCCGGCGAACCAAAAAAGCCGTTATACAAATTCGCAAAGGTCGAGCCCAGCAAACCATCAAAATGGAATTGACCATAAAACGAGATTGCAACTCCAACAAAAGAAGCAATGCAGCAAGCAACCAAGTGCCTTATATTCACTGTTGACAAATCTACATACCAGCGAATATAGCAAACAAGAACGCAAATTATAATAAAATCCACTAGTAGCCCGTCGATGGGAATCCAAAAGAGCGGCACATAACGCAGGAATCCAAAGGCGAAGACCAGAAAGATTGATAGATAAAGATGTAGTTTCTGGTCCAACGCATGCAAAGCCGGAATTAAAAAGGGCAGTAAAAATACAAGCCAAGCATAGACGGTTACAAACCACCAACTAGAACCAGTAAGAATTGGTGCAAAAATATCTATCAAATTGGTTGGACTTACTTGAATATCGCCGCGAAGCATGAAGAAAAAACCCAGCGCAACACTATAAAAGAGAACCGTGCCTTCAATTGAAGCTATCTGTTTGACAGCTTGTTTAATGGAGTATCCAGCTTTCCCCGCAACAAACCAGATTGTTATTGCAACAAAACAGCCGACCGCAGTTCTTCCAATTGGATAGAAAAAGATATTGTAGAAAAACCTAGTAAACGAACCAGGAAATACGGAAACAGAATCAGCGTTGTGAACAACAAAATGATGAGCCATTACCGTCCACATAAGGACAATGCGAAGTAATTCGATACGGGAATCTCGTATTTTTGCCATAATGCCCCCAAGTAAAATCAAAACCTAATTAAGCCTCGACCTAGAACCGCTCGAGAATCTCCTCGGCATTTTCTCGCAGATAAATATCTAAATCCGGCACGGCAAACTGCACGTAACCCCTCTGTGGTGCCTGAATAACCTCTCTTTGTAGCAATTTGGCCCTAATAGAGCTGATCTCATTGGTCTTTTTACCCATGCGCCTAGCAATCTCGGCTGATTTGGACTGTTGTTTATCCTCGCACATGGCCAAAAGGTATTTGATATCGTTGAGCCCCAGTCCAGAAATCGCGGGCTCGTGAACAACATCGTGAAAACGAGCCTCTGCCAGCGCAATGCCTTCGGTGACGTCGCGCTCGCTCACAATGGCACTTTTAGCACGATGCAAGTTGACGCGCTGCCAAATGGAATAACCGACCAGTTGCACCAGATAGGCATAGCCCTTAGTGGCCTTAGCGGCTCTCGACAGAAGATCGTCCTCTATGGTCAAACCAGTCGCGACAAAGCTATCGCCCATAGAGAGCGCTACCTCCACCTGGTTGATAGGCGCCAGATCTTCGGGGAGGGCACGACGCAAGAACGTAAGCGCCTTGCCGTTAATAATATCCATAACGCCGGCCGGTAAGCCGGCAAAGGCAAGTGCGATATCTACTTATATCGGATAATATCGAGTTATATAAGCGTGTATAAACTTATCGCGAAAGTATCGACCTTTCGTAATTTGTCTTAAATAAGTAGTCCAATGTTGCTTTCTTCCAAGCTCATAGCGAAAGAAAGTTAAGGACTTCCTAAAAACCATTGCCTTAATACGAGAAATACTCGCTCTCAGCGGATAAATTCGGCCCCAACCACGGATCGCCCGTCAAAAAGAACTCCGGCCAGCGCTGCATGAACAGGGCCTGTTCGCGTTTCCAACGGTGCAGCTTTTCCTCGTTGGCCTCTTCCCTGCCGCGCGAGGTGAACTCGTAGTGGCACAGCTCGGCATAGGGTGTAAAGATGGTACGGTAGCCCGCCTCCCACACACGCAGGCAAAAGTCCGCATCGTTAAAGCCGACTGCGAATTCCTCGTTGTAGCCTCCGACCTGCTCAAATACGTCGCGTCGGACCATCTGGCAGGCACCTGTTACGGCGCTAAAGTTACCCGGACGTACGGCGCGGGCAAGATAGCCCTCGCACTTTGCCGAGAAATCCTGATTGGCATGGGCAAGTGCGCCACGCACGCCAACCAATACGCCAGCATGTTGCACCAGATGATCGGCAAAATAGAGCTTGGCGCCCACCACGCCCGCATCGGGACGCTGCAGATAGCCCATCATCTCTTCGATAAAGTCCGGGCTTATGACCTCGGTATCGTTGTTCAGCAGCAGCAGGTAGTCGCCCTTGGCATGCTCAACGCCAAAGTTGATGATTTGCGAATAATTAAACTCGCCCGGCCAGTACGCAACGCGTGCGCTACCTTTGCCTTCAGATACTGCGACCACGCGCTCCGGAAGGGTTTCGTAATACGAAAACGTCTCCGGATCTTCGCTGTTGTTCTCCACCAAGACGATCTCGTAGTTGGTATACGTGGCCTTCTGGGCGATCGACATCACACAGGCGTCGAGCGTCTCGACGTGGTCCTTGGTGGGAATCACAATACTTACCAGCGGTGCAGGCTCCGGCAGCGCATAGCGCATGCGGTAGACAAACGGCGTCTCAGTCTCATCCGCCGTTCCGTGAACGTCCAGCGAGTCAAAGTGACGTTGCAGCGCAAGGCGTCCGGCCTCGATGGCATACGGCTTGCTATCTGCAGAGCCATCGGCGGTAGAACCGGGATGCACGCGCCAGTGATACAGCACGTGGGCAATATGCCCAAAGCGTGCGCCCGATGCAAGGCAGCGAAGCGTCAGATCATAATCCTGGGCGCCCGCAACGTCTTCCGGCGACATGCCAATGCGATCGATAAGCGCCTTCTCCACCATCAGAAAATGCGTCACGCAGTTATGGCTATAGAGAAGGTCGACGTTGAGCTGCGTCTTAAAGACTGGCTGACCCCACTCCCCCGTTTTCTGGAACATGTCCTCGTCACAGAACAGGACCTGCGGACGCTCTCCCTCTGCCGCTTTGTTCAACGCGGCGACATAGTGGAACAACGCATCCGGCTCCAAGATGTCATCGTGGTCCAAAAATGCGATATAGTCGCCCGACGCTTGTTGAATGCCAGCGTTGGTGTTGAGCACAATTCCGCCGTTTCCCGGCAGCTCAACACAACGAATCCGCTTGTCATTGGCGACGGCCGCAAGATTGGACACCGCGCCCCATTCGGGCGAGGCGTCCATAAGCAGCAATTCCCAGTTGTCATAGCTCTGGGATAGCACAGAGTCCAGCAGCTCGCGCAGATAGACCCGATCGGTCTTATAGCACGGCACCACAACGCTCACGAGCGGCCTGTAGGCGAATGCCGCCGCTGCAACGCACTGACACGCCAGGTCGCCCAGCTTCGCGCGATGCTGCTCGAACCAACGTCGATAAGCAGCGTCGTCCGCGCGTGCATCCTTCATGCGGTTCCAGCTATCGTCGACCATGCCGTTGTACAGACGACCATCCATGGCACAAAACCCGCTCTGGATCTGCTCTGTGGGATCGCTCGCAATCGCGACAAAATCTCGTATATCCTGAGGTATCTCAACGCTCAGATACGTTTTATTGACGCGGCATCCGTTCTGCTGCGGCACGTCGACCTGCGACTCAAACACATGCACGGTAGCATCAATCGCATTCATGTGCGTATCGAAGATCTGGAGCCCAGGGACGCGCTGGGGATCTCCCGCCCACTTGACCTCATAGCGCCAGACGGCGCCCTCATCTGCCGGTAAATAACGAACGGCATCAATCTCGTAGCGACCGCAGCACTCGCCGCGCTGCGCATCGCGGATAAGCGCGCACATCGCAGGCTTAGCCTTGTAGTTAATCTTAGATTCAAGCTTGGCAATACGACTATCAAGGCGAATGGAGCCCAGCCTTTTGCCGCCGGGCGCAAATGAGACATCAATTGTAGAGCCGTCCATAAACGGAAGCACCAAAACGACGAGTTCGCGCTCATAATCGGCAACGGAGGGACAAAGTGCAAGCACGCGGCCATGATCGACCGGCAGTGCCAAAGACGGCACGCAAGCGCGATTGGTCGTCGCGCGAGCAAAGGCCTGGGAACCCTCCTGCTCAATAAGCCCCGCGATATCCTGGCCGACAAAGCGAAGCAGGACAAACAGACGACCCTGACTGCGGCAAAGCGCCAAACGCTTGATACTCATCTACACTTCTCGCTTTCCCAGAGCGTTCGCAGCCATGCGCTTGCACGCGCCCAGGCGCCCAAACCTCAAGACGTCGTAATCGAACATGAGTTTTTTGCGCGAACGAGCAGCAGGAGCCTTACCGACAAGCGCCGCACGCACCATAGCGGCAACAGAAGGAGCGCATTGTGCGAGCGCAGCATCGCTGCCCACGGCAGAACCGGCAAGCGCCGTGGCAACGGCAGCAAACACCTTGCCGCAGTCCGTACCCAACAGCCTGAGCGCATCGTACAGCACCAGATCGCATAGAAAGTACGCCAGGTCATCGGCATGCTGGGCATCGAGACCGTGGCGCCGCCAGTCAGCCAGCACCGCGGAGTAAATCTTCACGTGCTCCAGCAGACGTGTCTCGTCGTCGTAGCGCATGGTGTCCATGAGCGAACCCTTGCGCGCCACGCGGTAGTCGTACAGCTTGTTCGAGATAAGCGCAGTCTTGCGCGAACGACCATAGACGGCAAAATCGAAGACCTGATCCTCGCCATACTTAACGGTTTCATCAAACACGATCCCGCTACCCAGCAAAAAAGCGCGCTTGCAGGCGGTGCGCCATGCAAAGGGGCGAGACGCTTCCTTAAACAGCAGGTCGGAGCTATAGCCCTCAAACGAAACGTCGCGTGGACTCAGCACATAGTTAAGCCACGGATACCCCGCCTCCAAGGGATACGGGTTCGCGCCAAAGGTCAAAACGTCGCAGTCCTCGCGCTCAAAGGCATCGACGATCACACGGCATGCATCGGACGTAAAGCGGTCGTCGGAATCCAAAAACGCGACGATAGGCGCCGTGGACGCAGCGATGCCTGCATTACGTGCACTCGACAGACCACCGTTGGGCTTATCGACAAGCTTAAAGCGCGTATCCTTTTCGCAATAGGCAGCGGCGATGTCGCGCGACCCATCAGGCGAGCCATCGTTAACCAGCACACCTTCCCAATCGGGCATATCCTGCGCGAGCAGGGAGTCCAGGCACCATGCCAGACAATCCTCCACCTTGTAGATGGGAACGACAACGGAAATCTTAGGGGTAACCATAATCACGCGCTCCTACTGTGCCGCCGGCACGTCATCGGGATGCGGGTTATCGCCATAGGCGCGCTGATACGTCAGCACGCGCCAGACCAGCGGCAGGCCGCCAATCTTAAAATAATGCTTAAACGTATTGAGCTTGCCCGGCTTCTTAAAATCAAAACGCGAATCGATATAAGCACGGGGCGACTTGATCATCAGGCGCAAGTCGGTCTCGCCACGCGGATCGAAGAGCGACAGGTCAAAGCGACCGGCATCCCAATCGGCCTTGAGCTCAGGTGAAGCCTTCTCCCAAAACTGCTCGCGCAACTCATCAACCAGGCGCTCATCATTCCAACGGTACGTATCGACCTTCATGCGCATTAAAATGCCCTGAAGCCGAGCCTTAAGCTCGGGGCGTTCATCCAAAAAGCGCTGCATCTCGGCATATTCGTCGCGCACGCAAAATACCTTGTTGGGCGAATTAACAGAGCTCTTCTCGTTGTCTTGGCGATAGCACAAAATGGGGTCCGCAATAAACGCGGCACGCTCGGCGCATGCCCAAACCTTAAAGTTAAAGCCTGCGTCCTGATACGAGGCGCCCGGCGTGGGAAGAAACCGAATCTGATTGTCGTTGAGGAACTCGCGCCGATAGATGGCAGACCAAATGGAAGGCTTGCGGTAGAAGATGCCCGGGCGATCGACGGGGCGATACGCGGCGCCCGTCATATGCTCGTCGATAATCCCAAACAGCTCACGGCGCTCGCTGGGCGCAGACCAGTACAAGTAAAAGTCGCCCTTAACGACATCGGCATGCTCAGCATCGGCCTTGGCGACCAGCTTTTGGAGCGAATCCTCAAACATAAAGTCGTCGGACTCAAGGATGCCCACGTACTCGCCGCGTGCCATCTCCAGGCCGCGATTCATCGAGTCGCCGTAGCCGCTGTTGGCCTTGTCGATCATCTTTACACGGGGGTCGCGCTCCATGTACTCGCGGATAATATCCGGCGAGCTATCGGTAGAGCCATCGTTGATGCAAATGACCTCAATGTCCTTGAGCGTCTGCGCAATGGCGGAATCGAGGCACTCGCGCAGGTAGCGTTCGACATTGCAGATGGGGACAAGCAGCGAAACTTTAGGGGTATCAGAGTTCTGCAAGAGAACCTCCTGTTGGATAGCGTGTAACAGGGTTATTTTAGCAGCCGAGTTGCGGCGGGTGGCAGCGCCCAGAATTAGATAAAGCGTTCCAGGCAGGCCTTAAGACCGCGGGTCGAAAGATAGAACAGCGTGGCATCTGCCATCGAAACGCCCGAGGTCGCCGCTACGAGCTTATGGGCAACACGGCGAACGGCGCCCTTAGCAGGCATATCCGCCCACTCCGATCCCAAAAACGTCGTGAAATCCATATTGACGCGACCGGTCACGCGACAGAAACCATCGGCATCCAAGCGTGCCAGGTCGAACACAATGAGGTCCAAAAACCAAGTTATCAGCTCGCCGGGGCACAAGTCCAAAAGACCGTAGGCCGCCCAGTCCTCCAAGACCTCCTCGAGCATCCGCATGTGGGCGTCGAGCTTTTTAGCGCGGGCCTCGGCGCTGTTGAACTCGTGCGTCGCCGATTCGCTCTCCATCACGTAGTGGTAGAACTTGTCCGGCATGACAACGGTCTTGCGGGCAAGCGCATAAGCCGCAAATTGGAATACGACATCCTCGCCCAAGGCCAAGCCGGGAGCAAAGCGAATGCCTTCGCGATTGAGCAGCTCGCGCGAAAAAGCCGCGCGGCACGCATACGGCTGCGCATTCGCATGAAACAGCAGCTGGGGATCACGAGCGCCGAAGGTACTAGCTTTGGGGCTCATGAGATCCTGAACACGCTTGGACGCGGCGTCGGACGGCTCGCAGACACCACCGAATACGGCGACCTCGGCATCCGACGACTCCATGGCCTGCAGCACGCGTTCCACCGTTTGGGCGTCGATGTAATCGTCGGCGTCTACAAAGAAAACCACGTCGCCCTTGGCGGCATCGATACCGGCGTTTCGAGCGCACGAGACGCCAGCGTTTTCTTGGTCAATCACCAGCACACGGCCGTCGGTATGGGCAATCTGGCGCAAGACGCTTAGCGAGTCATCTGCGGACCCGTCGTTAACGCAAATAACCTGAATCGAGCGCTCCGACTGCGCCAACAGCGAATCGAGGCATCGCCGAATCGAGCGCGCCGAGTTGTATACGGGAACGACAATAGTCGCTTTGGGAATCGAAGCCTCTCCCATGTCGACCTACCCCCTCAGCGATTCGATGAGGAAGGCGGCGACCACGCCTGGGCCTCCGACCGAGGCGTAATACTTGGCACGCCCCAAGGCACCATCCGTCGCAAAACTCGGATGCTCGTCAACCCAGCCCTCAGGATCTTTGAGGATGGCAGCAAGATTCGCGCGCTTCCACGGCTTGAGGTCGTCAAGCGAAAAATCCCCCGCGTCCAAGGCCGCCTGAAATTCCTTGGCCATCTGCACCAGGAACTCCTTATAGAACTTAGGCGCCAAGCGCACATAGTTCCACATATACGAGTCGTACTTAATGAGCTGATTAAACTTGAGCATGCGGGCGACGTCATCGCTTGCGTGGTCGCGGGCATAATCCTCTCGGATCCAACGCTCAATCTCGGCATACTCGGTATTGACGCAAAAGACCTTAGCCGAAGAATTGACCGAAGAGCTCTCGTTGTCCTGGCGATACGACAGCACGGCATCATGCAGGTAAATAGCCTTATCGGCACACGCGATCACCTTAAAGGCAAACGACGTGTCCTGAAAGGATGCCCCCGGAGTCGGCAAAAACTTGATGCCGTTGCGCTCAAGAAAATCGCGACGGTACACGGCCGACCAAATCGACGGCTTTTGCTTAAAGAACTGCGTCGTGTCGCTCGGGTGCACCGGCTTGCCGCAGTCCTTGGGCTTAAACATCTCGTGCAGCGAACGGCGCTCCTCGGGCTTAGACCAGTAGAAGTCAAAATTCGCCTTCGCAAAGTCGGCGTTACTGCTCTCGGTTGCCAAGACCAGCTTCTCCAGCGCATCGGGTGCCATAAAGTCATCGGACTCTAGAATGCCCACGTACTTGCCACGCGCCATCTCGAGCCCGCGGTTCATCGAGTCGCCGTAGCCGCTGTTGGCCTTGTCGATCATCTTGACGCGCACATCGCGCTGCATATACTCGCGGATAATCGCCGGCGAGTTGTCGGTAGAGCCGTCGTTGATGCAGATAATCTCGATGTCCTTGAGCGTCTGCGCCACGGCGGAATCGAGGCACTCGTGCAGGTAGCGCTCGACGTTATAGATGGGAATAAGCAGCGACAGGACGGGGCTGCCAGAGGAATTAGTAGACAAATGTGCTCCTTAGGAAATACCTGTCGTTAATGGTATCAAAGGGTCGTCCCGCCCGCGGGCGTTTATATAATCTATGGAGCCTCTTACGGGCAAAGCAGCCCCACGCCACTCGTCGCGCACATATCAGGTTCCTGCGTTTTATTCAAACCTTGCCAACATGGCGCAGCGACCCTTTACAATAGGTGCCGTCCAACGGACGCATTCGATAGCTTCCGCGCAGCGCTCGCCCGCCGCGCGTGAAAGGATATAATCCCCATGACTTCTACCCTCCCCGCCCCCATCGACAAGCTCGCCATCGTCGTCGTTACGTACAAGCGTCAGGAGCTCCTGGCCAACTTGTTCGACTCCATGACCGAGCTCACGGCCGCGCCGTGGCGTATCGTGATCGTCGACAACGAGAATTCGCGCGAGACCAAGGCCATGTGCGCGGCGTTTAACGAGCGCCTCGCCAACCTGTGGGGCATCGACGCCGATCAGCCCGACGCGCAGGGCGGCACCGACCGCGTCATCTACGCCCCGCAGCTCGAAAACGGCGGCGGTGCGGGCGGCTTCTCCGCCGGAACCAAGTGCGCCTACGATCTGGGCGCCCAGTGGTTTTGGGTGATGGACGACGACGTGCTCGTCATCCCGGAGGGCATCGAGCGCCTGGCCAAGTGGACCGACCGCTACGATGTCATCCAGGGTTCGCGCCTGGACTTTGACGGCGGCGCCTTCTTTTGGCAGTACCAGCTCATCCTTTCGCTTGGCATCCCCAACCCCATCGCTAAGTGGGACCTGGGCCCCGAGGGCTACCGCGCCATGAACCAGCTGTGCTTTGAGGGAGGCCTGTTCTCACGCCGTGTTGTCGACAAGATCGGCCTGCCCGACGCTCGTTTCTTTATCTACGGCGACGACGCCTGCTATGGCTATGTCGCCAGCCAACACTTCCCTGCCGTCGTAGTCGCCGATGTGGTGCTTAAGCGCGCCCGCGCCGTCTCCAACTGGGATATCGCCGGTAAGCGTCAGCTCAATTCCACCAGTGACACCAATCGCTACTACATCATGCGTAACCGCGGCTACTTGGCCCGCTACATGCAGATCTACGGTGATTACCACCCCATTTTGTTCCGTTTGGGCAATGTGGCGACCTTCTGCAAGGAGTTTATCCGCCTTGCCGCCGTCGACAAGTGCTTTAAGACCGGCATTCCGGCGCTGCGCCGTGGCATGAAGGATGCCCGCAAGATCGTACGCGACCCCAACTGGAAGCCCATGCCGCCCATGAAGGAAACCGAGTAAAGCCGGCCCTCCTATAACCTCTGACATGCGACGGCAACTCGTTGTCCATCAAAGCCAAACCCCCAGCGCATGCGGCCCACGGCAGGACGTGGCACGCGAATGTCGTCGAGACCGCTCCGCTCGATATCGAGCAATGCCTGTACCGACAGAAGCTCTAGGCCCAACGCATCGACATCGGGGTCGTACAGCATGCTGACCGAGATCAGCGGGCGGCTATCCAATATGCCAAGTGTATCCGCCGCATCAAGGGTATTGGCGGCCGGAAACACCTGGAAACCCCCAAACTCCGAACCGTGCGTTCGTTTTGTAACGGGGTCGGCATACCCAGGCAACCCAAAACAAAGACCCTGCAGTGCCAAACGAAAAGCCAGCAGCAAATCCGACTCGTCTCCATCGACGCCCAAGTCATTAATAATTACGCCCAAAGCTCGCCTAACTGCATGCTCGTCTCCGCGGGAAAGACCCTCTTGGAAATCGTCGATAGTCTCGGCACTCTCGGCAGCGCACTCGAACCATTCGATAATCACAAGACGCAGCGCATGCCGGAGCTCGTTATTGGGAAGGCGCAGGGCGCGGGGCAGATTGCCGTCCGCCTGGCGATCAGTCGCATCTGTCGTCAGGAGTCCACTCAAATACAAATCGGTCCAAATACCTTCCGCTGTCCCGGCATCAGGCTTCACGGCGTCCAAGCACAGCGGCGCCTCAACACAGCCATACGGATTAAGCAAATCAAACATTGCCGCAAGCCATCTTAAATCCCAAGCGCACACAGTCTCGTTCAGACAATCGGCATAGCAACATACATCAAAGCGCGTTGGCGGCAGGCAGCCCCGAGCCAAGAACTCAACCACACGCGTCGGGTTCGAACAATAGAACCCGCCAAACCGGTAGCCTTCGAACCATTCACGCGCGCCATCCAGTCTGTCGCTCTGGCCAGTGTAATCTAGCAGTGCCCTGTTTTCGGCATCCGAAAAACCAAACCGGCGATCGCACCAGCTCGACAAGGGCGAAGCCAAACAATACGGGCAGTTGCGATGCGCAAATGCCGCCTGTGCGGGGCCGGGTCGCTCCCCCATCAAGCAAACCAGCCGCAAAGAATCGATTGAGGAGACAATGCCCTCAAAGAGCAGGCGGTCAAGCAACTCGACAAAGCACGAGCCATAGGCGCCCTTCGCCTGCATATGATTCGTAAACGCCGCGTCATACCCATCAACCAGCAGCACAACCTGTTCATCACATGCCATACGGAGGAGCTCGATTAACACCCCAAGAGCCGAATCGATTTCATCAGAACCGGCAACACCGCGCGCTACGCGCTCGATATGGCGCACGTCACCGCGCGCTAAATCGGGAACGTCCAGCAGCGGCAACAGACGAGCGCACTCACGAGCGACGACATCGCGCATGGCGGCCTCGGCATCGGCGCCTCGATAGGAGGAAGTAGAAAAATCCAAAGCAATGACCGGATAGCGTGCATACTCATCACGATAGATGCCATCTTCTGCGTCCCATATTTTGCTACCGATGAACAGATTCACGCTCGACGAGCCGGGCACAGGACGCTCCAGATAACATTTGAGCATGGAGAGGTTCATGCTCTTGCCAAAACCATGAGGCCGACAACAGAGCGCCACAGTCGATTCGCAATCTAAGATATCGGCAATAAACATGGTCTTATCAACTAAAACACAATGATCGGCGGCGTCGGCAAAATCATGAATATCAATCGGCAGAACAGCATTTCCGCCGGGATTGAGCAACTTCACGCCAAAGGTGTTATCAATATCATACATTGCCTGTTCAGACACCGTTTTATCTCCCCTTTTAGAATAACGATGCCATTTTAGCGACCATCTTGATAACATTTTTATTGTTCAACAAATGATTCGGGTAACGGTAGAAATGACTCCATAAGGGGGGCATAACAAAACGATTCGCAACAAATAGGGGTCCGGTGCGATAGCACCGGGCCCCTATTTGAATCGCTAAGGCAAAACGCTCGCTGAGAGCCTACTTTTGGGCGTCTTTCTCCGCAGCGTCTTTGTTTTGCTGATCAAGTTTATGCTTACCGCTCACAATAGACGTAGCGCCCAATGTGGCCAAGCTCGCGCTGGCAAGGCTCGCCATCAAAATCAAGTCACCCGTCTTGGGCATGCTGCCCTTAGAGGACTCAGTCGTCGTGGCTGAGGAAGTCGCAACCTTGGTTTTACCTTGGTTCTGGTCGGCGCCATCATCAACCAGGCCCTTGGACCCATTGTCGTCCGCGTGCTTGCCATCCTTACCAAGGCGGGGATCCTTCGATTCCGCACCGTCGACTTCCGTGCCCCTGTCGGAATCGGACTCCTTAGAACCCTCGTCCTTCGAATCGCCCTTAGCATCCTCGGTCTTTTCCGTAGCGCCCTGGTCGGAGCCATCCTTCTTGGAAGACGAGCTGCTGTTGATGCCAGACATCAGCGAGGAGCCAAACATGGAGCCAAGCTGTTCGCTCGCAGAGGGTTTGTCATTCGTCGACGAGTCGCTCGAACCGGCAGTCGATCCACTGGCGGAAGAACCAGACCCTGCCGCAGCATCTGCGGAATTCGAAGGCGAGGCAGACCCCGCGCTGCCGGCCGAAGCGACATCGCCATTTCCGTCGCTTGCTCCGGCATCGTTCGAAGGAGCATCGACGGTATCCTCGTCAGCACCATTGGTATCGGCACTAGACCCAGAGGGAGCAACGGGAGCGGCGGGCGCCTGGCTGGGTGCCGGAGTCACGGGCTCGGGCTCAGGCTCGGGCTCAGGCTCGGGCTCAGGCTCGGGCTCAGGCTCGACCGGCGGCGTCGCCGCGGCCTCGTCCTCGGTAATATAGACCAGGCAATCCTTAAGCTCGTTCTTGTAACGGTTCTTCCAGCCCTCGTGATATTGCGGCTGGCTCGAGTACTTACGGGCAACGTTATTGACCACGCTGCTGGAAAGCGCCGTCACAAATTCACGGTCGGTCATATCGTTTGTAAGATTTGCCCAGCGGAAAAAGTCCTGGCAGCCATAGGTGCCGCACATGTTGGTGATGCTCCACACCATACCCTTGACGCAATCGGCGCGGCCAGAGATATCAATACCAAGCGCGCTCTTGAGCCAGGCCTCGGTCACCGCGTAATAGGAGTTGTATGCATATGAATCTTGCAGCGCCGAGAACTCAGCCGGATCGGCGTTATAGGCGCCCTGGAAGGCCTCCTGTGCAATGCGGCCCAGCTCCGTCAGCTGACCGTTCGAATACATGGGGTTGCTTGCGTTGGAGATATCGCTCCCGCGGTCAATTGCAGACTTAAGCATGCCGTACTTGGCAGGATTGTAGTTATAGACCTGCTTCATAAACGGGACGAGCGACCAGCGTCGGTCGAACTGGTAGTAACCGAGCGCGTTGTAACCATCGCCGTACGAAAAGCCCTGGTTATAGTTGCCGTGGCTCTCATACTTGGTAAAGTACTTCATCTCGCTGGTCACATTGACAAACGAGACACCTTGGACCGACCTCAGCACGCCCGAGAAAGACTGCTGGGTATAAAGGCCCTTATCGATATCGGTGGCATCCGAGGCAACGCCCGGCGTGGGCTCATCCGCAGCAGCGGGCGCGGGCGCGGCAACGGCGCCAAACGAAAGAGCCAGCGTCAATCCGGCAACAATCGCAGAATGCTTGGGCTGCATAAGATCCTCCTTGCATTGGTGTAGTTAAAGTGCAGTTTGCAAAGATAGATTTAAGTATCGCAGCAAGACCGATGTCGTACAACAGCAACTCGACAAACGGTAACGCCCTCCGCGAAATCTTAAGGAATTGCGCTCGAGTTACAGCTTGATATCGAAGTTAATCTCGGGCACGGCCGCCAAGTCGGCCAATGTCACGCCGTCGACGTACTTTTCAATCACGTCGTCCAGACCGCGCCAGAACTTCACAGTAGAGCACAGATCGCTGCGAGTGCAGTTGTTATCGATGCCATCGCATGCGACGGGCGCCGTGCTGCCCTCGACGGCGCGCAGTATATCGCCGGCTCGCACCTCGGCCGGGTCCACGGCCATCATGTAGCCGCCGCCCTTGCCGCGCACACTCTTGAGCAGGCCCGCCTTCATAAGCGGACGGACCAGCTGCTCCAAATACTTTTGCGAAATATGCTCACGGTCGGCAATCTCGCGCAGGGCGATTTTGCCCTCGGCGTCACCGAGCGCCGCGATATAAATCATCAAACGGAGGGCATAGCGGCCCTTAGAAGAAATGAGCATACCTACCCTCCCGGTGCGCTTGAGAAAAAATCATCAGCAGAGTTTGCCCCCGATGCCAAGCGTGTGGGACAGACGATCCCGACTATTATGTCCCACATCTGAAAAGTCGAGTGGATTAGTCGGGTTTTCCCTTGACTAACGCCGAACCCATAGTAACTTTATTCCGAGAAGATTCCTAGGGTTTAGTACACCTATGAGTACACCATAAACAGAGAGGGACAGCATGAGCGCAAATCCGCTGCTTTCCATCGAAGGTCTGACCGCCTCCGTGGACGAGAAGACCATCCTCCACAACGTCAGCCTCAACGTCGCCGCCGGCGAGACCCATGTGCTGATGGGACCCAACGGCGCCGGCAAGTCCACCCTCGGCCACTTGGTCATGGGCGATCCCGTCTATACCGTGCAGAACGGGCGCATCGTCTTTGACGGCCAGGACATCACCGAGCTCACCACCGACAAGCGTTCGCGCGCCGGCCTGTTCCTGAGCTTCCAGGCTCCGGTCGAGATCCCGGGCGTGCCGCTGTCGAGCTTTTTGCGCGCCAGCATCGCCGGCCGCCCCGGCCTGGAGATGAAGGGCAAGGAATTCCGCCGTCGCGTCAAGGAGCTCGCGGCCGAGCTCAACATGGACACCGCTTACCTCAACCGCGAGCTGGGCGTAGGCTTCTCGGGCGGCGAGAAAAAGAAGGTCGAGATGCTCCAGCTTCTGCTGCTGCAGCCCAAACTCGCCATCCTGGACGAGACCGACTCCGGCCTGGACGTCGACGCCCTGTCCACCGTCAGCCACGGCATGGACGCCTACCGCAAGAGCTGCAACGGTTCCATGCTCATCATCACGCACAACACGCGCATCCTGGAGCACCTGGATGTCGACCGCGTCCACGTTATGGTCAAGGGCCACATCGTGCGCGAGGACGACGCCTCGCTGATCCCTTGGATCGACAAGAACGGCTTTGAGGCCTTCGAGCGCGAGGCCGCCGAGCAGCGCGCCCAGGCCGAGGCCGTCGCTGCCGAGCAGCAGGCGTAAAGGGGCGACGCAATGACCAAGAACCGCACCGAGGTCGCGGACATCGACCGCAGCCTCTACGACTTCACCTATGGCGAGGAGGGATTCGAGCGCCTCGACGCCGGCATCACGCCCGACATCGTGCGCGAGATCAGCACCAAGAAGGACGAGCCGCAGTGGATGCTCGACCTGCGCTTAAAATCCCTCGAGATCTTCAACCGTTTTCCCGACCCGACGTGGGGCCCCTCCATCGAGGGCCTGGACATGGACAACATCGTCACCTACGTCAAGCCCAACAC
Organism: Collinsella sp. LCP19S3_A7; assembly: GCF_052121995.1. Taxonomy (NCBI): domain Bacteria; kingdom Bacillati; phylum Actinomycetota; class Coriobacteriia; order Coriobacteriales; family Coriobacteriaceae; genus Collinsella; species Collinsella sp. LCP19S3_A7. Next base: position 310,135 of record NZ_JBQKDE010000001.1, on the reverse strand, counting down.
CGACCAAAAGCACGACTGGGAGTCGGTGCCCGACGACATCAAGAACACCTTTGAGCGCCTGGGCATCCCCGAGGCCGAGCGCAGCTACCTGGCGGGCGTCGGCGCGCAGTACGACTCCGAGCTCGTCTACCACAACATGCAGGACACGGCGTCCAAGATGGGCATCGTCTACTCCGGCATCGAGGAGGCCCTGCACGACCCGCAGTGGGAGCCGCTCATCCACGAGAAGTTTATGACGCTCATCCCGCCCACCGACCACAAGTTTGCGGCCCTGCATGGCGCCGTATGGTCGGGCGGCTCGTTTGTCTACGTGCCCAAGGGCACCAAGCTCGATTTTCCGCTGCAGAGCTACTTCCGCCTCAACGCCAAGGGCGCCGGCCAGTTTGAGCACACGCTCATCATCGTCGAGGACGATGCCGACCTGCACTTCATTGAAGGTTGCTCCGCGCCCAAGTACAACGTGGCCAACCTCCACGCCGGCGCTGTGGAGCTCTTTGTAGGCAAGCGCGCACACCTGCGCTATTCGACCATCGAGAACTGGTCCAAGAACATGTACAACCTCAACACCAAGCGTGCGCGCGTGGACGAGGACGGCGACATCGAGTGGATCAGCGGCTCCTTCGGCAGCCACGTGGGCTACCTCTACCCCATGAGCGTGCTCAACGGCCGCCGCGCCCGCTCGAGCTTTACCGGCATCACCTTTGCCGGCGCCGGCCAGAACCTCGATACCGGCTGCAAAGTCGTGCTCAACGCGCCCGAGACCTCGGCGACCGTCGAGACCAAGGGCATCTCCAAGAGCGGCGGCATCCAGACCTTCCGCAGCTCCATCGTGGCCACGCCTAAGGCCGAGGGTTCCAAGGCAACCGTGAGCTGCCAGTCGCTGATGCTCGACGACCAAAGCCGCTCCGACACCATCCCCGCCATGGACATCCGCGCCAAGAATGTCGACATCGGCCACGAGGCCACCATCGGCCGCATCGGCGACGACAAGGTGTTCTATCTGATGAGCCGCGGCATCTCGGAGGAAGAGGCCCGCACCATGATCGTCAACGGCTTTGCCAACCCGGTCTCCAAGGAGCTGCCGCTTGAGTACGCCGTCGAGATGAACAACCTGATCAAGCTCGAGATGGAAGGAGCGATCGGATAATGAAACAGACCACCAACACGCCGAACGCATTTACGTCATCCGAGCTTCTGCAGTGCGACGTATCGGGAGCGACGAGCCCGACGACGCGTACTAAAGGTACGCGAGGAGGGTCGGAGCCCCGAGACGGCGTGCTGCAGGAGATCGGGGGCGTCAACGCGATGCCGGCTGCCACATGGGGCTGGCTCAAAATGAACCAGACCAAGCTCGAGCTTTCGGACGAGCTTGCCGCCGCTCCCGCCGAGGCCGTTGAGGTCGAGGGGCTGGACGAGCAGATCCATGGTGCGGCCGACGCTTTCGACGCCGCCATGGACGCCATGGCCGAGCGCTTCCCCGAGCGCCGCGCCTCTGCCCCCGGCGACGCCGCCGACCGCGCCCGCATCACACCCGAGACCGAGCTCGACGTGCCCGCCACCTCTGTCTACCAGGCCGGCGCTATCAAGCTCGAGGAGGAGCTCTCCCCCGCCGAGGCCTTCGAGACCGGCATGGGCGAGGCCGCCTACACCTATCTGGCCGACCATGCCACCAAGCGCATCGTCATCGACGTGCCCGCCTACGGCCGTGCCACGGTTACCGTGCGCGTGAGCGGCATCGACGCCGCCGCTGCCATCGCCGCCATCGATGTCGTCGCCCGCCCGCAGGCAACGCTCGACCTGCAGATCGCCCTGGACTCCCCCGTTACCGGCGAGGGCGTCGTGGGCTCCGTGCTGCGGGTGTGTGCCCACGAGTACGCCACCGTCAACGTTGCCTGTACGCAGACGCTCGACGACAGCTGGATCGCGCTCGACGACACCGGCCTGTTCCTGGACGAAGGCGCACGCGTCAACGTGCAGCACACCGTACTGGGTGCTGGCGCCAGCGCCACCGGCCTTGCCGGCGACCTGCTGGGCGACACCGCCAAGGTGACGATCGATACCGATTACCTGGGTGCCCGCCAGCAGGTACGCGACTTTAACTACGAGCTTCGTCACCGCGGCCGCAAGACCGAGTGCGAAATCGATGCCAACGGTGTACTGACCGGCACATCCAAGAAGGTCTACCGCGGCACCATCGACCTCGTGCACGGCTGCAAGGGTGCCGTCGGCACCGAGCGCGAGACGGTGCTCTTGGCCAACAAGGGCGTCGACAACAAGACCGTTCCCGTCATCCTCTGCGACGAGGACGACGTCGCCGGCAACCATGGCGCCACCATCGGCCACGTCCGCGACGAGCAGCTGTTCTACCTCGCCTGCCGCGGCCTTGACCAAAACGCCGCCGAGGACCTGTTCATCCGTGCCAAGCTGGAGGACGCCGCACTTTCCGCGACCGACGAGCGCACCCGCGCCGCCGTCGTCCGCTTGGGCAACAACCTGATCGATAACTTTGAGGAGGAGCTCGCATGATCGACACCGAGCACGTTAAATGCGATACCTGTACTGCCCCCGAGCCCATGGAATTCGACGCCAGCGACGAGGCCTCGCGCGGCTGGCCTACCGTCGACATCGAGACCAACCCCTACAAGGCGCAGTTCCCGCTGTTCCAACAGCACCCCGAGATCGCCTTCCTCGATAGCGCCGCCACCGCGCAGCGCCCCGCCTGTGTGCTCGACGCCGAGCGTGACTTCTACCAGCGTATGAACGCCAACCCCCTGCGCGGCCTGTACTCGTTGTCCGTCGAGGCCACCGAGGCCATCGCGAAGGTGCGCCAGCAGATCGCCGACCTCATCGGCGCCTCCCAGGCTAATGAGATCGTCTTCACCCGCAACACGAGCGAGTCGCTCAACCTGGTCGCCAAGAGCTTTGCGCCCACGGTGCTCGAACCCGGCGACGAGGTCGTCATCACCATCATGGAGCACCACTCCAACCTGATCCCGTGGCAGCAGGTCTGCCGCGAAACCGGCGCCAAGCTCGTCTACCTCTACCCCACCAAGACCGGTCAGCTCACGACCGAGGAGGTTCTATCCAAGGTGGGCCCCAAGACCAAGATCTTGGCCGTGGGTCAGATCTCTAACGTGCTGGGCGTCGAGAACCCGGTCAAGAATCTCGGTAAGCTCGTGCACAAGTACGGCGGCTATCTGGTCGTCGACGGCGCGCAGTCGCTGCCGCACATGCCGGTCGATGTGGCCGATCTGGGAGCCGACTTCTTTGCCTTTAGCGCGCACAAGGCCATGGGCCCCATGGGCATCGGCGTGCTGTGGGGCAAGATGGATCTGCTCAACGCCATGCCGCCCATGCTTACCGGTGGCGAGATGATCGATTCGGTCACCGAGCAGGGCGCCGTCTGGGCGCCCGTCCCCGAGAAGTTCGAGGCCGGCACACAGGACGCCGCCGGTATCTTCGCCACGGGCGCGGCGCTTGATTACCTGGTCAACACGGTGGGCTACGAAAACATCCAGGCACGAGAGCAGGCGCTTGTCCACTACCTGATGGGCGAGCTCATGCAGCTCGACTTTGTCCAGATCATCGGCTCCATCTATTGGGACAACCACCACGGGGTCGTGAGCTTTAACGTCAAGGGCATCCACCCTCACGACGTCGCGAGCATCATGGACATGGACGGCGTCTGCATCCGTGCCGGCCACCACTGCGCGCAGCCGCTGCTCACCTGGCTGGGCGTCGAGAACCTTGCCTGCTGCCGCGCCAGCGTGGCCTTCTACAACGACAAGGCCGATATCGATAAGTTCATCGCCGGCCTGCATCACGTTTGGAGCACGTTCAATGGGTAATCTGTACACCTCCACCACGTTTATGGAGCACAACTCCCACCCCGACTACAAGTACGAGATGGATGCCCCCACGCACGAGCACGACGGCATCAACCCCAGCTGCGGCGATGAGCTCACCCTGCAGCTGCGTGTCGAGAACGATGTAATCGAGGAGGCCTCGTTTACCGGGCACGGCTGCGCCATCAGCCAGGCCAGCGCCGACATCATGGCCGACCTCATCACGGGCGAAACGGTCGAGGAGGCTCGTCGTCTGGCAGAGCTTTTCCTCGCCATGATCCGTGGCGAGGAGCTCTCCGAGGAAGACTTGGAAGACCTAGACGAGGCCGCTCAGCTCCAGGACATCTCACACATGCCCGCCCGCGTCAAATGCGCCGAGCTCGCCTGGCGAACTCTCGACGGCATGCTCGAGGGTCAGGCTAACCAGTAACGGATGCCCCGAATCCAAGGTTTTTGATTGCCGAGCCGCCCGATACGGGCGGCTCGGCTTTTTCATAACGAGCGCACGTGCAGCCACGCTTCCGGCGCCCAATCTGTCATTTATCGCACGGCCAACCGCAAGCACAAGCGTTTTTCACAGTACCAAAGGCTTGCCACAGGGCCACGGGGCACGCCGAGCAAAGCGCCAGGCACCGTCCTACTAGGCTCCGGCTCGCCTCCTGCCTGCCGCAGACGGGTCCCATAGGGTGCGGCGTGCATTTTTGCGAGTTTTCAGCACGCCAAGCTATGTGCATACAAATCACGAGCATAAATTAGCGCCTTCGGGCGCGTATATATTGCGTTTTAGAACAGGCATTACGGTCTACGGGGACGCAAACGCGTGCTTCGGGGCGTATTGGCAGACAAATAATTGTCTCGGGGCCCGCAAGTTGCAAGGTTATAGCAGTTCCGACAGCACTACGATGCTGAAAACTCCGCTTTTTGCACGGCGTGGACGGGGGTAGGCACAGGCAAAACCGGACTGAGCTATTGTTTTATGCAAGACGGCAATCATTCTATGCATTTTTAGAAGTGTAGTTAACGTCCAAGCATTTAGAATGATGGTCCCAGTGGGCAGACAGCCCTATCCCAGGCTGTCATCAGTCCGCACCGCCGTTCGAGCACGGGCGCGCACAATACGAGAAGCGGTACTTTTGCTTATCCCCGTATACCGCTCAATCTGGCGCACCGTAAAACCAGCATCGTGCAAGCCAAGAATAACGATATTGCGCTGCGCCGGCGGCGCCGCCTTAACCCCCCGGAGCGCAACCCCGCATCCCTTCGCCAACTCGTCGGCAAAGGCGCGCCGCTCCAACTCCATCTCTACCAAATCGCGCATCGCCGGATCGCCGCCGTCGGGCGTCGAAAGCGAATAGGCAATAAAGGCTTTGGCAGAACCAAAAAGCTCAAGCACGCAAGAAGGATCGGAAAATCCCCTCGTAGCATCTGCCTCGTCACCGTCGTAAACGCGCAGATGCTCCGCGAAGCTGCTCCAGGGATACCGCTCAATTAGGTTGATGCCCGCATCCTGCGGATCGGCGTGAACGGAGCGAACAGCCTCCATCACATGCCGGTCGGTATCGAGCGAACAGCGCTCAAAACGTTCCCGGAACAGGCAGCCCGAACGCCCGGTACGCTTATTGAACCGACGAGCATACGTCAACAGCAGGCGTTGCATGGCTGCACTCATGTTGTCCTCATAATCCAAAAGTACCAGATCAACATGGTCGCCCATGAGGCACCACGCCACAATCGTTACCTGGGCATCGCGGCAGCAGTCGCGCATCAGCTCCAAAAACTCCCACCGGTCCTCGTCGCTCTCAAAGATCAGCTGACTGCCCATACCGCGGGCACAGACATGGTAAAAACCGGTGATCGTTTTCCAAACACGCTGCATGACGCTCCCTTCGCCGGGACCTGCTTACCATCCAATACATCACGATTGAAACGTGCCATCAAAACATTCACGCAAAATGGCACCCGTCGACGGTAAAAGGCGGCAAACCAACGGCGAATGGCATCATAACCACAGGCTAGACACCGCAACAGGGCAAGAACTAACCAATAACTTGACCAGAACTGACCCCCTAAAACGTATCGCATAACCGCAACCAAGCTTGTTAAATCGTTTCAATTGAAAGTTCCGCGCTTCTCGTTACGAAAACTGCGCCGTTCGCCGAATATTCCGTGCATTTCGCGGTATTATAGGGGCTGCATGTCATGTCCCTTTCGAAGGGTCGCCCGGCAATCACCAGCCACGACCTCCAGACGGGACGCCAATACGATAGAGAGGAGAGGCATGCAGTACTCACAGGAAGTGGAGAACATGTGCCCCGTTGCCAAGGGTGCATACCACGGCCCCGCACCCATCCCCGAGGAGGGCAAGTGGGTCCAGGCTAAGGAGATTTCCGACATCTCCGGTCTTACGCACGGTGTGGGTTGGTGCGCACCTCAGCAGGGCGCCTGCAAGCTCACGCTGAACGTCAAGGACGGCATCATCGAGGAGGCCCTCGTTGAGACCATCGGCTGCTCGGGCATGACCCACTCTGCTGCCATGGCTTCCGAGATCCTTCCCGGCAAGACCATCCTCGAGGCCCTCAACACCGACCTCGTCTGCGACGCCATCAACGTTGCTATGCGCGAGATCTTCCTGCAGATCGTTTACGGCCGCAGCCAGACCGCGTTCTCCGAGGGCGGCCTGCCCGTGGGCGCCTCCCTCGACGACCTCGGCAAGGGCCTTCGCTCTCAGGTCGGCACCATGTTCGGCACCAAGGCCAAGGGCGCTCGTTACCTCGAGCTCGCTCAGGGCTACGTCACCCGCATGGCTCTCAACGACAAGAACGAGATCATCGCGTTCGAGTTCCTGAACCTCGGCAAGTTCACCGACGCCGTCAAGGCCGGCAAGACCCCCGAGGAGGCCATCGCTGGCGCCATGGGCCACTATGGTCAGTGGGAGAACGCTGCCAAGTACATCGACCCGCGCACCGACGAGGAGACTCACTCCGTCGCCAGCGTGTTCCCGGTTCACGAGTAGAAAGGGAGGGAAATAACTATGACTGTTACGTTCGAAGGTTACGAGCGCCGCGCTGACAAGATCAACAAGTGCCTCGCCGACAACGGCATCGCCTCCCTCGAGGAAGCTCTGCAGATCTGCACCGACAAGGGCTTCAACCCGCGTGAGATCGTCAACAACACCCAGTCCATCGCCTTCCAGAACGCCGAGTGGGCCTACACCCTCGGCTGCGCTCTCGCTGTCAAGCGTGGCGCCAAGAACGCTTCTGAGGCTGCCGCCATCATCGGCGAGGGCATCCAGGCCTTCACCGTTCCCGGCTCCGTCGCCGAGGACCGCAAGGTCGGTCTGGGCCACGGCAACCTGGGCGCTATGCTGCTCTCCGACGACACCGAGTGCTTCGCCTTCCTGGCCGGCCACGAGTCCTTCGCTGCCGCTGAGGGCGCTATCGGCCTGGCTCTGAACGCCAACAAGGCTCGTAAGAAGCCGCTGCGCGTTATCCTCAACGGTCTGGGCAAGGACGCCGCCCAGATCATCGCCCGCATCAACGGCTTCACCTACGTGAAGACCCAGTTCGACTACTACACGGGCGAGCTCAAGGTCGTCGAGACCATCCCCTACTCCGATGGTCCCCGTGCTGCCGTTAACTGCTACGGCTCCGACGACGTCCGTGAGGGCGTTGCCATCATGTGGCACGAGAACGTCGACATCTCGATCACCGGTAACTCCACCAACCCCACGCGCTTCCAGCACCCCGTCGCTGGCACCTACAAGAAGGAGCGCATCGAGGCTGGCAAGAAGTACTTCTCCGTCGCTTCTGGTGGCGGCACTGGCCGTACCCTGCACCCGGACAACATGGGCGCCGGCCCTGCCTCTTACGGCATGACCGACACCATGGGCCGTATGCACTCCGACGCCCAGTTCGCCGGTTCTTCCTCCGTGCCTGCGCACGTCGATATGATGGGTCTCATCGGCATGGGCAACAACCCCATGGTCGGCGCCACTGTCGCCTGCGCTGTCGCCGTCGAGGAGGCCCTCAAGGCCTAATCGCGCCCGCGCGATGCTCATATAGTTGAGCTTCGGAGCCGCTATCCACCCGGGTAGCGGCTCTTTTTGTTTGCACTGCCGCAGGGTTGCTAATGCCGATATATCAGTTGGGACGAAATACGAGATGTGATGAGATGGAGCGTCAGAGCGTCCATAACGCCCATCTGCCATATTTGCCCTTTACCGATTTGCCGAGTCTTTTCGGCCTCATTGCCGATCACCCATGCGAAAATGCGCCGGACGAGAAAGGAATCCCATGGAATCGACTGATGTACTGGTAATAGGATCTGGCATTGCGGGCCTTTGTGCCGCCATAGAAGCGGCACGCGCGGGCGCGACCGTTGCCGACGCAAGCGCCGGCAAGACCATGAGCGGATCGAGCTTCTTCCCGGGCACCTGGGGCCTTGGCCTTATTGGCCCCACCGACGCGGCCGACGAGCAGGACCTCATCGACACCGTCCAGACCGTCGGCGGCGGTGTCGCCGACCCTACGCTCGTCCAGACGTTCGTCCACGGCATTCCCCAGGCCATCCAATGGCTCGAGCAGAATCTAGGTGTTGAGCTCCAGCGTCCGCAAAGCGCCGAGAGCGCCCAGCAAAAGCAATTTATCCCCTGCTTTGACCATAAGACACGCAATTGGCGCGGCCTCACCCGCAAGCCCCTTGAGGACGCGTGTACGGCCCAGATCAAGTCTCTCGGCATTCACCTGCTCCCCAGCCACGAGCTTATCGACCTTGTTGAGGACACAACCGGAAAGATTATCGGCGCCGTACTCTACGACCGCACAAACGAGCATCTCGTACCTATGGCAGCCAAGGCCACCATCATCGCTGCGGGCGGCACGGGTGGCCTGTTCGAGCGAAGCCTCACTTCCGCCGACGTGCTCAGCTCCTCGCAGGCCATCGCGCTGGCACACGGCGCAACGCTCACTAATATAGAGTTCATGCAGATGATGCCGGGCTTCATCGAGCCCAAGCGCAACCTTGTCTTTAACGAGAAGACCTGGCGCTACGTACATGTAGACCAGCCGGTCGATATCGCCGACGACAAGCTGGACGATCTGCTTGAGCAACGCTCCGGATATGGTCCCTTCACCTCGCGCTTGGCCTCCCGCGCCATCGATCTTGCCATCGATCAAGCGGGTACCGAAGGTCTGGCGCTCCACTACGACTTCCCCCGCGAGGACGTCCCCGAGTTTGTGCAGACCTTTGCCACCTGGCTACAAGACGAGCACGGCATCGCGCCGACCGACGAGATGCGCGTGGCGATGTATGCCCACGCCGCCAATGGCGGCATCAAAATCGACAAGACCGCATACACGGGCGTTGAGGGCCTCTATGCCTGCGGCGAGGCGACAGGCGGCATGCACGGGGCCGATCGCATTGGTGGCCTGTCAAGCGCCAACGGCATCGTGTTTGGGCGCATCGCGGGCGCCTCGGCAGCCCAAGCAGCACAGAATGCACCTGAGGTGGCCCCAAAGGCGGATGTCGCCCTCCCCCAGCATGGCATTGCCACAACAGACGCCGAGCGCCTGACCCGCGGCCTTAAGCACACGATGAGCACCTATTGCATGATCAACCGCACTGAAGGGGGCCTATCCAAGGCGCTACACGAGCTTGAGGGCTTGAAGACGGAGGCAACGACCTTGAGCACACAGAAAGCTCAGGACAGCGAAATCGCAGCCCTCGCCCGCCTGCAATCGCAGATTCAACTAGCACAGGAAATGGTCAAAGCCATGCGCAAGCGAACCGAAAGCCTCGGATCGCACTATCGAGCGGACTGATTCGATTCCCACCTTGAGCTTGATCACAATTACTCAACATGTATCGAGCCCCGTAAGCATGATTCCCCTAAGGAGAACACGCTTACGGGGCTTTAGCCGTGTTTTCCCTAAGGGAATCACAATGGAGATTTCTCAGCTCCGCGCCCTTTCGGGTTCGATCCCATGCGAGGTCAACAAAAAAGACGGCCAACTTTCGCTGACCGTCTTAACATGCTTTGGTGGGCCGTCAGGGGGTCAGCCTGCTGCGCAGGCGGCCGCTGCGGCGCTTCGCGCCTTGCGCGCTGCGCTGGCAAACGCTTACGCGTTTCCTCAGCTCCGCGCCCTTTCGGGTTCGACCCATGTATGGTTAACAAAAAAAGCGACCAGCCTAAGCCAGTCGCTTTAACATGCTTTGGTGGGCCGTCAGGGGGTCGAACCCTGGACCTTGGGATTAAGAGTCCCCTGCTCTACCAACTGAGCTAACGACCCAAAAGCTAAAGTCCGTAGTGGCGGACTTTAGAGGAGATATCGTGTGGTGGGCCGTCAGGGGGTCGAACCCTGGACCTTGGGATTAAGAGTCCCCTGCTCTACCAACTGAGCTAACGACCCGATATCAACACGAAGCAAGAACTGGGGTGGGTAAAGGGACTCGAACCCTCGACCTACGGGACCACAACCCGTCGCTCTAGCCAACTGAGCTACACCCACCGTGTCCTGTGCGCTTCGCGCTCGACTATTATTGCAAGGAACGCCACGCGACGCAAGCCCCAATTTTCAAGAATTTTGAAAAGAGTTTTTCGGATCCATTTCGAGCAAATCCCACCGGTTCCATAGGAGTAAACTTGCCCCACCCCGATGTTCGAAAGGACAAGCATGAAAGAACTCTCCAATCGCACGGCAACGTTTACCGATTCGGTCATCCGCCGCATGACGCGCATCTCCGATATGTACGGTGCCGTCAACCTCTCGCAGGGCTTCCCCGACTTTGATCCCCCGGCGCAGCTGCTCAAGAGCCTGGGCACCATCGCCGCCGACCCTAAGCCGCTCTATCACCAGTACTCCATCACCTGGGGCTCCCAGGCCATGCGCGAGGCGCTTGCCGCCAAACAGGAGCACTTTATGGGCATGCCGATCGACCCCAACCAGAACATCGTGGTCACTTGCGGCTCCACCGAGGCCATGATGGCTGCCATGATGACGGTCACCAACCCCGGCGACAAGGTCGTCATCTTCTCGCCGTTCTACGAGAACTACGGCGCCGACACGATCCTTTCGGGTGCCGAGCCCATCTATGTGCCGCTCAACCCGCCCACATTCGACTTTGACCGCGAGACACTCGAGGCAGCCTTCCGCGACAACGACCCCAAGGCCATCGTCCTGTGCAACCCTTCCAATCCCTGCGGTAAGGTCTTTACACGCGAAGAGCTCACCTTTATCGCCGATCTCTGCAAAAAGTACGACGCCTACTGCATCACCGACGAGGTGTACGAGCACATCGTCTACGCGCCCCACGAGCACGTCTATATGGCCACGCTGCCCGGCATGTTCGAGCGCACCATCAGCTGCAGTTCGCTATCCAAGACGTACTCCATCACCGGCTGGCGTCTGGGCTACACCATCGCCCCGGCCCAGATTACCGAGCGCATCAAGAAGGTCCACGACTTCCTCACCGTGGGTGCCGCCGCTCCCCTGCAGGAAGCCGTCGTCACCGCCCTCAACTTCGACGACAGCTATTACCAGGAGGTCCTCGATCTCTACACAGCCAAGCGCGATCTGTTCTGCCAGGGGCTCGACAGCATCGGTCTTGAGCATAACGTGCCGCAGGGCGCCTACTACGTCATGATGGACATCTCTGAGTTTGGCTATGACAGCGACCTCGACTTCTGCGAGGACCTCGCGTCTAAGGTGGGCGTAGGCGCTGTGCCCGGCTCGAGCTTCTTCCGTGAGCCCGTCAACCATCTGATTCGCCTCCACTTTGCCAAGCGAGACGAGACGCTTAACGCGGCACTGGAGAACCTCAAGTCGCTACGCGATAAAATCAAGCCGCGCGGGTAACGACGGCCCGGCAACTAAAGCAACCAAAGAAGCCCCGCACCGCCCGCGCGTTGTGGGGCTTCTTTTTATAGCGCTTTCTTAATATGTCTAAAGCGCTATACTTTAGTCACCGAACAACTCGTCCCAGGGGGAGGAATACTATGGCAGAGCAGCAGCTTATCGGAGCGCTCGAGGCCGGCGGCACCAAGATGGTCTGTGCCACGGGCTATGCAGACGGTACGGTTCTGGAGCGTGAGCAGATCGCAACCACGACCCCGCAGGAGACCGTTGAGGCCGTCAACGCATGGTTTGCAAACAAGGGCATCGCCGCGCTGGGCATCGGCGCCTTTGGCCCCACCGCAGTCAACCCTGCCTCGCCCCTATACGGCAAGATCTTGGAGACGCCCAAGACGGCATGGCGCTACTTTGACCTGCTGGGCACCATCCAAAACGAGCTCAATATTCCCTGTGGCTACAACACCGACGTCAACGTCGCCTGCTTGGGCGAGGTCACCTTTGGCTGCGCCCAGGGCCTCACCGACGTGGTGTATCTGACCATCGGCACCGGTGTGGGCGCCGGCGTGCTCTCGGGCGGCCAGCTCGTTCATGGCATGATGCATCCCGAGGCAGGGCATATCCTGGTCACACGCGATCCGCGCGACACCATCGGCGAGCACAGCGGCTGTCCTTTCCACGACAACTGCCTCGAGGGCCTCATCGCAGGGCCCGGCATTAAAAAGCGCTGGGATGGCAAAAGCGCCGGAGACATGGCCGATGACCCGGAGGCCATGGACCTGCTCGCAGGCTACCTGGCACAGGCGCTCATGACCTACACGCTGTGCTATGCGCCGCAAAAGATCATCATCGGCGGCGGCGTGGCCGACCACACCCCCATCGTGCCGCTCGCCCGCAAAAAGTGCGCCGAGATGCTCAACGGCTATATCGTCACGCCCGAGGTCAACGACATCGATACCTACATTGTCAACAACAGCCTCGAGGGTAAGCAGGGCATCATGGGCTGTCTGGCCCTTGGCGCACAGGCGCTCCAGTAAAGGGTGCACCAACGACACACGGTATTGCCGGGCTCGTATAACGCGCAGACAACGCTATCGCGTCCTGCAGGGCCCCCAAACGCACAAGGCCGTCTAGGACCAAGCAAAACGTCCTAGGCGGCCTTTTTGGTGCATACAAGCGATCGGAGGAGATATCGGAGCACGACGCCGGTAGCCGCTCCGCAGCAGTCAATCATCACGTCGGTAATCATACCGGCGCGCCCCGGCACAAATAACTGAATCGTCTCGTCGATTGAGGGGACCAGCAACAGAAAAACCACCGTGGGAAGCAGTCTGTCAAAAGTGCGTCGACCCTCGATATCAAAGGCATGTGTCACCAAAACACCGAGCACCATATACTCGGTAAAGTGTGCGCACTTGCGGACGACAAAGTTGGTTACCCATTCATACGGCAGGCTCAAGCTATGCAAAAACCCGCGGACGTCCTCCATGATCGCCAGGCTCAGTGAGCCAGACCCCGTGCCGGGAACCAGTGAATTGCCCCAGATCAGCAACACCATGGCGCAGGCCGCAACCGCCCACTTACGATCGATCTTAATCATGCAGAACTAGGCCTCGGCACGAAGCGGCGTAAAACTGGCGGTACCGCCCTCGATAACACTCAAATAGGCACGGCCCGTACGCTTGGCGGTAGAGGACTGCAAGCGCTCGATCTCTTCCTCAAGGATCTGATTGACACGCTCATGGCGACGGTTTTCCATAACGCCGGCGGCGATAGCCTCGGCGCGCTCGATACCCTCGCGCGAGATACGCGCGGTATCCTCGGGAAACACGGAGCTGTGGCGGCCGACATAGACGGGAGCAACCGAGACAGGTGAGGCTGCAGGCGTGGGCATCGGCGCGGGGGCGGGCTCGGCGACCTCGGCCATGATCGCCATAGCGGCGGCCCACATGTTCTCGTGGCCCGAATAATCGGCCATGGGGATATCTTCCTCGAGGGAGGCATCGGGGAGACTGTCGGTATCCACGCGATTCTGGGCATCGATAGAGGCAGTGATGGCGGCGGGCTCGTCCAAATCGGTGAGATCCACACCCTTGGCATCGGAAATGATGGGCATGCTGGCGAGCTTGGCGTTGTACGGCACCGCCTCCGCGACCTGCATTTGGGCCGAAGCGCCCCAAAGCGAGCTTTCGGCAGCACGACGAGCGGCGATGGTCTCCTCGTCGACAACCAGGGGCTCATCGGCAAAGGGGTCGGCAATAGGAGCCGGCTGAGCTGCGCCCTGCTGGCCGGTCGAAGCGGCCGCCGCGGCAGAGGTGTACGCAGCCGACGAAGCACCGTTATAGGCGGCATTGTTGGCGGCATTGGCCACAAGCGCCACGAAAGCTGCAGTGCTGCCCGCAGGGGCGGCATGAGAGCCCGAGACGGCACGTGCGGCAGCAGCGATGTCGTCGCGGTTATAGGAGCCAGTCTTTTCACCGTTTGTGAGCTCGTCAATTGCGACCTGATAGACATCGCGCGAGCGAGCGGGATCGCAGCTAACCGGCGAATCGTCGTCGAGCATGCTATCGATCATAGCCCAGGCATCGGCCTCGTCCATGGCGTTGGCGGCACGGGCGATGGTCGGAACGCCATCATCGGCATGACGGCGCTGAAACGCGCCGGTCAGACCGGAAAGAAGCGAAGAGGATTGACCCTGCTCGTCCAAAGTGACAGGCGCAGCAGCCCGGGGAGCGGCCTCCTCCTGCTGAGCGGGAATCGAGGCGGTCTTGAACTCGTTGTAGGTCCGACTAAACTGAGCGGCGCCGCCCACGGCATCGGGCTCAAACAGGCGGCCATCGTGCTCCGCACGATACTCAGAGATACCCAGCGAGGCGGCATAGATACCCACGCCGGCCACTGCGCCCACGGCAAAGGGAACAGCACCCGCGACAACCGTCTCGTTGATTGACGAAAACGGCAGTGTAGCGGCATACACGACCACGGGTGCGGCAAGGCCGATCCCGCAGGAAAGTCCGGCAAGGACTGCTCGTTGTGTTGCATCAGAAGAAGCCATGAGCTCTCCCCATCTTCCAGCACCCAAATCGCGTCATTCAGTTGGCTGCGCGAGAGAAGATGAAGCGGGGCCTGAGCCCCAAAGCAACGGTATAAGGTTCGTTTCATCTGCGTTTTCCGTCGCGAAGCTTAACTGCTATTATGCGAAACCCCCTTGGGGATTGCAAGCGACGAAGCGGAATTGAAACGGGAAAATCGCTGCTTGCCGGTCGTGAGGTCAATAATCGTTGGCGAGCGGCTATACGAAAAGGGCCAGGATCTAAACCCCGGCCCTTCTGGCATGTCTATGGTTGCTGTCGCGTGCAGCGGACGGGCTAGAACATCTGCTCGTAATCGCTGTGCTTTTTAGCCGAACGCACCAGGAACTCCTGGTTGGTATTGGTGCCCTTGAGGCCCTTGATAAACGACGCTGCCGCGCGCTCGGTGTTGTTCATGCCGGCGAGGATGCGGCGCAGGCCAAAGACAAACGGGCGCATCTGCTCGTCGACCAGCAGGTCTTCGTTGCGCGTGCCCGAGGCAACGGGGTCGATGGCCGGGAAGATGCGGCGGTCGGCCAGATCGCGATCGAGCTTGAGCTCCATGTTGCCGGTGCCCTTGAACTCCTCAAAGATGACCTCGTCCATCTTGGAGCCGGTATCGATAAGGGCGGAAGCAAGGATGGTGAGTGAGCCGCCGTTTTCGATATTGCGGGCAGCACCCAGGAAGCGTTTAGGCGGATACAGGGCCGCCGAATCGACGCCGCCCGAAAGGATGCGGCCCGAGGCGGGCGCCGCCAGGTTGTACGCACGGGCAAGGCGCGTGATGGAGTCGAGCACCACCACGACGTCGCCGCCCAACTCCACGATGCGCTTGGCGCGCTCGATGACGAGCTCGGCCACGCGGGTATGGTTGTCGGCGGGCATATCGAAGGTGGAGGCCACGACCTCGCCCTCAATGGAGCGCTGCATATCGGTGACCTCTTCGGGGCGCTCGTCGACGAGCAGGCAGATGAGGTGCACCTCGGGATTGTTGATCGAGATAGACTGGCAAATCTTCTTGAGAATCGTGGTCTTACCGGCCTTGGGCGGTGACACGATCAGGCCACGCTGGCCCTTGCCGATCGGCGACACGATATCGATGGCGCGACCGGTAATGGAATCCTTGCCATGCTCCATGCGCAGCGGCTCATTGGGGTAGACCGGCGTGAGATCGCCAAACTTGGGGCGATTGCGAATCTGCTCGGGGTCCATACCGTTGACGGTCGTAATTTTGGCGAGACCGGCACGCTTGTCGCCGCCGCGCGAGGGACGAAGCGAACCCTCGATCACGTCGCCCGTGCGCAGACGCGCGGAGCGGATGAGGTAGGCGGGCACGAAGGCGTCGTCATTGGACTTCATGTAGCCGTGGGCATGGATGATGCCGGAGCTGTCCGGGCGAATCTGCAGGATGCCCTTAATATCGCGGAAGCCCTCGGCCTTCGCGGCTGTGGTGTAGATCTCTTCGACGAGCTCGGCCTTCTTCTTGCCGGTCGTCTCGATCTCGAACTCCTTGGCCTTCTCGCGAAGCTCGGCGACCTTCATGGCCGCGAGCTCCTCGCGCGAAAGCGTGGGCTCAGTCGGAGCAGCATTGCGCTCCTTATTGCGCTGTTTGCGGTCGCGCTGACGGCTGCGGCGGTCGTTGTTACGATCATCCTTGCGCTCGCTGCGCTCATCGTTGCGCTTGTGCTGACGACGGTTGGGGCGGGAACCCTCTTCGGCCTCAGCGCTCTCGACGGCAGGCATCGTGGGCGCATCGGCGGTCGCCGGGGTCTCGCCGTCCGACTTAGCGTCGGACTCGGGCTGTTGCTCAGCATCCCCCTGCTGTTCGGCAGACTTGGTCTTGGAAGATTTCTTGCGCGTGCGCTTGGGCTTCTCGCCTGCCGACCGATCGGCGCCCTCCGTCTCGGGAGTCGTGTCGACACTCACCTCGGTAGACTCAGCTACCGCAGATTCGGCGCCGGACTTCGCCTCTGCCTTAGCTGGGCGTTTGGCTGCGGTGTGACGGCTGCGCCCGGGACGAACGTCGGCAGACTCGGCAGCGGCAGAAACAGCGACCTCAGGAACATCAGCACCCTCGGCCGAAACCACGACAGCCGCTGTAGGCTCGACGAACGCCGGGGCATCTTGGACAGAAGCCGCGGCAGCGGCCGCCTTCTCCGCCTCGACAAATGCCTTGGGCTTGCGGCCGCGGCGATGCGGGCGCAAAGCAGGATCGACGACAAATGCACCGCCGGCCTCGGCAGGCACGACAGACTCAGCAGAGGAAGCGTCCCCCTCCGCCGCAGAGCGAACCGAGGTCTCGGCGGCATCGGACGAAGCCTGCTCGGCAGCCTGCTGGACCTTGGCCGCCGTGCGACGGCGCGTGCGCGGAGCCGGCTTTTCTGCTACCTGCTCGGGAGCCGGAGCCGAAGGCGCTTCGGGGGCGGTCGAAGCCGCGAGTTCGGTCAGAGCCGCGGCATCGCGCTCGGCGGCACGACGGCGAGCACGAACAACCTGGGCTTCGCTGATCTGTGCAAGCGCGCGGGCCTGCGCGACCTCATCTGAAAGCGGCGCCGAAACCTCGGCGGAAACCGGACGCTTGGCACGCGTCGTGCGCGTGGTGCGGCGTTTGGGCTTTGCAGCCTCATCGCCATCCGCAGCGGGCTTGGCCACACGACGCGTGCGCTTGGGCTTCACAGGCGCAGCCTCCTCCCCGGTAGCAGGCGCGGCGGGAACAGGGTTCTCACTCAAAGCCGAGGCAGCGTTCTGGTGTGTCTCGGGGACCGACGCCTGCGACGGTACGGGTTTCGCGATCTGGTCCAACGCAACCGGTGCAGTGGGAGTGGTTTGTGCCGTGCTTATTTCATTTTCTTGCTGTTGATCAGACACAGTGTTTGCTCAACTTTCTTTTAAAGCCCTGTGATCACATGCTCCCTGCATAAACCTTCAGGGCGGCTAAACAGTCTAGCTCCGTTCAAAACACAACGGGCATCATTGATCTGTATCGAGATGATTGCGTCAAATACGCAGCGTTAGTGTAACACAACCGCCACCACCTGCAACTTAGTCATTGGACGTTCTTATACAACTGGTCAAAAGGGACACTCTCCCTCAAAAGCGCTTCCTCTGTCGCACCAGAGGAGTGAAGCCGTGGCATCCGGAATAGCCGCGCCACGAAACGCGCCTATCTACTACGTTTGACCCGCGACCCCTGACCACCCCCTCGATCTTCCTAAAATCGCAAGCCCGATACCTGCGGTTTTAATATCGTACTTTTCGGCATGGTTCGGGGTATGCGACTAAACGTAGTAGATAAGCCCGATTCGTGGCGGACGGTTTCGCACCGCTCTCCCACCGGACAAAAATGATCCGTTTTCCTCCGTCCCCAAGGGGTCGTTTTCAAAACGATCGCGGATTACGGTGCAAGAACGGCGTAAGCCAACCATACCCTGCATTTTTAATATTCGGCAAGCCGTCTACCTGCGATTTTATTTTCGCTGCTGTTGCTATGGTCGCCAGGCAGCGATTCAGCCCCGTAAACCGGTATAGTTGCGTTTTTGTAGCATTTTTCAACACGCCAAAAAGCCCCGCCAAACGCAAAAAGCCCGACCTCCGCATGGGAGATCGGGCTTATAGGGCTCAGCAAAGCCAAACCTACACGGTCAAACGACCCGTAGATTACATCTGCTCGGGTGCAGAAACGCCAACGAGGGTGAGCACCAGGGCGAGCGTCACGCGGACGGCGTCACAAGCGGCCAGACGGGCGCGCGAAAGCTCGGGGTCGACGGGACGGCCCTCGCTCGGAAGCACCTGGCAGGCAGCGTAGAAGCTGTGGAAGTCGCCGGCGAGCTCCTCGGCAAAGTGCGTCAGACGGAACGGGGCGCGGTCGCGAGCGCAGCTGGCGATGAGGTCGGCGAGCTCGTTGAGCTTACGCGAAAGGGCAAGCTCGGTGGGGTCGGTCAGCAGCGAGTAGTCGACGTTCTCGCCGATGGCCTTGGCGGCGACGGCCTTCATGCCCATCTCGTCAGCCTGCTCGGGCGTAACGTCAGCGGCACGGCGCAGAATGGAGCACACACGAGCGTGAGCGTACTGCACGTAGTAGACCGGATTGGAGTTATCGCGCTTCTTAACGGCCTCGATATCGAAGTCGACCATCTGGTTGGAGCTCTTGGAGATGAGCGTGTAACGGGCGGCGTCGGAACCGACCTCGTCGACGAGCTCCTGCAGGGTCACCATGGTGCCCTTGCGCTTGGACATACGGACGGGCTTGCCGTTGCGCAGCAGGTTGACGAGCTGGCCCAGCAGAACCTCGAACTTGCCGGGATAGCCAAGAGCGTCGCAGACGCAGCGGACGCGGTCGATGTAGCCATGGTGGTCGGCGCCCCAGATGTCGATGACGTGGTCGACGCGCTGGAACTTGTCCCAGTGATAGGCAACGTCGGAGGCGAAGTAGGTGTACTCGCCGTCGGACTTGATCAGAACGCGGTCCTTGTCGTCACCCAGGTCGGTGGAGCGGAACCACAGAGCGCCGTCCTTGGTGTAGAGGTAGCCCATCTTGTCGAGCTTCTCGAAAGCGCGGTCGACAGCGGAGGTGCCAGCGGTCTCGCCCTCGGTGTCCTTCACATACAGTGAGCGCTCGGAGAACCAACGATCGAAGTCGCAGTTGACGGCGTGGCAGAGGTTACGCATGTTGTCGACCATCTTTACGTAGCCGCGCTCGCGGAAGCTCTCCATGCGCTCCTGCGGATCGGCGTCGACCCACTTGTCACCGTCGGTGCGCCAGAACTCGGCGGCCTCGTCGATGATGTAGTCGCCGCCGTAGGAGTCCTTGCCCAGAGTCTCGGCAAAGTTGTCCTGATACGGATGGGTCTCGGGATGCTCGTCGTTCTCGTCGGCAACAAAGGCATCGCGGTCGGCAATCAGCAGCTTGTGAGCCTCGTCGATATCCACGCCCTGCTTGGCGATGATGTCGGCAAGCTGCATATAGCGCGTGCTGATGGAGTTGCCGAAGGTGTTCATCTGAGAGCCGTGGTCGTTGATATAGAACTCACGCTGGATATCGTAACCGGCATGGTCCATAACGCGGCAGAGGGAGTCGCCCAGAGCGGCCCAACGGCCATGGCCAATATGCATGGGGCCGACGGGGTTGGCGGAGACGAACTCGACCTGGGTCTTCAGGCCGCCGCCGACGTTGGACTTAGCGAAGTCCATACCCTTCTCGCGAGCCTCGCCGAAGATGGCGTTCTTGACGGCGACGGAGAGGTAGAAGTTGATGAAGCCAGGGCCGGCGATCTCGACCTTCTCGATCGCGGGATCCTCGGGCATATGGGCAACGACGGCCTCGGCGATCTTGCGCGGGGCGCAGTGAGCCAGCTTGGCGGACTTCAGGGCCATGGTGGAGGTCCACTCGCCATGAGAAGTGTCAGCCGGTCGCTCGATAGCGCAATCGTCAAGTTCAAATGCGGAAAGGTCGCCGGCCTCCTGGGCCGCAGCAAGCGCAGCGCGTACCAGCTCTTCAATCTTCTCGGGCATAGATCCTCCTTGTGTTAAAGCCCCCGAGCTCTTGGTCACTCGTAGGGCAAAAGCCAGAGTTTGCAGCACTCTATCACAAGCGGTAACTACTGTCGCAGGGTAAAGTCAATCGATATTGCATATGCACAAAATTGACCACAGTTGTCGCAAGGCCATTCAAAGATGGCGGTCTGCCTGCTGGTTGTGCACCCGCCGAAAATGCATAAACATCTGCATGGGCAGCTCAGAATATCGAATACTCTTACCTATCGGATTTGTGTGCTTTTCCTGCATAAAGTAAGGGTTTGCGCACGTCAGCGTGGTATTCTAGACATACGTAAATTCGTATAAGTTGGAGGTAGCATGTTCTCAATCGGTCAACACGTCATTCATCCGGGTCAGGGAGTCTGCACCGTCGTCGGTTTTAGGGAAGACACACCGCAGCCCATGCTGTTGCTCGAGACCAAGCAGGGACATGCGCAGACGATCCTCATGTACCCCGTGGCGCAGGCCGACCGTCTGCATGCCGCCATCTCCCAGCAAGATGCCGAGCACCTACTGAGCCATTACGACGAGCTGGAATGCGACACCTTTACCGAGCGCAACAGCTCGCTCGAGGAGACGCACTTTAAGCAGCAGCTCAAGCTGGGTGCGCCCGAGACGGTCCGCGTGGCAAAAACAATGATGCACCGTATTCGCCAGGCCGAGGAAGCAGATAAAAAACCCAGCTCTTACTACATGCGCGTACTCAAGGAAGCCAAGCGCCGCTCCATCGAGGAGATTGCCGTGGCCCTGGGCGTCACCGAGGAAGACGCCGAAGCCCGCCTAGCCCAAGCCGCCCTCAACTAACCTGCCAAAAAGGGACAGGTTTATTTTGGCAGGTTTTATCTGGGGAAACGTCAACAAACAATTGGTAAATGGTCGGGTGCTCCGTTTTGTTTGTAAGCCCCGGCCATTTTTCTATCGCCGCGAAAATGCGTGAAGCCCATTTGTGATGACATCACGCGAGGGCCGTCCAGATCGACGCAACCAACGCCCGTATCCGCAACAAGCGCACACGTCTTGCTCAATTACCATTAAAAAGCATCAATTTGAAAACGCAATAACATTTCGGCAGGTAGCAGCTATAGTCGGTAAACTGAATCTCGACAACCGAGGCCTCCGAATGAGGTATCTTCAGCCCATCCAAGCTAAAGGAGGGGCCATGCCGAGAAAACCTCGTTCAAAGTCACCAACCGGTTATTTCCACGTCACGTTGCGTGGAAACGGAGGGCAATTGCTGTTTGACGATGCCGAGGACCGAATCGCCATGCTTCAGATCCTCGATGCAATCCTCCCCAAACACAATATCGAGCTTATCGCTTGGTGCCTTATGGGAAACCATATTCATTTGGCACAGCAATCGTGCAGAGTGTCGCAGGATGCGCTCCGACGGAACTCAAATCCGTCTCCAAGCCACTTCGCAATGAGGCGATTCTCGCGCTTCGAAAACAGGGGCTAACCGTTAAGCAGGTTCAGCTGTTGACCGGACTCGGAACATGGATTATCAAGAACGCGTCCTAACGTCGCGTTTGCCGAGTTACGGATACGGCGAAGCGCAGGTGCCTACCGCGAGGCGCCGCCATTCGCAAGCGCCACCATGTTAAACAGAAAACGCTTCCGCTGAATTACGTCCAACGGAAGCGTCTTCCCAGATAAAACCTACCAAAATAAACCTGTCCCTTTTTGGCAGGTTAGGCCTGGAAGGTGTCGCGGTCGGGCGCGAAGGACTGCATGGCCGCGATGGTACGGTCGAAGAGCTCGGGGAGCTCCCAGCCCAGCATCTCGGCGCCCTGCGTAATCACGTCGCGCGAGCAGCCGGCGGCAAAGCGCTTGTCCTTGAACTTCTTCTTGAGCGACTTGGTCGTAAAGTCCATGACGCTCTTGCTCGGACGCATGATCACGGCAGCCCCAATCAGGCCGGTAAGTTCGTCGCAGGCAAACAGGATCTTTTCCATCTGCAGCTCGGGCTTGGGCAGCGAGGCATTGAAGTCCGAGGTATGCGTCTGGATGGCGCGGATGAGCTCGGGCGATGCACCCTCGCCCTCGAGGATCTCGGCCGCATAGATGGTGTGGTTCACGGGGTCGTCCTCATGCTCCTCCCAATCCAGGTCGTGCAGCAGTCCGACGATGCCCCAAAACTCCTCGTTCTCGGGGTCGAACTCGCGCGCAAAGTAGCGCATGGTGCCCTCGACCGTTTCGCCGTGGGTGATGTGGAACGGGTCCTTGTTGTGCTCGTTGAGCAATTCGAACGCACGGTCGCGGGTGATTCCGGCGGAAAGCGTCTGGGACATGGCAATACCTCCAGGTGAGTCGGTGCTAGGACACGGTGTCACTATCGTATATCGCCGCGGCTCAAGCCGAAAGGCAGAAAAGGCATACGGAGAAAAAAGCCGGGCGAACGCGTCGCCCGGCAAAACCGCAGATAAAACCTGCCAAAATAAACCTGTCCCTTTTTGGTAGGTTTAGGGGCGGACCTGGCCGGTGCCGCGGAGCTTGTATTTGTAGGTGGTGAGGGCCTCGGCGGCAAAGGGGCCGCGGGCGTGGAGCTTTTGGGTCGAGATGCCGATCTCGGCGCCCAGGCCAAACTCGCCGCCGTCGGTAAAGCGCGTGCTGGCGTTGGCATACACGGCCGAGGCATCGATCTCATCCAAAAAGCGCTCGCAGGCGTCCGCGTCCTCGGCGATGATGGCCTCGGAATGCATGGTGCCATAGCGGTTGATGTGCGCGATGGCCTCGTCCTCGTTCGCCACGACCTTCACGCTCATCTCGAGCGCCAGGTACTCGCGGCCCCAGTCCTCCTCGGTCGCGGCCACGTAGTCGTCGCCCTCGGCAAGACCGGCATCGACGCATGCGGCACACATGGCTTCGTCGCCGTGAATCAGTACACCGTGGTCGTGCAGCACGGCCACGACCGCCGGCAAAAACGAATCTGCCACGGCGCGGTCCACAAGCAGCGACTCGGCGGCGTTGCACACGCCCACGCGCTGGGTCTTAGCATTGACGATAATGTTGAGCGCTTTATCAAAGTCGGCGGATTCATGCACGTAGATGTGGCAGTTTCCCGTGCCCGTCTCGATAACCGGCACAAGCGACTCGCGCACGCAGCGCTGGATCAGGCCCGCACCGCCACGCGGAATAAGCACGTCGACGATGCCGCGAAGCTTCATGAGCTCGCCGGTGGCCTCGCGATCGGTGGACTCGATCATCGAGATAGCCTCGCGCGGGAAACCCTTGGCCTCGAGCGCATCGGCCAGCAGTTCGGCAATCATGGCGCACGAGTGATAGGCCAGCGAACCGCCGCGCAGAATACAGGCGTTGCCGGTGCGGATGCAGATGCCCGCGGCATCGGCCGTCACGTTGGGACGCGCCTCATACACCATGGCGACCAGGCCCAGCGGCACGCTCACGCGGGTAAGGTCCACACCACTTGCAAGTACGCGGTGGTCGAGCACGCGGCCGACGGGATCGGGCAGCTCAGCGAGCTTCTCCAGGCCGGCGGCCATGCCCTCGACGCGCTCGGGCGTCAGCAGCAGACGGTCGAGGAGCCCCGCCGAGGTCCCCGCATCGCGCGCAGCGGACATATCGAGCTCGTTGGCGGCGACGATGGAATCGACGCCATCGCGCAGCGCCGCGGCCATGGCGCGCACGGCCTCCTGGCGTTGCTCGTCGCTCGCCGTGGCGAGCGAGGCCGACGCTGCCTTGGCGGCAACGGCAAGATCGTGGACATACGTGGCTATATCGACCGACATGGACGGCCCTTTCTCTTAGAAGTTTGCCAACCATGGTAGCCGATTTGTGCATGCCCTCGCGCATGGCGGTAGAATTGGTCAACCCGAAACACCACAACGAACGGAAGTACCGCATGGCCCTCATCACTTCGTACCACGTCCCCGGCCTCTATGTCGAGGACCACAGCATCGACGTCCCCTTGGATTGGCGCGGCCTGGAGCCGATGCTTTTGGCCGTCGGCAGCACCATGCGCCGCGGCGCCATGCCGGCGCCCATCGCCGGCGCACCCGAGAGCATCAAGCTTTTCTACCGCGTGGTTTGCGCTCCCGACCGTATCAACGACGACCTGCCACTCCTCCTCTTTTTGCAGGGCGGCCCCGGCGGTGAGAGCCCGCGTCCGCTGTCGCCCACAAGCGACGGCTGGATCGAGGAGGCCGTCAAGCACTTCCGCGTCGTCCTGCCCGACCAGCGCGGTACCGGGCGCAGCAGCTGTGTAGACGGGCGCACGATTGCCGCACTGGGCGAGCGCGCCGAGGCGGCAGGCTCCGATGCGGCCCGCTCGCAGGCGGATTTTCTCAAGCGCCACCTCGCCAGCTCCATCGTGCGCGACTTTGAGTACCTGCGCCTGGTGGGCTTTGGCGGCAAGCCCTGGGTCACACTCGGCCAGAGTTACGGTGGCTTTTTGACGTTGAGCTATCTGTCGCTCTTCCCCGAGGGCGTGGCGGCGAGCTTTACCTGCGGCGGCATTCCGCACGTACCGGCGAGTGCCAGCGAGGTCTACGCGCACACCTTCCCGCGTATGGCGGCCAAGACTCAGCAGTATTACGACCGCTACCCCACCGACGTCGAGCGCGTGGCGGCCCTGGCAGATGCCCTCGAGGAACAAAAGCCCGCGCTGCCCGACGGCTCGCCGATGACGGTCGAGCGCCTGCAGCTCATGGGCAGCGACTTTGGCATGAAGCCGAGCTTTGAGCGCATGCACTGGATTATCGACCACGCGTTTGTTAATGGCGACGGTACGCTGAGCTGCGGCTCCTCGGTATCAGACAGCTTTTTGATGCGCGCCTTCGAGCGCACCAACACGCGCACGAATCCGCTGTACTGGACGCTGCAGGAATTCATCTACGCCGATGGCGACACGATGCCCATTGGCTGGGCAGCCGCCGAGGAAAAGGCCCATCGTGCCGAGTTCGACACCCTCGCGCGCCCACTCATGTTTACCGGCGAGGCTATGTTCCCGTGGATGTTTGAGCAGATGCCCGAGCTCAAGCCCTTCAAGCCCGCCATGGACCTGCTGATGGAAGACACCAGCTGGGACAAGATCTACGACCCGCAGCGCCTGGCCTGCAACGAGGTGCCGCTCCAAGCCGCGGTGTATTTCGACGACATGTACGTGGATTCGGGCCTGCAGCTCGACACGCTCAGCCGCGTGGGCAACTCACATGCCTGGGTGACCAACGAGTTCGAGCACGACGGCCTGCACGGCAGCGTGGTGTTCAAGCGCCTCTTCGACGAGGCCCTCAACCGCGGAGACCTGCGCCGAATCTTCTAGCAAAGGAGTGTCCCCCATCAGCCGGCACAATAGGAACGTCCCCAAGTGCCGGCACGAGAAAGACAGCGCTGCGGGAAACGATCCGCAGCGCTGTCTTTCTTTATGCAAAGACAATCAAGTTGTCTCGGTGGATCGCGGGCTTCTCGGCCAAGTCTGCCAGCAAGCGGTTGCCGGCAATCTGGTCCTGGCGGCGTCCGGCTGCAAGCTCCAGCACGTCCGAATCGGCCTCGGCGATACCGCGGGCGACAACCATGCCGCTCGGGTCGCACACGTCGAGCACATCGCCCTCGGCAAACGTGCCGTCGACCTCGCGAATACCCACTGCAAGCAGGGAAGAACCGCGGCTGACCAGCGCTTTCGCGGCGCCGTCATCGACCGTCACCGAGCCATGCGCCTTGTCGCCCAGTGCAATCCACAGCTTGCGGGGCGCAATGTCCAGGCGCTCCGCCGGCGGATCGAACAGCGTACCCACGCTCTCGCCGCGGGCAAGGCGCACGAGCGCATCGGGCTCCTCGCCCGAGCAAATCACGCTCTGAATGCCCGCCGTCATCAGGATGCGGCTCGCGCGGATCTTGGTAATCATGCCGCCTGTGCCAACCGATGTGGAAGAATCGCCCGCCGAGGCAATGATCTTGGCATCGATCCTATGCACGACTGGGACGAACTCGGCCGTGGGGTCCTCGTGCGGATTGGCGGTATAGAGGCCATCGATGTCCGAGAGCGTCACGCACAGGTCGGCAGAAACCAGGCAGCCCACAAGCGCCGCCAGCGTGTCGTTGTCGCCAAACTTGATCTCGTCGACGGTAACGGTGTCGTTCTCGTTGACGACCGGCACCACGCCCAGTTCCACCAGACGCAGCAGCGCGTCGCGCGCGTGCAGATAGGACGTGCGACGGGCCGTGTCGTGACGCGTGAGCAGCACGAGCGAGGTAAGCAGGTCGCGCGCATGGAACTCCTCGTCGTAGGCCGACGAGATGATGCACTGACCGGCCGAGGCGCAGGCCTGCAGGCTCGGCAGGTCACCGACCGGCTTGCGGTCAAAGCCCAGCACGGGATAGCCACAGGCAATGGCGCCCGAACTCACCACGACCAGACGCCAGCCGAGTTTGCGCAGGGCAGCAGCCTGATCGGCAAGCCCGCCGATAAAGGCGCGGTTGACCTTGCCATCGGCGCCCACCACCGTGGACGAACCGATCTTTACCACCATCGTTTTATAAGAAGTCGTCATACGTCAAACCAATCAACTGTTGAGGGTTCGGGCGAGCTGACGGCCGAGGGAACGTAATTCCACCCTACACCCAAGAAAATTAGCGAGCCCAGGGGAAGGCAGAAGCCGCGGCCATGTTCTTGCGCACGAGCTCGTCGCGCACCTGCGCCAGGCCCTGCTCCATGCCCACCACATAGGTCTGCGGGTACAGGAAGCGCTTGTAGACCGGATCCAGATGGTCCAGCGCCCAAGCGCAACGCTCGCGTGCGGCCTCGATGCTCTCGCGCGGGGCAACAGCGCTGCCGTCGCGCACGATCGGCGCCAGCAGCTCGCGATACTCAAGCTCGGACACGTCGGTCACCAGGGCGGCATCGTTCACGGCCACGAGGGTATTGCCGCGCGCGGCGCCCTCCCCCGCCAGATGGTCCTCGTCATAGATCATGTCGCAGACCGGGCCGCCAAAGCCGTCGTAATAGCGGCGCACGCGCTGCACGCCCGGAATCGTGCGCTTGTAGGGCTGCTCGGAGAGCTTGACCACCGGCGTCCACGGGTCCGTCTCGCTCGCACGGCGGGCGGAAAGCTTATACACGCCGCCCAGCGCCGGTTGGTCGTAGCAGGTCGCGAGCTTAGTGCCCACGCCAAAGCTATCGATGGGCGCGCCCTGGTCAAGCAGCGACTGAATCGTGTATTCATCCAGATCGTTGGAAACCGAGATCCCCACATAGGGCAGGCCCTCGGCATCGAAACGGCCGCGGACATACTTGGACAGCTTGGCGAGGTCGCCGGAATCGATGCGAATGGCCGCCAGACGCTCGCCCGCCGCCTCCATCTCCTTGGCAACCGTAATGGCATGCTCGCAGCCCTCGCGCACATCATAAGTGTCAATGAGCAGCGTGCAGTTCTTGGGGCTCGACTTGGCAAAGGCACGGAAGGCCTCGAGCTCGGAATCGAAGCTCATCACCCAGCTGTGCGCATGCGTGCCAAAGACGGGAATACCGTAGCGGCGACCGGCGAGCACATTGGACGTAGAGGAACAGCCGGCAACGTAGCTCGCGCGCGCGACGGCCAGACCGCCATCGGGACCCTGGGCGCGGCGAAGGCCAAACTCGGCCACGGGACGGCCGTCCGCCGCCAACACCACGCGCGCCGTCTTGGTGGCGACAAGCGTCTGGAAGCCGACAATGTTGAGCAGCGCCGTCTCGAGCAGCTGGCACTCAAGCGCAGGGCCGGTGACGCGCACCATGGGCTCGCGCGGAAAGACGAGCTCGCCCTCGGGGACGGCGTCGATATTTACATGCGCACGAAAACCGCGCAGGTAGTCGAGGAATTCGGGCTTAAACATCGCGCCGCCGGCCGGGGCCTGGAGCGAGGCGAGGTAGTCAATATCCTCGGGCGTAAAGCGCAGGTTCTCGACCAGCTCGGGCAGCTCGGCGGTGCCGCACATGACGGCATAGGCGCTGCCAAACGGATGGTCACGGTAAAACGCCGTAAAACAGCCCTGCTCATTGGCCTTGCCGCTCTCCCACAGGCCCTGGGCCATAGTGAGCTCGTACAGATCGGTGAGCATTGCAATGTCGGTGGGATGCGAGATGTCGGTCAAAGCCATGGGGCGACCTTTCGGATGCGTGGTGCAGAATTTAAGAGTTGGACGAGAGCAGAGCATGCGGACATGACGCCCGATGCAAATCGGTTAGAGCAGGCCCATGCTGGTCATGATCGTGTAGCCCATAAAGACGACAAACGCGACCAAGGCGAGCACGATGATGATCTTTTGAGCCGGGGCCATACCGGGGATCTCGCCCTCGGCCGTGGGCTCCTTGGAAGTGACCATGCGCTGGGCAAACGTCATCTCGTCACGGCTCGGCTTGGGCTCGGCGGGCTTGGGGCGGGCGGCTTTCTTAGGCTGAGGCTTGGGTGCAGCAGGCGCAGGCTTCGCAGCGGCGGGCTTGAGCACGGGCGCGGGCGCCGGCTCGGATGCGGCGCTCGCGGCAGCCTCCTCAGCCTTCGCATGCTCGGCACGCAATGCAGCCAGCTCCTCACGCTCGCGCCGGGCCTT
Source organism: Collinsella sp. LCP19S3_A7 (assembly GCF_052121995.1). Lineage (NCBI taxonomy): Bacteria > Bacillati > Actinomycetota > Coriobacteriia > Coriobacteriales > Coriobacteriaceae > Collinsella > Collinsella sp. LCP19S3_A7. The sequence continues at coordinate 281,296 of NZ_JBQKDE010000001.1, read as the reverse complement.
TTCCTGGGCCTCGCGGCGGGCCTTCTCGGCGCGGAGCTCTTCCAACTCGGCGCGCTCCTCGTCGGACAATGGTTGGGAATCAAGCTCGGCCATGGTGCAGCCCTTTCTTTCAAAAAAAGCCGCCGACACAATGTCGACGGCTTATCAAATCCAAGGGTGGAGACGAAGGGAGTCGAACCCTCGGCCTCTGCCATGCGACGGCAGCGCTCTCCCAACTGAGCTACGTCCCCAGGACAAGTTGATATTTTACCTACGGCTCGCCAGCTGTCAACGCCCAATACCCAGTCTTTTTGGGACGGGGCTTTTTTGACTACTTTTCGGATGGTAGCTCGACCCCCACCGGGAGCAGTCTTTTTGGGACGGGGCTTTTTTAGCTACCCAGGCAGATAGCGAAAACGATTTGGACGATTAACGGCAGGGGCAGCTAAAATAGCCCCGTCCCAAAAAGACTGCTCAAAAGAGCTACTTTGCGCTGGTGAGGACGCCGGTGGTGTCGAAGGCTGGGGTAAAGCTCTCGTCTACCGCTCCGCCCTCTTGCCAGAACATCGTCGTAAAGCCCAGGTCGTCGGCATGGTCGAGCACCCGCTCGTACTCCTCGCGCGTCACGGCTCGCGCCAAGTCGCCGCCCTGCTCGCGCATGAGCGCATTGGGCGTGTACTGGTTCATGACCGAGATCGGCACATCACCCACCGTCTGCCACACCAGGTCTAGCACGCGACACGAATCGTCCGCATGCCCCGGCAACACCAGGTGACGCACGATCATGCCGCGCTTCATGAGCCCGTCCTCGTCCACCAGCTCTCCCCCACGACGCTCAATCTCGCGCGCCATTTGCGCCAAACCCGACACGGCCACACGGGGGTAGTCCCGAATATGAGAGAGCGACTGCGCAAGCCCCGCATCGGCATATTTAAAGTCGGTTAGCCACACATCGACCAGATCGCCGAGCGCCGCCACGGCACTCGCGCGCTCATAACCGCTCGTGTTGTAGACGATTGGAACAACCAGCCCGCGCGCCCGTGCCGCGGCAATCGCAGCCGGCAGCAGGTGCGCGTAGTGCGTCGCCGTCACCAAGTTAATATTGTTTGCACCCTGGTCCTGCAGCTCCAACATAATCTCGACCAGGCGCTCAGGCGAAATTTCAAGCCCAAAATTGCCCGTCGAGATCTCGTGGTTCTGGCAATAGACGCATTTGAGCGAGCAGCCGCTAAAGAAAATCGTGCCCGAACCGGCCTCGCCCGAGATAGGCGGCTCCTCCCACATATGAAGCGCCGCGCGGGCCACCTTGAGCGTGTCGTTAGCACCGCATACGCCGCGCGCACCCTCATCGCGCGCCGCACCGCAACGGCGCGGACACAAATGGCAGGCAGGCGAAAAAAGTTCGGTCAACGACGTCGGCATAAAAACATGCTCCAAAACAACGATTCAGCAGCTCAAACGCAAAAGGACCAACCGCGCAGACGGCTCGAGCCCAAGGCGCCGTAATCGTCCGACACGATTTTTGTAATGTCAAGACTGGAATCGATAAAGTGCCGCTTTATGATATAGGTATTCCGCCCCCCGCGGAGCAACTGGGTGAACCGTCGCGTTTATTTAGGGAGCCCACACAGTCGTACGTAGTACAGGTATCCTTCGTTGTTAAGGACGCTGGAACGGTCGATGAGGGCACCCACCTGTTTTAGGTGGGTTCATTTTCGTAACGTGGGGGGTGGTTTTCTTTTGCCGTTTTTGCCAAAAATAGCCATCGCAGATCCCGTATGACACCCAACGGCACTCGGCAGAACCCCCGCCAACATCCCAATATCTGGTAAGCACGTGATTATCGATTGGCGCGATTCCCCGCACCCCCTTTGGTCGAGTATCATGGGTCAGCTATACCCTTTGCGGCATGGCATCCTTTGACCTTTTCCTTCGACGCTTGGCGGTTTTTGATACATGGCTTCATCCACGAGCTACATACCGTTCCTTTGCGTGGCAGCCGCGGCATATATCACGACCTTCCTCACGGTGCCCCTGGTTAAACGTCTGGCAATCAAGCTCGACGCCGTTGACTATCCTTCAAAACGCCGTATCAACACCAAGCCCATCCCGCGCTTGGGAGGTACGGCGGTCTTTTTGGGCCTGGTCGTTGCCTGCATCGTTCAGATTATGGGCACCTGGCATCTGGGCTGGCCGCCCGTCTTGGTCCCGCATCCGCGCCTGCACATTAGCTACCCCATGCTGGCGCTTTCTTTTACCGTCATTTTTGCGACCGGCGCGATCGACGACGTCTTCCAGCTTAAGCCCAAGCAAAAGCTCGCCGGCCAGGTCCTCGCCGCGCTCATCGCCTGCATCGGCGGCCTGCGCATCGGCGTCATCCTCAACCCGCTTGCCCCCGGCGAGATTATGCTCGGCTGGCTCGCCTACCCCATCACCGTGGTCTACCTGGTGGCGTTCACCAATATCATCAACCTCATCGACGGCCTTGACGGCCTGGCCACGGGCATCTGCGGCATCGCATCGTTCACGATGTTCTCGATGGCCGTTCTCTCGGGCCGCATCGATGCCGCCGCGCTCTCCATCGCGTTGTTTGGCGCCTGCCTGGCCTTCTTGCGCTACAACTTCAACCCCGCGAGCATCTTTCTGGGCGACTCGGGGTCGCTGCTGCTGGGCTTTGCGCTTGGCTCCATTTCGCTGCTTAATGTGAGCCGCACCGCCGCGCTCACCTCGCTTATCATTCCGCTCATCGTTGCCGGTGTACCCATCATCGACACGTTTAGCGCCATCGTGCGCCGCAAGCGCGCCCACATTAGCATTGGGCAGGCCGACAAAGGCCACATCCACCACCGCCTCATTCAAGAGGGCTATAACCAAAAGCAGGCTGTGCTGCTTATCTATGCCTGGTGTGTCCTGCTTTCGGCCGGTGCGGCCGCCATCAACCAGGTCGAAGTCCCCATGCGCGTGCTCATCTTTACCGTCCTTGGCATTGGCTCGGCAGCCTTCGCCAAGCACCTGCACCTGTTTGAGCCCGTGCTACGCCACCATTACAACAAGCGCACGCACGAAGACGAGCTGATAACCCCCGACGACCCCGCCTTTAAGCAGGAGGAGCAAGCGGCCGGGGAGCGTAAGGAAGAGCGCCACCACAGGCATTAAGGTTTGCTGCAGAAGGTCGCTCTGCTTGCTGTCGGCCACTCGTGACCGCGCCTCGACCGCCACGCACGTCTCGCCTTACCACCCCCTTGCCCACTTTCGCCCGCCCCTCTCAATAAACGCGTTATCATCTTGACCCATGAACATACGTTAGGAGCAATCATGCCAAACGAGAACAGCTACGAAGTCGCGCTGCAAAAGAGCAACGCCATTCGCGAGGGCCTGGCCAAGACGCCCGAGAAGTTCACCATGCTTTCCGGCGACCGCCCCACCGGCCGTCTGCACCTAGGCCACTACTTTGGCACCCTCAAGGGCCGCGTGGAGTTGCAGAATATGGGCGCCAAGACCAACGTGCTCATTGCCGACTACCAGGTCATCACCGACCGCGACACCACCGAGCACATCCAGGACAACGTGTATAACATGGTCATGGACTACCTTGCCTGCGGTATCGACCCCGACAAGACCATGATCTACACGCACTCCGCCGTGCCCGCCGCCAACCAGCTCATGCTGCCGTTCCTGTCGCTGGTCTCCGAGGCCGAGCTGGCGCGCAACCCCACCGTCAAGGCCGAGATGGAGGCCTCGGGCCACGAGCTCACCGGCCTTCTGCTCACCTATCCGGTACACCAGGCCTGCGACATCCTGTTCTGCAAGGGTAACGTTGTGCCCGTCGGTCGCGACCAGCTGCCGCACATCGAGCTCACCCGTACCATCGCCCGCCGCTTTAACAACCGCTACGGCAAGGTGTTCCCCGAGGTCGACGCGCTGCTGTCCGAGACCCCGCTGCTGCCCGGCCTGGACGGCCGCAAGATGAGCAAGAGCTACGGCAACGCCATCAATATCTCGATGACCGCCGAGGAGACGGCCAAGCGCATCAAGAAGAGCCAGACCGACTCCGAGCGCATGATTACGTTCGATCCCGAGAACCGCCCCGGCGTGTCCGGCCTGCTTTCGACCGCCGCCATCTGCACCGGCCGTTCCGAGGTCGAGATTGCCGAGGAGATTGGCATGGGCGGCTCTGGCCAACTCAAGAAGTACGTGACCGAGGCCGTCAACGGGTACTTCGCACCGATCCGCGAGCGTCGCCAGCGCTACGAGAACGACCTGGACTATGTGAAGGACGTCCTGCACGAGGGCAACCGTCGCGCCAACGAGATTGCCGAGCAGACGCTGGCAGAGGTTCGAGACGCCATGGGCATGGTGTACTAGTCGAGAGCAATAAACAACACTCAAACTAAACCGCCGCGATTGGCACAATCCTCGTTGCGGCGGTTTTGTTTTCTTCAGAGGTCGGTCGCCGAGATATTCAGCCGCTTGGCAGAACCCCTAAGTCGCAAGCACCTTGAGGCTATATCCTGTTAAGCAATGACACCCTATTGTTTAACATACGGCAGCTTTTACGGCAGACCCGACCGACCGGAAGGAGTCCCATGAGCTCAGTTGCGTTTTGTACCTGCAACGACCGGAAATGCCCATTTAACCCTGTCAACCACGAGAAGGGCTGCACACCGTGTATCGCTAAGAATCTGCACGAGCACGAGATTCCAACGTGCCTGTTCAACGCGATTTCTCCCGATCGGCTTGAGGCCGATAAAGACGAGTGGTCGTGGCAAGCGTTCGCGCGGCATGTAGAAGCATATCTGGGAAGCGACAGCCCAAGAATCCCCGCAGGCGAAGAAGCGCCGCAGGGATTTACCAAGATCGGTTGCTGTAAGCGGGACTAACAATCAAAGTTAGTGCCCCCCCTAAAACCAAACGTCAGTACCTCATTATGGGATAACAGACCTGATGGGTTTGCCCCATGCCTACAGGAAAGCGCCCGCCGACCATGGCAGCCGACGGGCGCTTTCCTGAAGTACACCGTTGAATCGCACAGAGGGGAGGAATGCGAATCAAACTCAACAGGGCAGGCTTTTTCATCGCCTATGGCCTGCTCCGATGCTGCATACAATATAGTTCACCGTTGTTTACTTTGTAGCATCAAACCGCACCGCCACACCTTCTGCATAAGTTAACCGCATTAAACCTGCCAATTAGGGACAGGTTTGTTTTGGCAGGTTTTATCTGGGGAAACATCAATGGAGCCAGCGTTCCGCCACAAAGAGGACAGGCACCTTTGTGGTGGTTTTGGCCACGGCAGAGCCGCTAGAGCCCTGCTGGCCAACGACAGGCGGCCAAGTCGACGTGCATGGGGTCGACAAACGTCACGCCCTCCCCCAGCAGGAGCTCGCGCTGAGCGTCGGGACCGCCAAAGGCAAAGCCCTCGCAAATGCGACCATCGGCAAACACCACGCGGTGACAGGGAATCTCGCCGGGGCGCGGATTGCTATGCAGGGCATACCCCACGTACCGCGCACTTCGTGGACGACCGGCAAGCAGCGCCACCTGGCCGTACGTGGCAACCATCCCCTCAGGAATCTGCTCGACTACCTCGTACACCCGCTCAAAAAAGCCCTCAGACGCCATCGATGCTCCTTTCCGCCCGCAACAGCATAAATCAAATGATCCCTCGGGGACGGCAGGGTTGCTGATCATTTGCGGCCTCCGTGCGGCCGATGGTCCGCAACCCCGTCATCGCCGAGGGATCACATGGCATGGCAGGTAGCGTTTGCCCAGATAAAACCTGCCAAAATAAACCTGTCCCTTTTTGTCAGGTCGGTTAGTTGGCAGGCTGGAAGAAGGCTACGGCTACGGCACCGGGGCCTACATGGGTGCCGATGGTGGCGCCGATGGTGTGAACGGGCAGCTCGCCCTCGGTGTGGCCAGCCCACAGCGCGGCGCTGTCCTCGATATACTTCTTGAGCACCGCATCCGAAAGGCCCGTATAGCCGAGCGCCAGTGGCATGGAAAAGTCGACGCCGCCCGCCTGTTCGACCTTTTGGTTCAGCAGGTTGCGACCGTTCTTGGAACCGCGCGCCTTGCCCAGCTGCACGATCAGGCCGTCCTCGGCAGCCACCACGGGCTTTACGTTGAGCAGCGTACCCACGGCGCCGGCCGCAGCAGACAGGCGACCGCCGCGCACCAGGTACTCCAGCGTCTCGAGCAGGCCGATAACCACCACGCGGTCGCGCACGGCCTCGACCGCCGCCGCGATCTGGGCCGCGCTACGGCCCTCGTCCACCAAGCGCAGGGCATACTCGACCAGCACGCGCTCGCCCAGGGTGACGTTGTTGCTGTCTACCACGAACACATCGCCGCCCGGTGCCTCGGCAAGTGCGGTACGGGCACTCTGATTGGTGCCGGAAAGCTTAGCGCCCACGGTAATAATCACGGCCTCATCGCCGGCTTCACGAACCTCGGCGATAGCCTGCGAAAACGCGTACGGGTTGACCTGGCCGGTCTTGGGCAGCTCATCGCGCTCCACGAGCATCTCGTAAAAGCGCTGGTGATCGATGTCGACGCCATCCATGTACACATCGGTACCAAAGGTGACGGACAGTGGCAAAACAGCCAGTGCCGGGTGCTCCGCCGGCGACATATCGCTTGCAGAATCGGTAATAATGCGGACGGACATAGCGAATCCTTTCTTGCGCAGGTCCCGCGCAGGGAATTTTGACAGCAATGTCCCGGCACGGTATACGCGCTCAAACGGGACGATGCAGTTGTTAGTGGGAAGCAAATGCCTAGGCGGCCCTACAGCTCGCGCAGGGTGTCGAGAATCGTACGCAGCGACGCGTACATCTGCTCGCGCTGCTCCACACCCATGGCCTTGCCGGTGGCGTCGAGCACCTCGCGAATAATGCGATCGGCCTCATTCATGCTCTCGCCGCCCAACGTGGTCAGGCGAACCGGGGCGCGATACTTAACGGCGGCATCGCCCGAATCGTCGACCTCGACGTAGCCGCCCTCTTCCAGATGCGCCAGCGTGCGCGAAACGGCAGCGCGGGTCACGCCTGCCATGCGGGCGAGGTCGGCACCAGTCAGGCCGTCCTTGCTGCGCTCAAGATAGTACAGGCACATGATATCGGAACCCTTAAGGCCCAGCCTTGCGCCCTCAGATGCCTTAATGCGCTGGATCTCCTTGTAGAGCCCGCTAATCAGTCCGACAAAATCCTCAAAACGTGTCTCGTCGTTCTGCTGCATGGGAGACGACCGCCTTTCGCTTGCATGATGCTAACGGGTAAACATCTTAGCCGCATGCCCGAACCCCCGTACCCAAATATCCCAATTGTTAACTCATCAACATAAAAACCACCACAAAGGGGACAGCACCTTTGTGGTGGTTTGGGGCATCAATAGGTTCTAGGCGCCGCTACAGTTCCACGCGCGGGTTATCGCGGGTCACAAGCGTCTTAACGACAACCGTCGCTCCCAGATAGCGCTCGAGCAGCTCGGCTAAGCGATCGATCGCGGCCTGACAGTCCCCCATTCGCTCGGGCTCAACACACTCAATCGCCAGGAACGCATCGGCAGAATCGTCGGACAGAGCCGTTCGAACGCCGTCGCGCCAGTTCCAGCAGCGGCACACGGCGCCCGCATCATCGATGTAGGCGAGCTCGCCGGGCAGCGTCGGATCATCTGCTTCCTCGCCAAGCGGCAGGAACGCATCGCCACCGTCGGTCACCTTCAAGCGAAGGTCTCCCTCAATCGCGTGCAAATCCTCGCCTCCCACGGGCAGCGCGTAGGTCAGCGACACCGTGTTGTAAATGTCCACCGCCGGTGTGATATGACCGACCGGCTTGCCCTTGAGCACGCGCTTGAGCAAGTTCTCGATCGAGCAGCGGGCGCCCTTTTTAGTCTTGAACAGGCGATAGGCCTCGCGCCAAGCCTTGACCGGCGCGTTCTCGCTGATGGTATCGCTTGTCAGGTGGCGCTCCGCATCGATATTGGCGCGATCGAGCAGCGCGGCGATCGCGTCCACGTCCTCTTGAGGAATCGTAGCCGCGGGCTTCATGCCCTTTACGACTACGACGCCGACCGCCGCCTGTGGAAATAGCTCCCAAAATGAATCCTCGGCAATAAAGCCCTTCATACGCTCTCCCTTCATTGTGCGCGCCCGAGCGAGGGCACCTAAACAAAAAGCGCCCTTACAACGGCCACCTTCAAAGTCCTACGGTGCCGTCACAAGAGCGCTTACGCTGTCCCCATCCGGAGAAGGGGACGATATGTCAGGCGTATTGTAGCCCGAGTCATCCGTGCGAGCAAAATCACCACAAAGGTACCCCCTTTATGGTGGTTTTGGGTCTGTGGCGACGCTAGTGGCGGAGTCCCAGCAGGCCGCGGCCGCGATGACGGGCCTCGGCGGACACCTGAGCGTGCGGGCCGGCGGCCTTGACGGACTCGGGCAGGTGCGAGTACTTCTTCTCGAAGTTCTCCTCAAACATCACCGCCAGGTTGTGCGCGGCCTCGTCGTAGCGCGCTGTGCTCTGCCAGTACTGGCGCGGCACCAGGATGCCGTCCGGCACACCGTGGCACGTGGTGGGAATGTCGACATTAAAGATATCGTCGTGCAAGAACTCGCTGTCCTCGATGGTACCGTCGAGGGCGCGTGCGACCAGGGCGCGCGTGTAGGCAAGCTCGATACGATGGCCCACGCCATAACCGCCGCCAATCCAGCCGGTGTTGAGCAGATAGACGCGGGTGCGACCGTCGGCGATACGCTCGCCGAGCATCTTGGCATAGACCATGGGGTCGAGCGGCATAAACGGCTCTCCGAACAGCGAGGAGAACGTAGGCGTGGGCTCGGTGACGCCGACCTCGGTACCGGGGATCTTGGCGGTGAAGCCCGTCACAAAGTGATACATGGCGGCATCGGCCGTCAGGCGCGAGATAGGCGGCAGCACGCCAAAGGCATCGCAGGTCAAAAACAGCACGACGCTCGGGGTGGTGCCCATGCCCTTGGTCCACGCGTTGGGGATATGCTCGACGGGATAGGCAACGCGCGTGTTGTGCGTGATCGAGACGTCATCGTAGTTGGGCTTGCGGTTCTCGTCGAGCACCACGTTTTCGCAGATCGCGCCAAAGCGAACGGCGTTGAAGATCTCGGGCTCGTGAAACTCGTCCAGGCCCTCGCACTTGGCGTAGCAGCCGCCCTCGATGTTGAAGATGCCCATGTCGGACCAACCGTGCTCGTCGTCGCCGATCAGCAGGCGCGTGGGATTGGCCGAAAGCGTGGTCTTGCCGGTGCCGGACAGGCCAAAGAACACGGCGGTCTCGTGCGTGACGGGATCCATGCTGGCCGAGCAATGCATGGGCAGCACATCGTCCTCGACGGGCAGCAGGTAATTCATGACGCTGAAGATGGACTTTTTGATCTCACCGGAGTAGCCGGTGCCGGCAACCAGAATCACGCGTTCCTGGAAGTTGATGACCACGGCGGCGCTGGAGTTGAGGCCCTTGATGGCAGGGTCGCACTGGTACCCGGGTGCCGCGAGCACGCAAAAATCCGGCTCGCCGGTGCGCGCAATTTCGCGAGCGAGCGGACGGGCGAGCATCTGCTTAATGAAGAGCGCCTGGCTCGCGCGCTCGCAGGCAACGAGCAGGCGACGCGTGTGGTTGCGGTCGGCACCGGCCATGCCGCGGGTGACGAACACATCGCGCTCGTTGAGATAGTCGACGATGCCGGCCTTGATGGCCTCGTAGCCCTCAATCGAAAGCGGGCGGTTGACGGCGCCCCAGGCGATCTTGTCGTGAACATCGGGGGTGTCAACGATAAAGCGGTCGTTGGGAGAACGGCCGGTGCGCTCCCCCGTCTCGATTACCAGCGCGCCGTTGGATGCCATGCGGCCCTCTTCACGGCGGATGGCGTGCTCGACGAGCTCCGCAGCAGGTAGATCGACCAGCAGACGCGGCTGATTCTCGGCGGGATCTTCGACCAGCGTAATACCAAAGTTGGACAGAACTTCTGCAGGGGTAACACCAGGCATGGGGCCTCCTTTAAAAGCGCGTCACGCGGGCGCGGCGCGCACTTTACTCACGTAAAGCCCGTTGTACCCGATATGCAAAAACGTTTTTGCGGCAAGGGCGGCAAGCCCGCCCAACGGTCAAAAATCGCAGGCAAGCGGCCTAGTTATTGGGTAGTCATTGGGGACGTTCTTAAACGACGAGTCGTTGGGGACACTCTTGAACAGGCAACATTCAAGGAGTGTCCCCGGATGCCGGCACAAAAGGAACGTCCCTAAGTGCCAACTATAGCGGCAGGCCTTGGCCGAGCATGGCGATGGCGCTCATGAGGACCAGCATGCCGGCGGCGTAGGGCAGGACCGCGCCCAGGAGCTCGGCATCCTTGCCGCGCACGTGCACGGCGGCAAGACCAATAGCGAGCGTCTGCGGCGAGATCATCTTGCCGGCGGCGACGCCAAGCGCGTTCAGCGCGACCATCCAGTAGTCGCTCACGCCCAGCGCGGTGGCAGCCTGGCTCTGGATGGGACCAAACAGCATGCCAGAAGACGTGCCCGAACCGGTCACGAATGCACCGACCGCGCCGATCCACGGAGCCAGAATCGGGTACAGGCCACCGGCGACCGCAATGCAAAACGCGCTGATCGAAGAGATCATGCCCGCATAGCCCATAACCTTGGCACAGCCCAGAACCGAAAGCATGGTAATGACCGTCGGCATCATCTGCTTGACGGTCGCGGCCAGTACCTTGCCCATCATGCGCGGCGAAGCACCCTGAATGGCGCCGCCGACAAACGCCGCCAGGAAAATCCAGACGCCCGGCGTGTTGATCCACGAAAACGTGAGCGTGCCGGGGTTCTCGCCGCAATACACCTGCACCTGGCTCGCAAACGGTGCGAGCGCAGCATGCACGGCAGGCACCAGGTTAGACGTTCCCAACAGCAGCACAAAGATCAGGATGAAGCACGACCAAGCCGAAAGCGCCGACTTAGCGGTGAGCTGCTCGCCGGCCTCGATATTCATGTGGAAGCGTGCGTCCAGATGCCCCGACTTCTCGGCACGCATGGCAAGCGCAGCTGTCAGCGCGAGCGAAACGATGGAACCGACGACGACGGCAAGCTCGGGACCCACAAACATAGCAACGACAAGAGCCGCACCGGCAAAGGACACGCCGGAGAACACGGCGATGCCCGCCACGCCGTTCAGGCGCTCGGCAACGCCCGCAACATTACCCTGGTCATCGGCGACACGACCCGCAACCAGCACGATAAACAGAGGCATCATCGCAAAGAAAGGCGCCAACTGCACCATCTGAACGGTCGCCAAATGTAGCGGGTCCAGGCCCACCAGACCGGCAACGGACACCGTGGGAATGCCAATGGAGCCGTAGGGCGTGGGCACGCCGTTGGCCAGCAGACAGATGAGCACGGCGGGCACGGCCTCAAAGCCCAGGCCCGCGAGCATGCCGGCGGGAATAGCAACGGCGGTGCCAAAACCGGCCATGCCCTCCATAAAGCCACCAAAGCACCAGGCCACAAGCAGCGCCAGCAGACGGCGATCGCTGCTGATGGAGGTGATCATGCTGCCGATCACGTCCATGGCGCCCGTGCGAACGCACAGGTTATACGTGAACACCGCGGCGATGATTACCAAAACGATGGGCCACAGGGCCATCAAAAAGCCTTCGAGCGAGGCGGTCGCGATCTGCGCTGCCGGCAGGTGCCACCATGCGAAGGCAAGCACGCACGAAAGGACAAACGATCCGATGGCGGCTTTCCAAGCTGGCCATTTAAAGCACAGCAGCATCACGACAAGCCAAATGATCGGCACAAGAGCCAGCAAGAATGCGGCGACGTCCATAGGTAGAAGCTCCTTGGTGCCGCGCGGGCGGCATCGTGGTATCACATAACTTCAACAGGATACCGCACGCTCACCGACAATTTACTGCCGCCCCCCGAAAATATTGAACAATCCGTTCAAAAACATGAGTGACATCGTCGCGTCTATACTAGAACGCAGCAATAGAAAGGACCCGCCTTGAGCATTTCGCCCCTCGATAGCATCCGCCGCGCCATCGCCCGCCGCAACGGCATCGCCAACCCCGCTGTATCGGGCGGGGCCCACGGGCAGGGCGGACGCATCGAGAATGGCCTGTTCCCCGCATCGCACACCGCCGAGGAGCTCGCGCGCATCCAAGAGCTAAGCCAGCGTAACGCCGGCGGGCCAAATAGCGGCCAAGCCGCGCGTCGTCGGCGCGAGCACGATCGCCAGCCCGGCCCCATCCACCGCATGGTCAATGCCTGGTGGAACCGCCTGCTCGGCGCCGTCTACGGCGGCGGTTTCTCCATGCAGGAAGCCGAATACGAGGAGCACGCCACCCGTCGCGACTACCTTTGGAATACCCTCGGCACCGCCGTGTGGGGCATGGCGTTTCCGCTGCTCACTATCGTGTCCACGCAACTCGTGGGCGCCGAAGAAGCCGGCAAGTTCTCCATCGCCTTTGTCACCGGCACGCTCATCATGATCGCGTGCAACTACGGCGTGCGCAATTTTCAGGTCTCGGACATCGACGAGAAGACGTCCTTTGCCTCCTACCAGCTCAACCGCTGGCTTTGCGGAGCTCTCGCCCTAGGCTGCGGCCTCATGTACAGCAGCGCCCGCGGCTATGACGCGCAGATGGCGACGATCGGCCTGGGCGTCTACCTCTATAAGGTGATCGACGGCATCGCCGACGTGTACGAGGGCCGCCTGCAGCAGGCCGACAAGCTCTATTTGGCCGGCATGAGCCAAACGCTGCGTTCCGCCGGCGTCATCGCGGTCTTTAGCGCGGCGCTGTTCCTTACGCGCAGCATGCCCATCGCGGCCATGGCCATGGGCGTCGCCGCCATTGCCTCACTCGTGCTGGTCACCGCCCCGCTCGCCCTGCTCGAAACCGAAAAATCGCGTCGCGTGAGCATACGCGAAGTCGGCCGCCTTTTTGCGCAGTGCGCCCCGCTCTTTGGCGCGCTCTTTTTGTTCAACCTTATCGAGAGCATGCCCAAATTTGTGATGGAAGGCACGCTGGCCTACAAATATCAGCTGTATTTTAATGCCCTATTCTTTCCGGCGCAGGCCATTTTGCTGAGCGTTGGTTTTATCTATAAACCGCAGCTCTTGCGTTTGTCGAGCATTTGGGCTAACCCGCGCAAGCGTCGCCGCTTTGACTTAATTATTGTCGCCGTTATGGCGCTGATCTTGGGTTTCACTGGCGCATGCGCCGCGTTTATGGCAGGCCCCGGCATTCCCCTTATGAGCTTTATGTACGGCCTCAACTTTGAGCGCTACCGCACATTGGCGCTGCTGATGGTCGTCGCCGGCGGCATCACCGCAGCCATCGACTTTATCTACGCCATCATCACAGTGCTGCGCCACGCCGGCGATGTCACCAAGATCTACCTCATTTGCTTTGCCGTGAGCGTGGTGGTGCCGATGGTCCTCATCAACCTACTGGGGCTGATGGGTGCCGTCGTGAGCTACCTGGCTATCATGGCCCTACTGCTGGTGTTGTTGATTGTCGAGTACGCCCACATTCGCCAGCGCATAGAACGAGCCCGCAACCCGTACGGTGTCTAATTAGCTGCCTCGGCCACCGGAATTTGCGATGGAATTACCCGGGCTGGGGTCTTGTTGCGGACAATATGCATCACGCAAAACTAAGTGAGTAGACTTTTACCGAATCCCCGACCACACCGACAAAGCACAAGTCTGTGACCTGCGGTTTTATTGAGGCAAACATGTTGGGTGCTCGGCATTTCCAAAAAAGTCTACTCACTTAGCCAGCGGGCAGCCAAATGATTATGTAATCCCCGCCCCAGAAAAATCATTTGATGGGCAGAAGGGCAAAAGTAGTCAAAAAAGCCCCGTCCCAAATTAGCTACCCTTTGCACCGATTATTCGCCGGGCAGAATGTTTGCATAGAACTCCGCCCCGTCGTCTAGGCGCAGAATGCCTACGCGGCCGAACTCGGAGCCGGTGGCGGCGGCACAGTCGATGTCGATGCGGTCGGGAACGCCGGCGGTATCCTCACCGCCCAAGCGCACAATCTGTCCGCGCCCCGACTCCTCATCGAGCCCCGCCAGGCCGCCCACCTCGCAATAACGCCCCAGCGATACCGTGGGCGTGTGGCCGCTCACCACGACCGGACCCTTGCCCTCGGCAGAAAGCAGCCCCGTCGGTGAATCCCAGTAGCCGTGGCGAATCCACAACAGATCATCGGACGACTGCACGGCGAGCATTTGCTGCAGCAACTCGCTATCGGCATCGACCGCTCCCCTGCCGTCACCGCAATCGACACCATGCTCAAGCAAAAACGCACGCGCTGCCTCAGTCTGAATACCGGCGTGCACCAGCAGATACGGTCGCTCGGCAGTCTCTGCCACCGCATAGAGCGGCAGGGAGGCAGCCCAGCGCACCAGCTCCTCGTATGCCTCAAACTCCATTTCGTTGAGCTGCTGGCGCGTGGTCCAACCGCCGTTGATATCCCAGGTCTCGGCATCAAGCGGGTCCTGGCCGATGATCGCGTCGAGCATAATCTGCTCGTGGTTACCCTTAAGCACGCGAGCGTTGGGCAGCGAGCGCACCAAGTTGATGACGCCGACCGGATCGGGACCGCGATCGATCATGTCACCCAACACGTACAGCGTGTCGTCGGACGTTAGCGAGATCTTGGAAAGGGCCTCGTCCAGCGCGCGCACGTGCCCGTGAGCATCGGATGTCACATAGATCGCCATGGAACGCCTTTCCCTACCTTACGGGCGAAGCCCGGAGCCGCAACTAAAACTTCAAGTTGAACTTAAACGTTACCCATTGTACTCCGTTGCAATAAAGCTGGGAAGAGCCCCGCGTCGCCAACGGTCGTTAGCGGCCGCACGCCCGCGCGCGCAGTTCACGGTGCACCGCCGACAGCTGATTCCCGACCAGCTTCGCACACGCCGCAGCCTCGTGTCGAAAATGCGCACGCCCGCAATCCGTTCCCATAAACCCACCACCTTTGGGTACAAATAACCGCAGATAACTGACCGTGCCACGCAAACCACCCAGGAGCGGACACTATCCATGAACCAGATCCTTCTCTTTATAGGCCTCGTCATCATTTTGTGCCTGACCATCAAACCCGTCGGCAAAAAACTCCCCTTCCCCACCCTGCTCATCTTTATCGCGCTGGGCATGTTGCTGGGCGTCAACGGGCCGGCGCATATCGACTTTAGCGACTACGCGCTCACCGAAACCGTCTGCAGCACGGCGCTGCTGTTCATCATGTTCTACGGCGGCTTTAACACCAATATCGACCGCGCCAAACCTGTCGCCGCACCTGCAGTGCTGCTGAGCACGCTCGGCGTCGTCATTACCGCCGGCATCACGGGCGCCTTTGCACACTTCGCGCTAGGCTTCGACTGGATCGGCGGTCTGCTGCTGGGCTCGGTCGTGGCGTCGACCGACGCAGCGAGCGTCTTTAGCGTGCTGCGCGAGCACAACCTTTCGCTGAGGGACGGCACCGACTCGCTGCTCGAGGTCGAATCGGGCTCCAACGACCCCGTCGCTTACATGCTCACCGCCGTGCTTGCAACCCTTGCGGCCGGCGGCGACATCAACATCCCCGTGCTGCTGGCCAAGCAGATCATCCTAGGCGTGGGCCTGGGCATTGTCATCGGCTGGGCATCGGGCCGCCTGATTGAGTGCGCGCACGCAACGGCCGAGGGCGCGCAGACCATCTTTTTGTTCGCCGTGGCGATCGTCGCCTACGCGCTGCCGAGCTACCTGGGCGGCAACGGCTTTTTAGCCGTGTACCTTGCCGGCATTGTGCTGGGTGCGAGCGACATCACCGGTAAGGTCGAGCTGGCGCACTTCTTTGACACCCTCACCGAGATGGCCGAAATGACCATCTTCTTTTTGCTCGGCCTACTCGTGACGCCCGCACGCCTGCCGCAAATGCTGCTACCGGGCCTGGCACTCATGGCGTTTATGCTCTTTGTGAGCCGCCCCATCGCCGTCGGTCTGCTGCTGGCGCCCTTTAAGTCCAATCCTCGCCAGGTCGCACTCGTAAGCTGGGCGGGCCTGCGCGGTGCGGCTTCGGTCGTGTTTAGCCTCTTTGCCGTGGTGGCCGGTGTTCCCGGCGGTCACGACCTGTTTGACCTGGTGTTTGTGATTGCCGTGGCGAGCATTGTGGTGCAGGGCTCGCTGCTGCCTGCGGTGGCAAAGAAGCTCGACATGATCGATGCGGCCGGCGACGTGCGCCGTACGTTTAACGATTACTGCGACGAGGACGGCATGTCGTTCGTCAAGCTCAAGGTGGGCGCGGGCCATCCGTTTACCGGACGCTCGCTCGCGGACATCGGCAGTGCCACGGACATGCTCGTAGCCCTGGTGCTGCGCGACGGTGCACACCCGGTGCTGCCCAATGGCGATACCGTCATCGAGGAAGGCGACCTGTTGGTGATGGCAGCGCCGACGTTTGAAGATCGTGCCGAGGTTACACTGCGCGAGGTCACCGTGACATCCCACGGTCGCCTGGCAGGGCTGCGCCTGCGCGACGTGCCGCAAGGCAAGCACCCCTTTATCGTCGTGATGATCAAACGCGACGGCCAAACGATCATCCCCGACGGCAACACCCTCATATACGCCGGCGACGAAGCCGTCATCGCCACGCTGGCGTCGTAGCCACAGGCCGATTTCAGCGAACTCGAAAAGCATGGGGGGCGCGCATTGCCACCCCCCATGCAACTTCAGACAATCGCTCGGCATCATCCCACAGGAGCCGTTGCGCTCAGCGCCCTAACCTTTGTCGTAAACGCACTCCCCTGTGGTGAAATCCCACTTGAGGTCCCATGCGTTCTCGGTAAAGTCGTCATACATATCGATCGCGCTCCAGCCGGACACTCCGCCGTCGTCAAAACACGTGGGCTCATAGAACGTGTCAAGCTGCGGGTCGATGTCGGTCGTCACCGAAAAGTCTGGGCCGTATGTTCTTCCCAGCGCCACGATATTGTCAATCTGGTCGACGGATTCGACTGCCTTCAACCCCCGCGCAACATCGCCGAGCAAGCCGCAGAAAGCTTCCTTTTCCAGCGGCCTATTGGCGGTCTTAACAGTCTTGACCCACTCTGTGGAAGTGGGGAACATTACGCAGAGCGCGCGAACGACATCGTTGCCGGTTTTACAGAGGCCGAACAGCTTTTGGCGCGCTTCGTTTCTCTGCTTTGTCGCCTTGACGCCTATGTACTGCCAATAGTCGATCGTGCCGTCCTTTAGAACCGTTCCGTTCTTTAGGGTCACGCGAACACCGAGGTACTGCGTTTCGG
Organism: Collinsella sp. LCP19S3_A7; assembly: GCF_052121995.1. NCBI lineage: Bacteria > Bacillati > Actinomycetota > Coriobacteriia > Coriobacteriales > Coriobacteriaceae > Collinsella > Collinsella sp. LCP19S3_A7. Next base: position 263,984 of record NZ_JBQKDE010000001.1, on the reverse strand, counting down.
CCTCAAAATAGCCGGCACAGGGCTTTACCGGCTCAAGCGGATCCCTCAAATTGGGATCGTCATAGCGTGCTTCCTCTTCTGGCAGCTCAAGGCGGTCGATAACAAGCTGCTTGGAGGCATTATCGGGATATTTGCGCAGCTCTTTGCAGATACCAGTTTTAGAACGCTTGCCGATAGAGACCTTATCAAGAATTACTTCGACGCTATCAATATCGTCGAGTGCAACAAAGTGCGCGAGCAGCAACCCGGGCTGTTTGATAGGTTGTTTATCAGGGGTCACCCTCAGCACAGTCGCAACTCCATCGAAATGACCTTTTTTATAGAGCTCATACAGATCGATGCAGGATAGGAGATTATCGGCATTAAGCTTTTTCGCAGCATCCGTTATTTTCTCGACATCATTATCGACAACCAGCGATGCAAAGTAAGCAGGATCGACATGATCGCATTTTCCGAACAATAGTCGCGAGCAAAGGGCCGCAACGACAGCCTGTCGCCATTCAAAAATGAAAGATGTTCTAATAAATGTAAAACCTTCGGTATCCTTATGGCGGAGATCCTCAGGCGAAAACTTGACCTGAGTTAGCTCACCCGTTCCCCCGTCATAAAAGAACGGGTCGATATTCCCGAAACCGTCATTGATATCGATAACGCACGAAACGCCTTTCAAGACGTTACAAAAAGGCCTGATAAACTTCTCGATATCCGCGCTAATCAAATTGCCGTAGTAATCGCATTCAGTAGCGATTCCGATATTAAGACGCACGACATCGCCAAATTGCTCATGGCATGACCAGAATCGACCGGAAAACTCGGAAAGCAGATCCTCACCATAAAGCGTAACTTCAGATTCAATACCTTCTTGGTCGGCTCCACTTGAGCCCAAAATATTGCACAATTGAGGATTATTGCACGAAAACTCAACCTGACGTTTGTATTTTCCATCATCCATCTGGAACGTAGCATTCAGGTTGTCAGCCATTTGTCCAAGAATAGCTTCCCGAGCATCTTTCGTGCTGTAAATCCTAATTGTGAGATATTCCTTGCTCATTGCTCGTCCTTTCGTACTGAGACAAATCGAATGGTCGATAGGCCTTGTCCGGAAAAGCGCATAACGCCACATTCAGGATGCTTGTCACGTAATTAAGTGAGTTCACCCATGGCAAGCAGTCCCGCGACCAATGCCGACATGTATTAACTTAGCCCAGCTGACAACGCCATTTGTTGAGCAACAAGTGCGAGCGGCACCTTTTGAGCCCCGAACGTTACCACAGACTTTAATAACGGCACAAATCAAAAAAGTTGCGGTGATGTAGGGACTGTTTATGCACTCCAAAGCGCAATTTAGTCCCTATTTCACCGCAAGTTATTGAGGGGATAAGGTTAAGGGGCGGCTGTGGCTACCAGCCGTCGTCCGTATCGTCGCCCGCGGCAAAGTCGCGGAGGTCGAGGCCTTCGCGTTCGGCTCGGGCTAGGAGCTCTTGGGGCGACTCGTCCTCGATATCCACTACGTCGAGCATGGCAGCCGGAAAGCCCACGCCTGCTGCACTCCCCGCGCGATCGAGCAGACTCTCGCGCAGTTGGTCCACATCAACTTCGATCTTCATGGTGAAACCTCCCCATTCAGCCCCCACTTACCATTCACGACCCAGATAAACATGGAAGTGCAGCGTCTGAAGAACACGCTCTTCGCCGCTATCCGCGTTTTTCAGGCAAAGTGCATACTCCGCGCGTTCATCAAGTTCAACGGTTGGACGCACCGTCAGCATTACCTTAAAGCGGCGCGCCCTCGCATCGACTTCAGTCAAATCGGCTACGATTCTTGCAATGTCGGTTACAGGGTTTCCGCTGCGATCGGCAACAAACACTTCATAGTTCGCAGGAAGGATCTTGCCGACCACCGCCTCATCTTGCAGAAACTCCAGGAAAAAAGACGTATTCGAGATGGATTCAAGTTGCGTAACGAGGGACAAGCCAACGGGGCTCGATGCGACAAAGCCACGCGTTCCGGCGCGCTTATTGCTAAAAGTCAAAACCGGCACACACATCTCCTGCAATGATATGCCGCCATGGACAAAGTTCTCGCCTCCGCCGGGACGTCGCAAACGCACGCATTCACGTGGCGAAAAGCCCACGAGGCTATCAGCAGAAGCGGGTAGAGCAACCTTAAGCAGCGTATCGGACTCAGAATCGCTCGAGGCAACAGCCCAGCGGCGTCCAGCCTCAATGACGTCGCCCGCCACGTCCGCAACACTCGTATGATCATATTCGGCAAGCGGCTCTGCGGTGTACAGAAACCCATGATCTGCCGTAATGATGATTCGAGACGACATAAACTCACGCACGATGAGCTTGACCAGCACCGATAACTCGTCAATTGTTTCATCGCAGGCATGAAACGCCCTGCGCTCGGTTGCGGCCTTGTCACCAATGGCATCAATGAGATCGTGATAGATATAGACAACACTCGCGTCTCCTACGACCTTCTTGCGTTCGGCACGGTCCATCTCGCCGACGAAACGGTCATAGCGAACCGCAACAGCACCCTCATAATGCTCGCCAATCACCTTTTGGCGAGAATCGATAGTATCGACGCACCCCCCATCAACAAACACGCCAAAGCCCGATCCCCCCTCTCCGCATGCCTCGTAACGCATCGTTCCATGAGGCAACAAGGCAGCCATACCGCATCTGGTTATCGAAGGAAACACGCCTTGCACGGCGCCAAGCTCGCACTGACCCTTTGTCTCGCGCTCAAGACGCTCGGCGAGTTCTGCAGCAACCTCATAGCGCAAAGCATCAGATACGATGACCCAAATACGCTTTCCACGGCGATTCGCAGGCTCAACGTAGCTCAAATCAAAATCAACCTGACGCGGAATATCCTTCACATATCCCTGCAAGCCCAATGCGTCGCCCGACGCGCTTGCCCAACGGCGAGAGAGCTCCTTAAGAAACCAGCCTTTATACAAAGCTTCCATCGACTCAAAGCAGGCGCGGAAGTCTTCATCGAGCTCGTACTCCCCCGCTCTAAAGGCACCGGCGAACTCTGTCACCAGCTCACGGTACCAAGCGTCCATGCGATAGAAATCGCTGGTATAAGAACCCCAAAGGGCCAAAGCCCCCATGCCCGCAAAACCTTCTACATGGTCGCGATAAAAACGCTGCATATGAGCTGCAGCCGAAACGCCGCGATAATAGCAGGCAAGTTCCTCATACCAGAGCGATCCGCGACGAGAGGCGACGACCGACAACACCTCATCAGCAACGTCCACAGACAGACGCACCCGCTCAAACAGCATGCGCAGAATGGTGGCATCGATGCAGGGAAAGACGTCGGCCCCTGAAATACAGTCAAGACCAACGTCAGCGAGTATCTTTCCAAGCTCAAGCTCACGCTCAACCGCTGTTGTCATACTCAACAGCAATAGACGATTACCGCCACGAACCCAATAATCAACGCAAGCGCGGCAGAACGCGGCATGAACAGCCTGGGAAGAGAAACGTCCCGACAGCGCGTCCAGACATCCGCCCGTCACCGACCGTGAGCAGGCGGTGAGCAACACGTAGACCAGCAACTCGGGAACACGAGATAGCTCGAGCGCGTTCCCATCAAAACCACACCAATGACGAATGAGCTCGCAGAAATAGCCATTCATCTCATATTCAGTAAGTAAGATAACCACCTGATCAGCATTGCCCTCGTGCAGGAGTGCCAAATAGCCTGATACGATTGCCGCGGGATCGAGCTCGCTGACACCCAAGCAGGTAGCCAAAATGCCAAGCTCAAGCTCATCGACGTTCTCAACAGCGACTTCCCTCGATGAATGTAGCAACTTATTGAGCTTTATAACGTTGCGGCGCTTGGCAAAAAAGGCTCTATGGGACTCAAACGCCGCGCGCATCTCATACGAATCAACCGCGCCGATCTCGCGTAGCTGCACAGAAACATAGTCGGCAGCAAACGGGACGCAACGCGCTTCAACATCCGCCAGCCAATCGCCAGACGGCTCCCCCGCGGAGCGACGATATATAAGCACCTTACGTCCGCCCAAGTCGCCATTGAGCTTACGCTTGATAGCAAACCGACCACCCTCGCGATCAACGAGAACGGTGACGCCCGGCAGCTCCAAATCTGCAATCACATCCTCAAATTCACCGGACGGATCATGCCATACAACAATGGCGCCCCCGCAATCGGCGTTCTGACCTGCAAACAAATGCAGCAGCTCGGATGTAATATCTGCAAGCTTCATGGCAAACTCTCAAAACTAGTCATCAAACAAACCGGCAAAAATAGCATCCAAATCCTCTTGAGAGGTAGGCTGCGTCTCCAGTATTTCGGAATCAATACACCTGAGCATGGTGTTCTCTTTTTCGCGCAGACGAGTATATATTTCCTCGTCAAGCGACCACGGATCGGGTTTTCCAAGGTCGTAATCTTCCGAAAGGTAGTAGTACCTTGTCTGCTGATCTTGCGGCAGGCCCAAACGGTGGATTCGATCGCGGGACTGCAGCAAATGGACCAGATTAAAGCTGTACTCGTAGTACACGGCATCGTGACAAATCGAATGCAGCGAGACAGACTCGGCAAGCGTATGAGGATTGGTGATGAGTACGGGAAACTTGCCAGCCCTAAAGTCATCCAGGTCTGCCGAACGACAGACAAGGTCATCCTGGCCGTTAATCGTACGCGCCTCAATCCCCATATCAGCCAGACCGCGCTGAAGATCGGACATGCTCTTGATGAAAATGCACCAGACGATAACCGAGCGCCCCTGTGCCACCAAGTCGCCAATCAGAGAGCAGCAACGAGCACGTTTGCTCGATGCCCCGGCAGATCGAATCATGCCCACGATCTTATCGGAGTAGTCGACGGCATCGACCTCGCCGGTCTCCTCGTCTTCTTCGATAATCCAACGATAGTCTTCGGGATTAAGCGTTTCGAGCAGGTCGATCGGATCGTTTTCCATCTGCAGCACACGCAGCATCAAGGTCAGCTTGTTGCGACGGTAACGGTTTTTAATAACGCCGAGCAGTAGATCCGTACGCTCGCCAGACGACACCTTGATAAGCTCGTCGGGCTCGGCCCTCGGGACGCCTAGGTCATCCTTAGTCGTACGGCAATAAAATGGCTGCAACTTGTTGTTCACGAGCTCAATGTCCGAGTCCTCGGCGTTTTTGAGCTCGCTTTTCTCAAAGCCAAAAAAGTTGTCATACTCCCGCGGATACAGAATGTGCAACATATTGTAAATATCGATATATCCGTTAGGAATTGGCGTGCCCGTCAGGGCAAACGTATAGGGAGCACTCTTGGAAACCACGAGAGCGGCGTTAGCTTGCTTTCCGCCAACGCGCTTAACGCGATGGATTTCGTCGAACACCAAAAGCGTGCGCTCTCCAGCGACCTTGCTGAGCTCCTCAGCAACGCCAATAGCCGCCTCGTAATTCACAAGCAGCAAATTGCAACCGCCCACACGAGCGCGAATATAGCTCCGACGGTCAGACTTTCCAAGCTTTCGGTAAGCATCGTCCTGCGTCGTAAACAAGCTAAGCGGCCGCTTATCACCAAAGCACAGTCTCCACTCCGTCGCCCAGGAATCAAATGCGTTTTTAGGGCACACGACCATAATGCGATCGACCATGTTGCGGGCCGCCAAAAAGGCAAACGCACCAAGAACGGTCGCCGTTTTACCCGACCCCGGCACCGAGAAATTGCCTGCACGTCCCATCGTTGCCAAGAAAAACGCGTCGCGCATCTGGCGATCCTTAAGTGGACGCGCCATGGCGGTATCGACGACCTCCGAGAACTCTGCAAGGTGGGCATCGTGTTTGTGGTCGCCGCGCTTGATCTCGTTTCCCAAACGCGAACGTTGCTCGGCAAGTTCGCGAATCTGCGTAAAGCCGTCCTGAAGGTCCTCATCCACCGATAGCGCCACACCAAGACGGCTGGCAACCTTCGATAGCTTGCCAACAATCTTTTCGAACTCCGTATAGTTGCCGATCTCTTCGAGCAAAATGTGGCCCTGGACGACACACCTGACGTATGCCCTGCAGGTCATCTTAAAGCGAGCATTGCGACGAAGGGAGTCGGCATCAAGAGGATCAGGATCAAGATAGATTTGTCCGTTTCGCTGATACAGGCGCATTGCTTAGCCTTCTAGAGTCTTTTGGACGGCATCGAGAACTTCCTGGGCTTTCTCAAGAAGAGACTGCAGCCCATCCTGCATATCAGCAAGTTGCTCGGGCTCCAGTTTGTGCAGTATTTCCACGTCAACATCGTTAACATCCGAGAGCGCATTGCGAACGGCGCGCACCTGTCCGTTTTTGATCTTACGATTGCCGGCCTTAGCGCGCGCTACATTTCTAGACGCCTTCATTCCCTCTTTCAAGCGGGTATCAGAGCCATACTTATCACGAAGATATTCCGTGGTAACGATTACATCGCTGGGCTTTTCCGCAAGCCTTTCCAAAACCTCAACGGCATAATCCAGCTGCTCTTCGCGCAGTTTGTCGTCAGCAATCAGATTATCGATGAACTCGCGAACCCCACGCGTCGCGTCGCCGAATGTCTGGCACATTAAATTAACAAACACTGCGTTTTTAATTTCTTCTCGCTTGTCCTTGTTCTTGACCTTCACGAGCCCGTTCGTAAGCGCCTCGATAGGGCCTTGCAGCTTAAGGTCCTGAGCAATATGAAATGCCCCGGGAGCTTCACAAAACTCAAGGAAATCTTTCAACATATCAATTTGAGCGAGGCAGCTCTTCATTTTGCTCTGCTTCATATTGGCATGCTTGGCATATTCTTCTGCCGTCATACGTCCTTCGTTGACCCACCTATCGATATCGACCAGACGAGAGATGGCATCATATTCCTGTTTGGTGTCCTCGCCCAGCTGAATCTCGAGCTCAAGACCCTTAATGGCGTTCTCGTCATAGGTATCGGGGAACACACAGCAACGCAGCATGCGAAGGGTGTTTTCGGCAGCAGACAACTTACGTAAGCAGGTAAAACGACGGTTACCGTCAATGACAACGCCGTTGGTCAGAATGATCGCAGATTGTTGTTGGCCCTTGTTTTTAATATCCAACATGGTCGTCTTAAGATGCTTGGGGTTATCGGCCTCGACCATATCAGCAATAAGGTTATCGAGTTCCGTTTGATCCTGGGGCAAACCTTCGGGATGCTCCGCCTGATAGCGCGAAATGAACGTAGCAATTCGCCCGTTCTGCACATTAAAGTGCAGCTTATCGACGCGCACCTCGTAAATCGGACAATCCTGGTTCTGGCCACCAATAAACTTGCGCTCGCTATTGCCGGTTTCGCGAACCCAACCCTCGGCAATGCCTGTCTTGATGAACTTTTCCATTTCCATTGTCTTACTCCACTTCTAGTACAAACTGGTCATGACTAACAAATACTCGCTCGCTGGCACTCGAATAAAACAAGTCCGACTTACGGATTATCTGGATGAGCTGCGCACGCGGAACCACTACGCCGTACTCTTCCGAAAGCAAGTCGACAAGATCGTCGATATCGATCGATATCTCGCGCGCCACCACCGCCTGGATAAAATCACGGCCCTTCATGGGATGGCCGCGTGGCGCAAAGAGCTTAATGCCCACAAGGTTTCCGTGGCCCAGCAAGTCCTCCTGCGACAAGAGGGCGCTTTCGTAAAATGTATCGGATAGACCATACTCGAGTAAGGGCAAATCGGATGCGCAGCGCCTGAGCGACGGCACGGTAAAGTAGGGCGTATCGTCCTCAGCGCCACGCTCGATGGCATCCAATGCAAAGCTGCGCAAATCGGCATCCCTAATATCAAGCTCATCAAGACCATCGCGTGTAATCCAGCTCGACTCATCGTAGTCAAGTAAGTCGCCCGACCTAATGGCTCGATAGACCATGTTTTTAAAGGACATACAGTTCAACATGGATTGAGGCAGGCTATCGTGCTCGACGATGGCTCCGTGCATCAAAGACAGGTAGAAATCTGTCTGGCTTACACCCCTACCTCTGCAGGCACAGTCAGCGTAAAGCGTGAACCCCGTTTGATAGGCAAACAATTCTACCTTGAGCGTTTCGTCGGGCGAGCATCCCGCCAGCTCCGCAAACTGGGAAAGCAGGTACCAATCCTCATCAAGCTTGGGAAGAGTTGGCTCACTGGCCATGGCGCCTTCAGATCCGGTATCAACACGCTCGCCATGGAACGGCTGGGGATGTACGTCTTCAGCCACAGCAACGCGCGGAGCCGCCGCGGCCGGCCCGCATTCATCATCTTCAATAACGTTTTCTCGGGCTTCGACCAGATCACTTTGCGTCTCGGGGACAAAGCTCTCAGCACTCGCTTCAACGTCCGCAAACCAATCGTTCGCATCGACAACGCACGGTGATGACCGATAGAACAGCGCTCGTTCATCGAAGCCGAGTTCGTTAACGGCTCGGATGGTCTCAAATTTGTTAACAGCATCCTCGCGAATCAGCACAACATCGTCAGGCAACAATAGCCGCTCAACAACATCCGCGTATGCACCGCCAACGTCATGCCATAAAAGAATGGAACCGGACGTTGTATCAAATGCCATTTGCAGCTGTTCGGAAAGCTCGACTAGGGAGTCATCTAGTATTTGCTCTTCATGCGGCTCGGGAGTTTCTTCGGCACCCAAAAATCGATACCCAAACCCGTACACCGTTGCGATCCAAAGAGGATTCTTTATCTCCTCCCCCAGCTTCTTGCGGAGGTTTTTGACATGTGTTGCAAGAGCCCTCTTCGACTCGGCAAAGCCAATGCCCATAGAAATCTGCGACAGCTCCTCGTTTGAAACCTCGACGCCTGGCCTGGTTGTAAATGCATTCAAGACACTGTACTCATTTGGCGTAAGCGCAAGCTCCTCGCCATCGAGCTGAACAATACGGTTCTCAGAATCAACGACAAGCACACGGTCGCCATGCGCAGAACGAAATACACGCCCGCCCTCACCAACGCTCACCTCAGGCTCAAATCCTGGAGCAAAATCGAGACGATAGCCATAACCGTGAACGCCCTTAAGCCAACGAGCGTTGCGGGCATCTTCTTTCAGTTTCTTGCGAATGTTCTTGATATGGCTATCGAGCACTCGATGCGACTTAGGGTCATCGTGGCCAAATGCCGCAACAAACAGCTCTTGGCGAGAAAATGCATGACCCGGTTTTTGAGCCATACAAAACAAGATGTTGAACTCATTGGGGGTCAAACATAGGTAGGCGCCGTCCATGTACGCATCGCACATGGTTGGATCGAGCAGAAGATTACTATCGATTCGAATGATCTGATTGTTGTTTACCAATGATCCCATAGCGGCTCTTTCAACTTCTGACACACAGACGGCTATTTGATTTTGGCGAGAACGTCCTGGAACTTGGCGTAATTAACCTTAACGCCGTCATCCAAATCAATCTCAATCATTTGGTCTGCAAGGTGGTGGACCTTCTCCTCGTAGCTCACGAGCTCGGCAGCCTGGTCGCTTATGCGCTTTTGCTCCTTAGCGAGACGAGCACGATCACGGCTGTCGCTCACCTCCATCTGGTCGGCAATCCACATCAGCCGATTGCGATAACGTTCTTGCTGAGGATGGATATAACTCGTACGAATCAGCGCCAACAAATCAGGGCGATAGCGATGCATGTAGACCAACGCCCTAAAGCCGCCCTTCTTGCCCGAATCGAACAGCCAGTAGATAGGACGTTTCTTGTAGGTCTGGCAGTGGTCCTTAAAGAAGTCCTTCAAAAAGTAGGTACGGATGACCTCGCACGAGGTGCCCTTGCCGCCGAGTGCCTCGGCAATAAAGGACAGGTTCTGCTCGAGCGTCTCCTCGCCATACACGGTGCGCACAAAGTCGATAAAGTAACGCACGATGTCGTCGTCAAAGTACTCGTCGTCGGTAATGGGCAGCACGTTGTCGCCATCGGGCATAAACGTCACGTGCGCGGGATCGGGCATCTTGGCCAGATAATCGGCCACGGTGGCGCCTTGATCCGCCAGCACCAGACCATCGACATCGAGCGAATAGCGGCCAAACATGCAGCCCACGGCATAGCTTATGAGCGAGGTGATCTCGTCGCGCTTGGTGCGCACGTACTTGTTGCCCTTGTAGCTCTCCGGAATCTCTTCTGCCGTATCGAAGATGCGCGCCACCGAGACGTACTTGTCCTCGACCTCGATAGGCACCTCTCCCTCCATGTTGTAGATCTTGGCAAAGATCCGGTTGAGTTCCTCCTCGTTGGCGCGAAGCTGCTCAAAGCGAGCATTGACCTCGGCCTTGCGAGCCTCGTATTTATCGGAAAGTAAGATTGACATGAATTTCCCCAAACCATCAAAATCGTTGATAAGCCATTTCACAAGATGCTATTCGCCGCAGAAATTAATATCGGATGAAGAAATCCGATTTGAAACTTGTGGAAATCCAAAAGCGATGCAAAAACGGCTCAATGAATCTCGGATGCAATCTACTCATGTTTTTTGGGCTTTGATCGCACTACCAAGGTTCGGTAGTCACCTCTAGCGATATTTGGGAAATAATACTTGCCATCGATATCGATGATTTTTATCCAATCGAGAAAAGAGGATTGCGGTAGCAATATCATTGCTGTCGTTTTTCCGCTCGAACCGGCAGCCCTGTCTTCTAGCAGCATATTTCCATTGTCAAAAAAATAGGTACACCCATGGGCAAGCGAATTCCTCATATGGGTCAGCAAGGTCACACCCTTGCCTCCGCCCTTTGCAACGGGTTTATTTCTATCGGTTATTGAATACGGCTGCATGCACACCAGGCGTGGGCTATCGATTTCAATAGGAATTTCGACGACCTCTTTAGTATTGGGATCCTTGCCCATATAAACAAATCCATATTCTTTTAGGACGCCATCAATTCTGTCAGCCATCAACATTTCCCGCTTCTCCGCCAAAACGCCGGAATAGTCGAGAAGAGTATCAAACGGCATTTCTTTTAATCCGAAATCCTTAGCAGCTCTTTGCTGGGATGCAGAAGTAGCGACCGATTTGGTAACGTAAAAATCCCAAATAATAGATACTTCTTCAGACGACCAGATTGCTGAATCCCTAATTGATTTTTTATATTTAGAAATAAGGGCAGTAGACACAGCAAACACCTACACCAGCGGATGGCGCTTGAAATCCCAAGAGGTTTCAAACGAGTCCCAGTCGGCTTTTGATAATTCGCGGCACGAGTCAACCATATTGTTGACCAACGGCTTCTGCTCTTCGTTCTGAATAATCGGGTAGGTTGCGATTTGGCCTACCTCGAAATTGAGCGTCGCCGAAAGCATGCTCGCGACGCGCATAATCACAGAACTGTTACAAGCTCCCTGAAGATACTTGAGTGATTTCTGATCGCTAAAAACGCTTGTACCCGCCACATCAAACACATGGCCAGCAGGCTTAAAGCGAAATGCAATAGACCCACTCGAAATCTTCGACCAGGTAATCGATGGACTAAAGAAGCAGTTTGTATTCTGTGGCCTGGAAAGCAATTTACCATTCTGGTCTTTGTAATTACGAATCTCCCATCCGTCATTCTCCCAGTTAACAACTGCGCTATTATTTCCGTACCATTTACGAAAATCGCCACCCTTGTTGTAGGGGAACCATTTACAAGCGCTTTCAATCGACTCTTGAATAGACCCACAGGAGTAGGCGCTCTTACAACCATCGACTTCCCACCACTCGCGAACGAAACGAGCGTTTTCACCAGTAGCAAGCCCTTGACGCGGTTTTCCGTACTCACTGAGTTGCTTTGCGTTTTCAAACGCATCCAGAAGCGCGTCGCTAGCCCAGTAGGCTATGGGGATGCCGGGGATCTGCTTGAAGGTCTCGGCGTCGCGGCGGTAGAACCAGCCGCAGTCAGGGTTGCCGATCGCCTCGAGGGCCTTGGGGGCCTGGACGGCCGCGCCAACAAAGTCAGAAAGGCGCACATAGCCGCCCTTGTAGCCCTTGATGAATGAGTTATGGAACGTGTAGGTGCAAATGGGCACAGTCGCGCCAGCGAAGCCCGAGTACTCAAGTTGGATGAGAGAAGTTAGCGTTCTGTTGTCGATAATCTCGTTGCGAAGCTTCTCGTAGCTTCCGATAAACATCCAAACGAAAGGCGACATGACGCCGCACTCGCCGTGGTCCTTGGCGAGATTGAACATGCGAACGACAAAACTGGAGAACAGGTCGCTCTTGACGTCGGGATAGTTCTTCTTGACCCACTTGGACATGAAGGGGCCGAAGCTGGAGCTGCCCATGTAGGGCGGGTTGGCCACCACACAGTCGTGGCGGCGAGCGAGGATCTCGCAGGTCTTAAGAGCACATTCCAGTTTATTTTTAGAACTACCGTCAAACAGACCATCGGTGCCGATGAGTTCGATCGCCTCACGCAGTGCGGCAAGGTCGCCCTCACTTGGAGCGAGCAGCGAGCCGACCTCGTCCAGATGCGATAGGGCATCGATGAGATCCTTCTTCTTGGCAAGCGCGACGCCGTGCGGAATATCATCCTCCTCAAGCATAACCGGCTCGAGCACGGCAACATCCGCCTGAACCCCACGGCCAAAGAAACGCCTATCCATCTCTCGGGCACACATGGCCAACGCAAGCCCTGCAATCTGGGCAGCGCGAGGGTCAATTTCCATACCATGGAGGTTCTTGGATAGAATGAGTCCGGGAATGTCGCGCATACGGTATTCGCGCTCTAAATACATCTTTGCCAAAAGTTCAAAGGCGTAAACGAGAATATGGCCCGATCCACAAGCCGGGTCGCACAGCGAAATATCCTCGGGACTCTCGATTTTAATGAAGTCCTCGTGCTCCGCATCGGGCTCGATGTAGTACTCCATTTCATCACGCAGGGGACTTCCCGGGTTGTTCAGCATCCACAAACGCCCCAGCGAGTTCTGCACCATGTAGCGTACGATCCAGTTGGGCGTAAACAGTTGTGTGGCAGGACCGATGGTGTCCGGCGTCTCCTTGGCCTTAGATTTAAAGAATGCGTCTTTGACCTCGGAATTGTAGAACTGATACATCCAACCCAAGGACTCGACGTTTTCCCACGTGCTGCGTTCAATCCGTTCGACTAGAGCGCACAGTACGCCTTCTTCACCGCGGTCCAAAAGCCTTGTCGGAAGCAGTAACGCATCCGCTGTGCCCACGCGGCCAAAGATGGCGGGCAAGCACTCGGCGAGCTCGTTCATCTGCGCCACCAAAATGAGACGGAACAGCGCCTCATCATCTGCCGCCGCGACAAGGTCAAACACGCGATCGCGCTCTAAGCCCGGCAGATCAAGCTCCGTCGGCATACGCAAGCAGTCTGGCGAAAAACTATCGTACTCCGAGGTTTCGCAATATGAACTTAGCATGCGCACGCCACAGGGTAGATAGCCTCGCACTTCCATATAGCGTATTGCAGCAAAGCGATTAAACCAGGTATAGGCCATTTCCTCGCAAAAGCGCGCATAGCCGTCATGCTCTATGCGGCGATATAGCTCCGAACGTTGCGAACGCTCGAGCGCAGAGAGCACCGTGCCTTTAACGATGGTTGCATCGCGATTGAATTCTTCACGCCCTGCGTCGTCGAGTCCGTAGGCATAGCAACGCTGGCGCACCTCGTCAATTAAGCGGATGCGTGCCCAAGGGCAGAACTTTTCGAGATCTTTCGTATCCATGTTTCTCCCTTAGCCCAAACGGATGGCGTCATTACCCTCAAGGCTTCGCAGTAGCTCTTTGCGCGCGGCATCCAAATAGTCATCGATCTGCTGTTGCGAGCTCAGCTCCAGCGGCCTAAAGACCATGCTGCGGCTCACCGATTTAACACGTCGCCGAGGTGCCGGCACAGATTGGGGCTCATTCGGCAGGCCAGGCGCAGCGATCCCCGAATGATCGATCGTTACCGTCACGCTCGTATTTGCCGGTTTGGGACGATTCGCCTCTTCATAGGCTTCATCGATCATTCTGTACAGTGCCGTCTGAGCGCGATCGAGCTTGGCCGGCACCGCATCCAGGGCGGTCAGCGTTGTCGCATTATGCACCTCATCTTTTCGAGCGCTGTGGGTCTCCCCGATGCGCGCCAGGGCGACGCCCTTGTTTTGGGCATACACTTCGATATCCCCATAGCGCTCTTCAACAGAATTGAGCATGGAGATGCGCTTTTGGTCCAAAAGCTCCTTGTAGGCAGCCCTCACCCTTAGGTTTGCCTCGGATAGCTTTTGGAACTGCAGACTCAGACTCGGCTGCTTAACTGCTTCCCTAATGACAGAAAGCGCATCCAGCGTTTCCGAAGCGCCCTCAAAATAATCGCGCTCACTCTCCATTTGCTTGAATATCTCGCAGGCACCGTCGAATACAGTCACCTTGCTGTCGAAAAACTCGTCAATATCCTCGAGATCTTCAGCCGCATCTCGCAGCTCGTTCTCTTTTGCGGCGATCGCCATAATTAGGTCGACGGCATCGCAGCCGCTCTGCAATAGGCCCTCGATAAGGTTCTTTGCATTCACGACCTCCTCATAGCCCGGGTAATCGGGGTTACGCTGGTACTTGACCGAAAGGAGACTCGCCAAGCTATCGCGGCGCTTTTCAAGCTCCCCGCGACATGCCTCGGCAAGGCTGTCCTCTTCGAGCGGCAGAGTATGATTGCCGCTCAACTCTTCTACAGCCTGTCGCGCCTTGGATATGGCTGCCCGAGAAAGCTGTTGGCGTGCCTCAACAACAGCCTGTCGTGCCTTAGCAGCCTTACGCAGATAATCAAGAATCTTGGAATCCCTAAGATCAATCGCTTGCCCCGCGCAGAGCAGGCGAGCGCGCTTTTGCGCTAGCAGCGTTGCGACCACGGCGGCAATGTCAATCTCCGCCCAACCATAAGGCTTCGCATGGTACGTCTCGAGCAGCTCGCTCATTGTTACCTGCATATGTTGGGCGGCGCGAGCTTCCAGCAAACGCATAACCGCTTCGATGGCCCCGGCATTGGGCTCTTGCCCATTCATTGCCGGAGTGTACGCAGTTAAAATCTGCTTGATCTGCATATCGCTGTCGTAGTTTTTATCGATAAGTGGCAGTTTGCTGTACGTAACAGAGACAAGCTGGCGCACGCAGTCCTCGATCATATTCTTGGCAGACGCCGATTTGACCGGAGAATACTCACCGCCATAGACATAAAACGTTCCATGCAGCACCGCCTGGCGCATAAGCTCCTCTGCACGCTTATCCAGAGCGACGCGCTCTTCCTGCTTGCCACGCAAAATCGAAGCCACCACTTCGCTGCGATTGTCTGCCTGACGGCTATTGAGGTATTGCTCAATACATGCCGACTGATACAGGCAGTCGTAGTAGTCTTGCTGGGAATCGAGCACTACAATGGCTTCTCCCCTGCTAGAGCTAAGGAGCAGGTCCTCGCGCGAAGGGATCGGGGTGCCATCCACGCCAGAAATCACGCGCAGCGCCAGCCCCGATGCGCTGTTATAACGGGTGTCGTCCAGATATTCCTCGACATCAAAAACGTTTTTACCGACCGACACCTTAGCGTTTTCGAAGACCTGCCTAAACATAATCTGCGCGGCCTTGGACGTAATCTTCGTAGCGTCCGGCTGCACGCGCGAAATCTGCTGGGCTATCTCCTGCTCTTCGTCGGTCAGGTACTTATACGTTTCGCCATTACGAGCCACATAGTTTTGGCGCACTAAACGCTCCAAGGACTGCGAAATCTGTTCGCGAACGACAATGCGGTCGGTGCGGACGTCGTCGGTCATTAGGGTGATCAAGTTTTCAACGTTTGCCGGCATGTCCTTATCGACATACAGGATCAAGAAAAGCAGTTTGAGTACCGGAATGTCGCATTCCTCAAGACCCTGCCCCTTTTGGGCGGCATCCGCCGCTCGAAGAACTACACGACGATGATAGTCCTCGAGCGACGTCGAGATCGTATTGTAGAAACGCCAAAGCGGAACCAGGGCATTCTGGTCCTTATCCTCTATGCATCGAGCGGAGTCTTGAAAGCCACTCAGCATGGAACGCTCGGCGCTTGAGCTGTTTTTTCCGGACGCGCCGTGATTGCGCAGCTCATCCATGATTTTTTGAATGAGCTTAAACTGGTAATCAGCAAACGGATACGTGCTGGCGAAGTCTTCGGCGCCCTCGTAGCCAATTAGATCGGCCGCCGCATCCTTAAAGCTATACAAGTTGTTGAGGACCGCCGAGCGCTCCTGATACTCAGCCTTCAGCAAGTCGTTCGCATCCTGATTTTTCGCCAAAATGCGGCGACGAATGACTTCATCGGCGCACGAGCTGCTCAAAGATAAACGCGTATTAAAGCGGTCCTGAATCTTGGAGAAGTCGCTGCCCTTAACCTTGGTAATTTGATCAATCGCCTGCTGTCCGGTAACCATAACCCATACGCGTCCGCCACACTTGGTGCCCAGCGCCTCGACGATGCTCTGCAGGTTCAGCATAAGCTCGGTATCGCTCGCGATAAACTGGCTCATCTCGTCGGCCATAAAGATCATGCGATATGAGCCGCCGCATTCTTGCTCTCGACGCTTGGTGTATTTAGCAATATCGTCGGTAAGCTGGTCGATTGAAAAATCATTGCTTTCCGGTATTTCGTACCAGCGCTCCGCCTCGTCCTTGCTCATGACGCCCGTGCGACTGAGTGCCTCGATAACGTCGTCGGAGTTAAAGTCGTAGTCCTCGCGGCCATCGACCCAGGGGCTATGATTAATCTCTTCGAATGCGGCACGGAATTCCTGAGTTTTACCGGCGTCGTCAATACGACGCTCCAGGCGAGCGAGCTTAAAATCTGCACCGTAGAACCCACGGCTCTCGTAATACATCTTGGCAAAAATGCGCGCAACCGCGCTGCCATCCTTATTGAGCGGGCTTTTGATGCCCATATTAAAGAGGATAGCGTCGGTCGTCACGCCCGCCGCGCGCTTTGCTTTGTCGGCAAGTTCGTCATCTTCAAAACGCGGAGCAATATACTCAATCGCAGTTTTACCTGCCGCCTCACGGTTCGTGAACAGGTAGCTAAGCATCTTGAGAAAGTGAGATTTACCCGAGCCAAACGAACCGCTAATCCACACGCCAACTTTGTCCGTCGGAGCATCGAGGGCCCGAACATACACATCGAAAAGCGTCTTGAAATGGCGGCGAAGCTCGTCGGTCACAACATATTCGTTCAGCTCTTGCCTGACACTGCCGTCATCCTCCTGATCGACCTTAATAACACCGTTAATGTTTCGGTCGATATCGTGCTCAAACATATCTTTGATCTTCATGGGAATGCCTTTCGATGACCGGAAACGTTTTTAGAGTTGGTTAAACGCGCGATAGTAGTTGCCGTCGGCAATCGTGCCAAACAGCTTTAACTGCTGCCCGTCATAGGTGCCGGGATAAAACAAAACGACGGGGATATCGGAAAATACCGGCTGAATAGACTCAAGAATGATGTGGGCACGCATGAACGGGTAAATCTTGCCAACGCCTGTGATAATCAAGACGTCGCGCCCGCGTTTTGGCTCGCCGTATCTCTCGATAAAGTTGTCGTGAATGAACTCGAGGTACTTCTCGGGCCCCACTCGGCTCTGCATGCGTTGCAAGAAGTGATCGCTGCCTCGTTTTTCCTCGAGGGCGCTCATCTTTTCTAAGATGCCGCGTTTTTCGCAAATGCCGATAAACACGCTCCACAGGTCAAACGAGACAATGTTTGGGGCGTCGTTTTTTATCCGGCGCTCGTGTGCGCTATCATCCACTAGCTGCTGAGTCAGAGCGCGTACCTGGTCCTCTTGCCTAGCTGCATATGGATAGATATAGAGTGGAACCTCGCCACCCAAGCCACGACAATTCAAAAACTCAGGGTCGTGGAATTTGGAACGAATGAGCTCAAAGCTCATGTCGATTGAAGGCAACTCGGTTGCTGTCATCTCGCACCCCTATTCCGTTATGCCAAAGGCGGGCAGAACCGCAGCATCGTCATTGGCCCGAACGCAACGCTCGAGCTCAAAATCGAGCAATGGCGGACGAAGGGCCTCGGTTTTGCGGCTATACAATCCGGCGCCCTCTATACAGTTGACGAGGACTTGGCGCACTTTATTGCACGTAGCATCCGACCACGTTGCAACGCGATCGTCCTGCGCGCGAAGTCCTTCGATAAACGTAACGATTTCCGATTTTCGAAGCGAGAGATCAAAAAGGCTGAACTTAGGGGCAATCACGCACGTCATAAAGTCCCAGACAACTCGGTTGTCGCGCATCATTGCATACAGGTTGACCTGCGCGAGCTGTTCGAGCGAGCCATGCGCAGCAAGATTAATCAGGCTCGCGCGCACGTCTTCGTCTTCGCTAAGAGCCAACAACCGGCGGCAGCAAGCACGGGTGATAGATTTTTGCTCGCGCTCAGTAGGATATTGAAAGAGATTTTGGGCGGTGACCTTTTCAATTATCTCTTTCGTATCAGAAAGGTTCTCGTCCACCATGAGGCGCGCAACGACACGCGTCTCATTAACAAGCCACTGCTCGCGTGTCATAGAACCACGATAGGTGGTGGGCATGCTCATGTCGTTCAGCCTCTCGACGAATCAAATAGGTACATTTGATTCATACGCCAAAACGCTTCATATCCATTGAGCAACATTTTGTTGCACAACATTTTAGCTGCGAAAACTCCCTGAGCGGTAAAAATATTCTGTGAACGGCAAAAAGAGGATCTGGTTTATTGCGGTTGCTGGAGCTGTCGAGACGACAGACTTGATGGATGGGGTGGATACCGCAAAGCGATATGTCTCACCGGACAGTCATGCTTAATCCTTCGAGCATAGACGCGATTGTGAATAGAGGCATGCATCGGCATAGCGCCTCGTTCGCGTTGGAACCCCCATCATCTACTATAATTAACATAGAGTTATACATATGATTCTATGTAAGGAGTTTCATATGCCTGTCGTAAAGCCTATTTCCGATCTGCAACGCAACTTTGGTTCCATAGCGGATAGCTGCCACCAAACCAAAGAGCCCGTCTACCTGACCAAAAACGGATCGGCATCGCTTGTCGTCATGGATGCCGAGGCCTATGACGAGCAGACGCGCGCACTAACCGCCATTCAGGAGCGCGAAGAACGCATCCAGCGAGCCATCACGCGTGGCTACGACGACTTAGTAAACGGTCGTGTGCGACCGTGGAAACAGGCCAAGGCAGATGCAGATCGCATCAGGGCGGCTCGCCATGAAATTGGATAACGCAGACGTCGAGTTCTACTCGGAGCTCGACGAACTTGATGAGCCTTTTGATGTTGTCATGACTGACGAGGCACTCTATGCCTATGCCGAGATTCCTTCGGAGCGAGTCTACGCCAGAATCGGCAACCTCATCGACTTTCTAGCCGAGCATCCTTATTTTGGCGAAGAATACGACCCCTACTATCAGGCAGCCTTTCCGCCCATTGACTGCAGGGTCTTCTTTTGCGCGCACTACGGCGTGTACTACCACGTGGATGTTGAGCAACGAAACATCAGCATCCTGGCAATCGAGGACCATCGAAAGAACCCTTTGAGTAGATTCAAACTACTCAAGTAGCCCCCCATGTAACCATCCTGTAAATCATAGCGGCGCAGTCGAGTTTTACCGTGATGCGGTCGCGCCGGGCGCTCCACTGTGCTAAAGTATCCCGAACGTTCAAACGACTACGAGGGGAACTAGAAGATGGCACGTGTGCACAACTTCTCAGCTGGCCCGGCCGCGCTGCCTACAAGCGTGCTCGCCGAGATCGCCGACGAGATGATGGACTACCGCGGTTGCGGCATGTCCGTGCTCGAGATGAGCCATCGATCTAGCATGTACCAGCAGATCATCGACGACGCCGAGGCAACCCTGCGCCGCCTGCTGAGCATCCCCGACAACTACCGTGTCCTGTTTTTGCAGGGCGGCGCCACGCTGCAGTTTGCGGGCATCCCCATGAACCTCATGCGCCGCGGCCGCGCCGGCTACGTCGTGACCGGCAACTTCGCCAACAAGGCGTACAAGGAGGCCGCCAAGTACGGCGAGGCCGTGCTGCTCGCGAGCTCCGAGGACACCAATTTCGACAGCATTCCCACCATGGCCAATATCAACGCGCGCATTGCCGCCGAGGCCGCGGGCGACGGGCTCGACTACGTCTACATCTGCCAGAACAACACCATCTTTGGCACCATGTACCACGAGCTGCCCGCTTGCGGCGATGTGCCGCTGGTCGCCGATGTCTCGAGCTGCTTTCTGTCGCAGCCGCTCGACGTTGAGCACTACGGGCTCATTTACGCCGGCGCACAGAAAAACGCCGGCGCCGCGGGCGTGACCGTGGTCATCGTGCGCGACGACCTCATCGCCGATGGCCCAGCCTTTGCGCAGACGCCGCAGTACCTGGACCTTAAGACCCAGGCCGCCAAGGGCTCGATGCTCAACACGCCCAACACCTTTGGCATCTACGTATGCGGCAAGGTATTCCGCTGGGTGGAACAGACCGGCGGACTAGCCGCCATGGCCGAGCGCAACTGGGCCAAGGCCAACCTGCTCTATGACCTGCTCGAGCACAGCGAGCTGTTCCATGGCACCACGCAGGCCGGCAGCCGCTCCATCGCCAACGTCACCTTCCGCACCGGCGACGCCGAACTCGACGCGGCCTTTGTCGCAGGTGCGGCCGAGCACCAGATTCAAAACGTCAAGGGCCATCGCCTGGTGGGCGGCATGCGCGCCAGCGTCTACAACGCTGTAACCATGGAAGACGTGCAGGCACTGGCCTCGTACATGAAGGACTTCGAAGCGCAGCATAGTTTGAGTCCGCGATCTAACTAGCCCGCAACCCGCGGGCCGACCAGCCACTTCAAACCACTTGTTATAAACAAACCCGCTAAGGAGTTTTTCATGCGCAAGATCAAAACCATCGACGATATTACCAAAGACGGCAAGGTCGAGTTTGGCGAGGGCTACGAGTTTGTGGGCACCGCCGAGGAGGCCGACGCCATCCTGATGCGCTCCACCGACCTGCACGGCTACGAACTGCCCGAGGGCATCCGCGCCATCGCCCGCTGCGGCGCCGGTGTCAACAACATCCCCATCGAGGAGTACGCCAAGAAGGGCGTCGTCGTCTTTAACTCCCCCGGTGCCAACAGCAACGCCGTCAAGGAGCTCGTTCTGGGCATGCTGGTGCTCTCGAGCCGCGGCGTGGTGCAGTCGATGAACTGGGTGCGCGACAACGCCGACGACCCCGAGATTCAGGTCGATGCCGAGAAGGCCAAGAAGGCCTTTGTGGGCCGTGAGCTCAAGGGCAAGCGCATCGGCGTCATCGGTCTGGGCAACGTGGGTTCCAAGGTCGCCAACGCCTGCGTCGACCTGGGCATGGACGTCTACGGCTACGATCCGTTCATTTCCGTCGAGCACGCGTGGGTGCTGAGCCGCGAGGTGCAGCGCGTGGGCACGCTCGAGGACCTCTGCCGCGGCTGCGACTACCTCACCGTGCACGTGCCCAGCAAGGCCGACACCATCGGCATGATCAGCACCGAGCAGATCGACCTGCTGGCCCCGGGCGCCGTGCTCATCAACTACGCGCGCGAGACCATCATTGACGAGGACGCCGTCGACGCAGCCCTGCGCGCGGGCAAGCTGAGCTGGTTTAGCTGCGACTTTGCCACGCCCAAGACGGTCAAGATGCCCAACACGTTTATCACCACGCACTCGGGCGCCGGCACCGGCGAGGCCGAGGCCAACTGCGCCGATATGGCCATCAGCGAGCTCAAGGATTACCTGGAGAACGGCAACATCGCGCACAGCGTCAACTACCCCGCCTGCAGCATGGGCAAGGCGCGCGCCGCAAGCCGCATTGCCTGCCTGCATGCCAACGTGCCCAACATGATCGGCCAGATCACGGCGATCCTGGCCAAGGACAACGCCAACGTGCAGCGTATGACCAACGAGTCCGCCGGCGAGAACGCCTACACCATGTTCGACACCGACGAGCACCTGGACAGCAGCACCATCGAGGCGCTCAAGCAGATTCCGTCGATGTATCGCGTACGCGTGATCAAGTAGCGTCGGCGCCAAGCCTGCCAGACAGGCAATGAAGCTCATTCGGCCCCCGTTTTCGCGAAACGGGGGCCGATTTCGTTGCTCCGGCTGGTTTTGAAAACGCTACCCAGAATAAGTTTTTTCGGATAATCGACAGTCATGCCCAAATCACTGAGCGCACCTACTCTGATAAACAGCTTTATCAGTGGTTTTAGTAGGTAAAAATCGATCTCTATATGCCAAATTTAAGTTGACTGTCCATTTTCCGAAATAACTTGTTCTGGGTAGCGTTTTTAAAGCCTATTTCAAAGAGCAACTGAAGCCTTTTCGTAACCAAACCCTAGCTCACGCGACCGTTTTCCACCCGCACGGCTACATTCCCGCCCAATCGATAAAAATCTCCTCACGTAGCCGCCGTTCGAGCTCCTGCTGCCGCTGCGTCTTGTCTTTCAACGGCACATCGAGATAGGACATGATGAGTTCCATCACCACGCGGAAGGCATCGGAGTCGACCAGCTGACCATAGGTCATCAGAACGACAGGATATCCCATCGCTTGCAGCGCCGTCGTTCGATCGGAGTCCGAAATCTTGGATTCTATGGATCCGTGAATGGCTTTACCTTGACATTCAACCAGGCACTCTCGGCTGCCGTCCTTATTTGACAGCAAGATATCGGCGTAGCGCCTATCAAGCCCCGAAATCAGGCGGGCGCTGCGCGTCATGCGAATCTCAACGTTATTGGTAAGGCGCAGCCCTTCGCCACCGCGCAACCTCGTAAGGCCAAACAGCATCGAAGCCTGGACCTCGAGCGGCGATGCCACAACCCCCGTAATGCATTTCGCGGCACGCGTGAACGATTTAGCACCGCGGATCCCCTGGATCTTATTGGCGAACTCTGTAAGTTCAGAGAGCTCAATCAAGGGAGGTCGTTTCCACAGGTCCGTTGGATTCCCCGAGGTATCCTTTACGTTTTCCCAGCCCAACCGTGCGTCACCCCACCGGCTCCCATATGCCTGCTCAAGTGCCGACTTTACCTGAGGCGCAATCTTGCACACGGCAAAGGTGCCGCACATCTCATACATGCACATGATCAGGCGCTCATTTGAGACCGAGGAAGCCAGGGTCAGCAGGGTAAAGAGCGGGGACGCAACATCAAGGCCAAACTCTGTCTGCCGCACGGAGCCAAACGGCCTCTCCCCGTTCCAAACGTGCCTGACAATGCGACCGCCCTTACGCCCGCAGCCGCCCCGCGCCAACACGTGTAACGGGGTGCCCAGGAAATACTTGACAAGCGGGTGCTCACAAAGATGCTCCCTGCGCGGATCGTCCGCAGAATCGGGCAGGTCCGGCATTATTGCCAAGACCTGTGGAGGTATCCGGTGATACCGAAAGGCAGATATGTCGCACAGCATGTCATCCATGAAGGATACGTACCCATTGCGTCGTTTGTGAGCCTGCCCGGACGCCAAACGCGATGGCTCGGCCTGCGAACGGTTAATACTGCTACGCACACGTCGCGAATCTTCCAGGTGGCTTACAATCGGTTTTGGAAGCAAACTGATTGTGAGGTTACATATGGTTGATGAGAACTTTGCCTGGGGGCTTACGCAGGAGCTCGTGAAGATTGATAGCTCGGACCCGGGCGCCTATGAGGGCGAGATCGAACACTTCATTAAGAGGCTCATTGAACAGCAGCTGGCGCAGCTTGATAGTCCTGCGCTCGATGCCGTGCAGGTTGCAGAGCTCGAAGTACTCCCCGGGCGCCGCAACCTTATGGTCACCGTGCCGGGTGTGAGCGACGAGGCGCGACTCGTCTACATCTGCCATATGGATACCGTCACCCTAGGAGATGGCTGGAACGCGGACACGCCGCCACTCGGGGCGACCGTGCGCAACGACAAACTCTATGGCCGCGGCGCCTGCGACATGAAGGGCGGCCTGGCTTGCGCCATTACCGCACTTGTCCACGCACTCGAGCGCGTGGCGGCAGAGGGCGAGCTGCCCCACCGCGGCTTCTCGCTTATTTGCTCGGTTGACGAAGAGGACTTTATGCGCGGCTCCGAGGCGGCCATCGATGCCGGCTGGGTCGGCTCGCGCGAATGGGTGCTGGACACCGAGCCCACCGACGGACAGATTCAGGTGGCGCACAAGGGTCGCACGTGGTTCGAGATCGAGATGACCGGCGTCACGGCGCATGCGAGCCAGCCCTGGAAGGGAGCGGATGCCGTCGCCGCCATGGCCGAAGTCGTATGCTCGCTTCGTCGTGCGTTTGCGGCGTTGCCCGCACATGAGGAGCTGGGGGCTTCGACCATCACGTTTGGACAGATCGAGGGCGGCTATCGCCCCTATGTCGTGCCCGACCGCGCCAAGGTCTGGGTCGATATGCGCCTGACGCCGCCGACCGATACGGCCGCCGCGACGCGCATGGTAGAGCAGGCCATCGCCGGCGCCGAAGCCACAGTCCCCGGTTGCCATGGAAGCTATACCGTGACAGGCGACCGCCCCGCCATCGAGCGCGATCCGGTCTCTCCCCTTCTAGCCGCGCTCAAGCGTGCCGCCGATGACGTGACAGGCGCGGACGCGACCGTCGGCTTCTTTACCGGCTACACCGACACTGCCGTCATTGCCGGCAAGACGGGTAACCGCAACTGCATGAGCTATGGCCCAGGCTCGTTGGCGCTCGCGCATAAGCCAAACGAGCATGTGCCCCATGCCGATATCGTTCGCTGCCAGCGGGTGCTGATCGCGCTCGCCGACAACACGCTCTGGGGCGCGAATAGCCAAGTTGGGGCATAATAAGCCGCGAACAAACCGACTCGCGCGTTAGGACTGTCCATGAAAGCTCTTCCGTTTCCCTGCATCCGCCCGGCTCAGGATCGCGTGCTCGAAGCGCTGCCGCAGATGGGCGACATCCTGAGCGGCAACGACGCCCTGCGCGGTGCGATTGCCGATGGGCTCCTGCTCAAGGATCCGGGTGCGGCATACTACGTGTACGAATGCTCCGGAGAGCCGGGACGCGTGACGGGCGTTGTGGCGATCTGCCCGGTCGGCGTACTGACGGGCGACGACGCAGCTTCCGCAGATGCGGCCGCAGCCGCCCGTACAATCACCGAGCTCAAGGTGCAGCCGCGCCCCGTGTCGCTCGCCTACGAGGCGTCGCCCGTCATGGATATCATCCTGGGCGCCGCCAAAGAGGGCGCATCGCTCTACGCCGTCACCGATCCCGCAGGCATTACGCATCGCATATGGGAAGTCAAGCGCGAGGACGCTGTTGCCGCCATCCGAGCCATGCTCGATCAGGCACCGGAGCCGGCACTGGCCGACGACCCCGCCTACGCCGTCGCTCTGACCGGGGCGTCGCAGCTCCTGGCAGACGAGGCCCGCGCAGCCGGCACCTACACGGGCAAAGAGCCGTTCAACTTTACCGTGGCCGTGCTGTTCCCCGCCGCACAGGTCAGCGGCGTCGCGCCGCAGGTTCCGACGGGTCTGCTCACTCACCAGATCGCACGGTTCTAGCGAACTCAAACGCGAAGCTGGAAAACCCAGCATCCAAACAAACAAACAAACAAGGGACGGAGATGCAATGCCCGTGCATGCATCCCCGCCCCTTTCGCATCAAACAATTACGCCGGCGACCCGCATCGCCGCGCCCGCGCTACCCACGCCGCGGGCCCGCTGCCGCCACGAGCGGCTCTAGCCCCAGCTCACGCGCGTAATCCTCCTGCGTAAAGACTTCGACCAGTTCAAACGTATCGGTTGCATCGTCAAACGCAAAATGCAGAACCGAGCAGTTGCCCGGCACGCGCTCGCGCTCGTCGGCCGCCGCTCCCCTAGAGTGGTCCAAAAACTCCTTGATGGCCGAGGCATGGCTCACCGCGAGCACGCACGAATGGTCCGGGCGTCGCATAAGATCGGTCAACGTCGTCACCATGCGCTCACGTACCTGCATCTGGCCCTCACCGCCAAACTGACGATAAAAGTCACGCCACGGACGCTCGGGCATCAGCATCACGCGCTCGGCCTCAAAGTCGCCAAAGAACCACTCGCGCAGACCATCCAGACGCTCGTAGGCAAGGCCCGGCCACAGGCTGGCGATAGTCTGCTCGGTGCGGTGCAGCGTCGAGGTGTAGGCGTGATCGGGCTCAACGCCACGCGCACGCAAGAACATACCGGCACGCGCCGCCTGCTCGCAGCCCAACTGCGTGAGCGGCGAATCGCTCCATCCCTGAATAATGCGTTTAAGGTTGAATATCGTCTGTCCATGACGGACCAGATACAGATCTTTGTTCATAGGGGTCCTTTCGTTCGTTACCAATCAAGGAGCGAAAACGCCCCGTCGCAATAGCCAAAATGAAGCACGGCACCGTTGTCGGGCTGCTCTCCCCCGCCGGTCACGCATCTAAGAAACTCCTGGCAGGCAGAGCCATGAGAGACCGCAAGCACACGATCGTGCTGCGGTCGGGCCATAATACGGGACAGCGCCGCGACCATGCGCGCCCGAAGCTCGCCTTCCGACTCGCCATCAAAGGCCACCGGATAATCGCCCCAGGGCTGCGGCGGCATATCGCGATTTGATGTGCCCTCCAGCGTGCCCAGGCGCCACTCGCGCAAATCATCGACCGGCTCTATGGGAAAATCCTCGCCAACGATCAGCTCGGCCGTGTGGCGCGCCCGACCCAACGGAGACGAATACGCGTGGTCAAAGGAGATGCCGCGCGCCTCAAACGCCGCGCGCGTCGCCAGTGCCTGCTCGCGCCCGCGCTCCGTGAGCGGCGAGTCTTGCCAGCCCTGCAAAATGTTCTGCACGTTAAGCTCGGTCTGCCCATGCCGAACCAAATACAGATCGGACACACGCCCTCCCCTCGCACCACCACAAAGGGGACAGGCACCTTTGTGGTGGTTTGCCGCCGGATCGCGCCGCAACGACGCAACTACACCAGCACGTCGGCAAGCGGACGCTTGGGCACGTGATGCACCTGCGCCTCGTCGCGCCAGTAATTAATAGAACCGTCGGGGTTGGAATCGATCGCGTCGATAACCTGGGTCTCGGCCGGCACGCCAAAGGCCATGATCAGCTTGAGCTCGTACTTGTCGCCGTCGAGCCCCATCGCATCGATCGCGCGGGGCGTAAAGGCCTTGAACATGCAAGCCGCCACCTCGGGCGTTGCGCTGCGCGCGGCGAGCATCATCGTCTGAGCCGCGATGCCCGTGTCGACCTCGGTGATAGGCGCGGCGGACTTGCCGGGAACGGTGCGCTCGGCAAGAATTGCAATGTAGCCGGTCGGACGCTCGCCCTCGACAGGACCCGGCCAGTCCTTGAGCGCCCCGGCCCATGCAAGCTCGTCAAACACGCGAGCGCAGTCCTCGGCACCGCTCACCACATGAAAACGCAAGCGCTGAGCATTGGCGCCACAGGGGACCAGGTGCGCCAGCTCTGCCAGCTCGAGCAAAAACTCGCGCGGCACGCGCATGGACTCGTCAAAACGGCGGCATGTGCGGGCGCGACGGACCAGCGCATCAAACGCATCCAGGCCAAGCTTTTCGCAACCTTGCTTTGCCATCGACTCGGCGCTCGACGGCACCACGGGAACTGCTTCGTTCATAGGGACCCCCAAAAAGCCAATTGTTCTTAGGAAAATCTAACCTAAAACGCAGGCAATAACGAACAGAGCTGCAATGTTCTACACCTGTTGAATAGAAAATCGCGACGTGGGGAACAACGGAAACAAATCGGGGCCTTTGGGTTACGTTTCGCCCTTCCCAACCCATATACCAGTACCTTTAGGCGATACTGGTTGTAACGATCGCGGCTTACGCCGCACAGAAAGGAGGCCTCATGGGCATCTTTAAGAATGACGACCAGCAATCGAGTCTGTTTGGATTTGACGAGAAAAGCATGGCAGGCAAGGCGATTAAAGCCGTGCGCTGGATCTACGCCGCCACGGGTGTCATCGCACTCATCGCCGGCATCGCGCTGCTGTTTGCACCCGCTAAGACCCTCGTCTTTTTGACGACCGTACTGGGCTTCTACTTTGTGATCACGGCTGGCGTCAGGCTGTTCACCGCCATTTTTGAGCCGCTGCTGCCCGCCGGCTGGCGCGTCACGAGCATCCTCGCCAACCTGCTCATCATCTTGGGCGGCGTGGTGATCCTGCGCAACCAGGCGCTTTCGACCGCGACGCTCAGCACGCTTGTGGTGGTCGTGGCCGGCTTTGGCTGGATTGTCGAGGGCATCATGTCGATTCTGGAGTCCGAGCTTTCTTCCAACCGCGCCCTCGCCATCCTGAGCGGCGCGCTCTCCATCATCGCCGGCGTGTTCGTGTTCATCTATCCGCTGTGGTCGGCAAAGATGCTCGTCATCTTTACCGGCGCTGCACTCCTGGTGTTTGGCGTGACGCTGGTTATTCGCGCTATCCGCTTTGGCAAGCTGGTGCACTAGATGCCGCGAACGCTGTTTATTGATGCCGACGCCTGCCCGGTCACGCGTGAGTCGATCGACTGCGCGCGACGGGCGGGTGTTGCCGTGGTTGTCGCCGGCAACAGCACACAAAACCTGGAGCGGCACATTCGCCGTGACGACCCACGCGATGCCGAGCACGCGCGACGTGGCTTTTGGGTCACAACGCTCGACGTGAGCGTAGGCGCCGATAGCGCCGACTTTGCCATTATCGAGCGTCTGCAGGCAGGCGATGTGGTCGTGACACAGGACATTGGCCTGGCCAGCATGGTGCTCGGTCGCGATGCCGCCGCCATCGGCGTGCGCGGGCGCGTGTACGACAAAGCCACCATCGATATGCAGCTGTTTATTCGTCACGAAGAAAAGAAGGTGCGCCGCGCCGGCGGTCGCACCCGTGGACCGGCAGCCTTCACCAGCGAAGACCGCGCCCGCTTTAAGCGCAACCTCACCGACCTGCTGCGCTAACCAAGGTAGATTTTTGGGACATGCCTAAAAATCTACCTTTTTGTTTTGGCGATTGGCGCGCATCCAACGCCGGTCATGGCGGTAGATGCTTGAGGCATGCCCCTGTTTTTAGGGGATACCTCAAACATCTACTTAGAGGCCAAAGGCGGAAAGGATAAGACCCCAGCCGGCGCCGATGACGTACATCATGACCAGGAACACGGCGTTTTCGCGGGCGCTGCGGTTGGTGCGGAACAGTACCAGGTAACCCACGCCGGCAGAAATGAGCGTGCCGGCGAGCATCGGTGCCAGCTGCAGCGCGCCTTCCAGATACAGCTGCGTAATGACCACGCTCGCCGAGCAGTTGGGAATGAGGCCGACAAGCGCCGAACCCAGGACGGCGAGCGTCTCGTTGCCGCGCAGGAACTGCTCGATCGCGGACTCGCCAAAGGTCTCGAGCACGGCGACCAGAATCAGCGTCACCAGGAAAATGAATACCGAAACCTGCACGGTGTGCGAAATCGCGCTGCGGATAATCGACAGGACAGGCGCGCCTATGTGTGAGTGGGAGTGACCGTGGTGGTGTTCGTGCTCGCCCTCGTGTCCGTGGTCGTGGCCATGTCCGTGGTCACGCTCGTCCTCGTCTTCATCACAACCGCAATGATCGCGCTCGCACAGCTCATGGATGTGGTCGGCGCTCACGCCCGCCTCGGCCACCTCGTCGATGATGTCACCGCCGCTGTGATCGTCATGCGCGCAGTTAACGTGCGCCGGATTGGCAGCGGTTCCCAACACGGTACGGCGGATCGCCGCATGAGCACGGGCGTTGCGACGCAGGCCGCGAATGGCGGCATCTACGATAAAGCCCGTGACCAGCGCGATCAGCGCCTTCGAAGCCAAAAGCATCGCCATAGTCTGCACGGGAACCTGCTCGGCAAGCAGCAGTGGCAGCATCTCGTCGGAGGTCGAGAGAAACACCGCCACCAGGGTGCCCAACGTCACGACGCGACCGGCGTACAGCGTTGCCGCCATCGCCGAAAAGCCACACTGCGGCACCATGCCCAGCAACGAGCCAACCACGGGGCCAGCGGCGCCGGCACGCTTGATGGCGCCGTTGACGCGATCGCCCGCCACATGCTCCAGCGTCTCGAGGGCCAGATATGTCACCAACAAGAACGGCACCAGCGAGAGCGTGTCCTTGCCGGCGTCGAGCAAAATATCAATCAGCAAATCCATGACGGATGGAACCTTTCGTGTCTTTCGGCAGCATTGTAAAAGTCCTAGCGGTCAACTAGGGTATTGTAGTTGTCCTAGGCGTGATGCCAATAGTTGCCTGTGGTAAACTATCATCTCGCCACATCTCAATGACCCCGAGCCGCACGACGCGGCCCGTCCAAGGAGCAGTATATGAACGTTTCGCAAGCACTCGAATACGAGCGCCAGCCGTTTATCCCCATGTTCATCTATGGCGATCACGCCGCCATGGAATCCGAGCGTCAAAAAGGCGAAGAGGCCCTCAAGGTGCTCGAGACCGAGTACTTTACCGCCGAGGGCGACCCTGGCTTCGACTTTGCCACCGTGCGCGACCTGGCCGACCGCAACCGCGACCTATGCGACCAGATTGGCGAGGCACGCCTGCGCAACGTGACGCCCGTGACGCTTTCGCGCGGCCTGTCCGACGCCGATACCTGCGCCGCCATCGGCAAGATGCAAAAGCGCACCGCCGCGTCCGTCATGCGCGAGATCCGCGGCGACCGCGATGCGCTCGGCGTGGCGTACGCCCGCAAGCCCATCCAGGGCACGGTGCTCGGCATCGACATCGAGACCACCGGCCGTGCACCCGAGCGCGGCTACATCATCAACGTGGGCTGGGAGATCATGGAGCTCACCAGCGACGCCGTCCCGCACGACGCCGAGGCACACTACTGCGGCCTGCCCGATATCTACCGCGGCGAAGATGTGCCGCTGTCGAATATCCATCACATCACCTGGGACGACATCGACGGCAAAACGCCCTTCCGCGAGAACAAGGAGCTGCAAAAGCAGCTGCTCAAGCTCATGAAGAAATACCCGTACATGGCGCACAACGCCGCCTTTGAGGACAGCTGGTTCAAGATCCATCTGGACGGCTATGCCGAGGCGCGCCGAGCCGGCAAGATTATCGTCATCGACTCGCGCCAGATCTGCCGCAGCCTGGACGCCGACGTGCGCTCGCTCCCCCGCGAGTCCGCACCCGCCGCGCTCGAGAACTGGGCACGCCGTCGCGGCACCCTCGCGCCCGACGCCAACGAGCAGCACCTGGGCCTCGACGACACCGACCTCATGCTCCGCACGGTGCAGGCCGAGTTCAACCTCAAGAACCTGTTTGCCAAGTAGATTGCCAAGCAGAGACGCCATTCGCGAGCAATACTTGCCGGACCATAGCGCCCCGCGCAAAAGCGACACGCCGAGGCGCCCCCCTCAAGCGACGCAAAAACGGGCCGATGTCCAAGCGGATATCGGCCCGTTTTTCGCGCCGTGCAACGCGGCCCTCCAGCCCCCGATGTCTAGCCGCCGCATAACCAAGAACTTCATCTGCGCATGTTCAAGCCAAATTGCACATTTTTGTTGACGCCGCCTTTGCATCAAAACGATGCTGATCAGCATCAGTTGTGGAGGTCTGCGTAGCCAGCGAGCTGCGACAATGCTCCAAATAGCATCTTTCTCCATCATTGGCGTCAAGCGCTTGGACAGCTTTTGTTATGCCGCGCCATTTTGCCTTGGCGTTCATTGCGAGCCCCGCCGCCTGGTCTGCCATGCTATCTGTATGAGTATCGTGCTTTCACATAACACGGCAAAAGCGGTCTACCAAGCCGCATACTCGGTATCCGTAATTGGCACCGAGCCCTGCAGCCCTGCCAAGATCTACGGGGCGCGCCCCAGCAAGGAGCTGCTCGACTCTGCCGCCGACTGGCTCGCCAGGCACAACGTCGCTCTGGATAACGATGCCCCGCTCGATACAACGGTGTTCGAGCGCGCAAACGTGCGCAGCATGACGGGCTGCAAGTGCCACGTATCATCCAAGCGATTCGCGGGCTCGCGCTTTATCAAGCTTGCCGACGACATCTATATTGTCGGCGTCGAACTCTGTGCGCTTCAGGCCGCAACCTATCTTCCCTTTCGAGAACTTGTGGAGTACTACTTCGAACTGTGTGGAGCCTATTCCCTTGGGCACGATGCCTCGACATCCTATACCGAGCGCTTCGCGCTCACCTCGACTTCGAGCCTTAAACATTTCTTTAACTCCCTCATCGACTGCAAGGGCCTCGAACTTGCCCGAAAAGCCATCCAATGCGTGCGGGACGGATGCCGATCGCCGATGGAAACGGCGTTTGTCATGATGCTCACGCTACCCAGGCGCGAGGGCGGTCTTGGCATTAGCGAGATCGAGACCGACTACGAAGTAAAGGTCACAGCTGCTGCAAAGAATCTCACGCGGCGCGAAAAGTTCTATATGGATGCATATCTCAAGCGGTCCCGAACCGACATCGAGTACAACGGATTTCAGCACGATGCCGAAGAAGACCGCGCCATTGACGAAGAGCGCAAGAACGCGCTGGCGTCCATGGGCTACGGAATCATTACCGTCAGTCGCTATTCCTTTATGCACGCCAGCGCCTTCGCCAGGGTTATGGAGGCAATCCAGCGAAAGGAGGGCATTCGCCCATCGCGCCTGCCCAAAGATTTCGCAATCAAGCAAGAAGAGCTGCGACAATTTGTGCTCAGGAGATTTATCGAGGAAAAGAAGCGTATTGAGGAGCTCCTCCGTCAAGACGCAGCGCAGGGTAATGCACTTGAGCTCGAGCGCGCAGTGCTCGAGGGCATCTCGCTGGACGACCCGACGATCAACAATGTCCCGGCCATCGACGACATGCAAGTCATCGAGCTGGATTGCCCGGAGTTCGCCCAAACAAGCACCTCCACACCCGAAGGCAGGGTGTACGGGGCCAGAACAGAGGCGGACTGACAGGGTGGGTACCCCGGCGACGTGCGAAAACGGGAGTTTTCAGCAGAGCCGAGTATCCGAGGGCGGCCGAATTGCCCCATTTTGCACCGAAGCCGCTGTTTTCGATGTAAGTTAGGCAACAGCTGGGGAATATCTATTGCCATTTGCACTCCAGTAAAGCCCTGTGGCGGCAAACGACGCCGTATCATGCAATAAATAACCCCTCGTCGATGCTGAAAACTCCCGTTTTTGCACGTCGCTAGGGTACCCACGTTGGCATCGGCGGCCTTAACCGCGTCCACAATGCCCTTAGCCGCCTCTGGGGCCAATCGACAGCAAAAAATTTCGCAAATTATATTGACATATGAACATGCGCTCATATACTCGGAAGTAAGTTATATGAGCACATGTTCATATGAAAGGATATTGCAATGAGCGAACACGCCGATGAAATAAGGACCGACATCGACACCGCCATCGTGTCCGACATCCCCACCACTTGCTCGCCCGAGGACCTTCCCGACGAGGAGCTGCTGTACGACCTTGCCGACTTGTTCAAGGTTTTCAGCGACACCACGCGTATCAAGATCCTCTACGCTCTCATGGGCCGCGAGCTCTGCGTGGCAGACATCGCCGAAGCGACTGCGACTTCGCAGTCCGCGGTGTCGCACCAGCTGCGCACGCTCAAACAGTCGCACCTGGTTAAATTCCGGCGCGACGGGCGCAATATCCTCTACTCGCTCGCCGACGATCATGTCTACACCATGCTCAACCAAGGCATGAGCCACATCTGCGAATAGCGACCAACCACGGTACCAGCGCGGTCTGCACCCAAGCCGCAAATACAGGGAAAGGAACCCATCATGAAAAAGCAGTTCAAACTCGACGAGATCGACTGCGCCAACTGCGCGCGTAAGCTTCAGGACGAACTCGCCAAGCTCGAGGGCGTCAAGTCCGTTTCGGTCAACTTTATGACTCAGAAGCTGACGCTCGAAGCCGACGACGCTGAGTTCGACGAGGTCCTTGATCGCGTCGTGGAGTTCACCGCCGACGCTGAGCCGGACTGCGAGATCATTCTCTAGCCCAGGTTTACGCCAACCTGCAAGGCCGCGCTTGTCGCGGCCTTTGTCGCGATGTTATATGAGTGGGTGTTCATACATTCAAATGGGAGGATACGAGTCATGGCCACCGCCGACCCCAAGAAGAAAAAGAAGAAGCGCAAGAAAAAAGAGTCACTCGAGCATAAACGCAACCGCATCCTGGTAGCGCTGGGTATTTTTGTCGTGGTGTACGCCCTCGATGAGCTCGGCGCCCTCACCGCCGCATTCGGCACCCCAGGCAACATCTACGCCAGCTTTGTGCTGTTCCTCGTGCCGTTTTTGATTGCCGGCTACGACGTGCTCCAAAAGGCATTCAATAACATCCGCCGCGGCAAGGCATTCGACGAGAGCTTCCTCATGGCCGTCGCGACCATCGGCGCGTTTGCCACGGTGCTCTTCCCCGATACCGACCCGCACATGGCCGAAGGCGCCGCCGTTATGCTGTTCTACCAGGTCGGCGAGCTGTTCCAGGCATACGCCGTGGGCAAGAGCCGCAAGTCGATCAGCGCCATGATGGACATCGCGCCCGATTACGCCAACGTTGAGCAGGCTGACGGCACGCTCGAGCAGGTCTTTCCCGATGACATCGCCGTCGGCACCGTCATTGTCATCAAGCCCGGCGAGCGCGTGCCCATCGACGGCGTTATCGTCGAGGGCGTAACCCAGCTCGACACCGCCGCCCTCACCGGCGAGTCGGTCCCCCGTACCGCCAAGACCGGCGACGATATCATCAGCGGCTGCATCAACATGACGGGTCTTATCCGCGTGCGCACCACCAAACCCTTTGGCGAGTCCACCGTCGCGCGCGTCCTGGAGCTTGTGGAAAACGCCAGCGAAAAGAAGGCGCGCACCGAAAACTTCATCACACGGTTCGCCCGCGTCTACACGCCCGCCGTCACCGGCGCGGCCGCGGTGCTCGCGCTCGGCGGCGGCCTGGTGACCGGTGCTTGGTCCGATTGGATCCTGCGCGGCCTGACCTTCCTCGTCGTCAGCTGCCCGTGCGCACTCGTGATTAGCGTGCCGCTGAGCTTCTTTGGCGGCATCGGCGGCGCGTCCAAGCTGGGAGTTCTCATCAAGGGCTCCAACTACCTCGAGGCGCTCGCCGATGTGGATACCGTCGTCTTCGACAAAACCGGCACGCTCACCAACGGCACGTTCTCGGTCGTCGCGGTGCACCCCGAGGACGGCTATACCGAGCAATCGCTGCTTGAAGTCGCAGCCCTCGCCGAGTCGTTCTCCGACCACCCCATCGCGCAGTCGGTGCGCGCCGCCTTCCAGGGCGAACTCGACCCCAAGCGTGTATGCGACTCCACCAACGACGCGGGCCATGGCGTGACGGCGAACATCGACGGCAGGCACGTCGTCGTCGGCAATGCCAAGATGCTCGCCGCGTCCGGCGTTGAAACACCGGACTGTGAGGTCGTCGGCACTATCCTCCATGTGCTGGTCGATGACGTCTATGCCGGTCACATCGTAATTGCCGACACCGTCAAGGCCGATGCCGAGCAAACGATTCGCGAGCTGCACGCCGCCGGCGTCAAGCGCACCGTCATGCTCACGGGAGACCGCGAGGAAGTGGCCGCCGCCGTGGCCAATCAGCTGGGAGTCGATGAGTTCCACGCGCAGCTTCTGCCAGGTGACAAGGTCGAGCGCGTCGAGGCATTGCTGGCGACCGAATCGGGCAAGGGCAAGCTCGCCTTTGTGGGCGACGGTATCAACGATGCGCCCGTGCTCACCCGTGCCGATGTGGGCATTGCCATGGGCGCCATGGGCTCCGACGCCGCAATCGAGGCAGCGGACGTTGTACTCATGGACGACAAACCGTCCAACATTTCCCGCGCGATCCGCGTGGCTCGCAAGACCATGACGATTGTTTGGCAGAACATCATCTTTGCACTGGGCATTAAGTTGCTGATTCTGGTACTTGCGGCACTGGGCATTGCCAACATGTGGCTCGCCGTGTTCGGCGACGTAGGCGTGGCGATCATCGCCATCCTGAACGCCATGCGCGCGATGGGTGTCAAGAACCTGTAGCATGCGTGGCTGTCCGGCCGGGCGACGCGGCACACAACGCGCAAGGGGCGTCCCCAACTGCCGGCAGAAAAGGAACGTCCCCAAGTGCCGGGCCGCAGCTATAGCAGCCCAAAGTGCTTTGCGGCGTTGTAAATTCCGTCGTCGTCCACGGCGGTCGTCACGTAGCTCGCCGCAGCCTTTACCGTGTCTTGCGCGTTGCCCATGGCCACGCTCGTGCCCACGGCGGCAAACATCGACAGGTCGTTCTCGCCATCGCCAAAGGCGATCGCCTCGCTCGCGTCGATGCCCAGGCGCTCCAGCGTCGCCGCCACACCCAGGTCCTTGCCGCCGTCTGCCGGAATAATGTCGCAGAACAGGTCGCACCAGCGCGTGGTGAGCGAATGCGACACGGCATCGGTCACGATATGCTCGTCGGCAGGATCCACAAAGGCGCAGAACTGGTAAACCGGCGCATCGAAGGCGTGCTCAAACGGCTCCTCGTGGTAGACGATTCCCGCGTTGTTGCCGGCCGTCACCACGCGCTCGGACAGGCGGTTCACAAACGAGTTCTCGCCCTGCATGCACAGTGAGTCGTAGCGCCCCTGCGCCACCTGGTCCACAATCACCGCAACGTCGTCCGGATCAATCGGGCAGCTGCGGTAAACGCCCTCGGCATCAAAACAGTGCTGGCCCGAAAGCGTAATGTACGCATCCCAGCCCAAGTCGAACAGCCAATCCGGCATCTGGTAGGTCGGGCGGCCCGTGGCGATCACGCACGCAATCCCCTGCTCGTGAAAGCTGTCGAGCACTTGCTGCGCCGACGCCGGAATCCGGTGCGTCTTAAAGCTCAGTAGCGTGCCGTCGATATCGAAAAACGCGGCTTTGATCATCCTCGTCTACTCCTCGCCCTCGAGCTTCTCGCTCGCCTCGAGCCACGCCATCTCCAGCTCATCCATAGCGGCGTGAGCCTCGTCGATCTTTGCCTGCTGCTCGCCCAGCGCCGTGTAGTTGGTGGGGTC
Source organism: Collinsella sp. LCP19S3_A7 (assembly GCF_052121995.1). NCBI lineage: Bacteria > Bacillati > Actinomycetota > Coriobacteriia > Coriobacteriales > Coriobacteriaceae > Collinsella > Collinsella sp. LCP19S3_A7. The sequence goes on along the minus strand of NZ_JBQKDE010000001.1, from coordinate 226,912 downwards.
GACCTGCGCCATCGCGGCCTCGGCCTCCTCCACGCGAGCGCGCTGCGTCTCCATCTTGCGCTCGAGCGAGCTCACCTCGCGGCGGAGCTTCTGGCGCTCGGCATTGGAAAGGCCATTGGGCTGACCGCTCGCCCCGGGCTTTTCGGCCGCAGCTGCCGCGGCACCGGTGTCAAACGTGCCGGTCTTGGCGCTCGGCGCACCCACGGGCTCGCCCTCGGCGGTGGCATTGCACAGGCGCAGGTACTGGTCGACACCGCCGGGCATATGCGTCAGGTGACCATCGAGCAGCGCCCACTGCTGGTCGGTCACGCGCTCCATCAAAAAGCGGTCATGCGTTACCAGAATCAACGTGCCGGGCCAACCATCGAGCAGGTCCTCGACAATCGCCAGCATGTCGGTATCCAGGTCGTTGCCGGGCTCGTCCAGGATGAGCACATTGGGCTCGTCCAGGATCGTCAGCAGCAGCGACAGGCGGCGGCGCTGTCCGCCCGAAAGATCGCCGATACGACTCCAGAGCTGCTGCGTCGTAAAGCCCAGACGCTCGCAGAGCTTCTCGGGCGAGGTCTCCTTGCCATCGATAACGTAGTACTTCTTGTAGTTGCTGAGCACCTCGCGGATCGTGTCGCCCATGTAGGGCTCGAGCTCCTCGAGCTGCTGCGACAGCACGCCAAAGCGCACCGTCTGGCCAATCTTCACGCGGCCGCGCAGGGGCGCGATCTTGCCCTGAATCACATCGAGCAGTGTGGACTTGCCGGCGCCGTTCTCGCCCAAAAGACCATAGCGGTCGCCCGCACCAATGAGCCAGGTCACGTCGGAGAGCACTTGCTTGGGCGCGCCGTCGGTATCGGCATAGCCGGCGTCCACGTCGACCACGTCGATAACCTGCTTGCCCAGGCGACTCACCGCCAGGCGCTTGAGCTCCAGCTCGTCGCGCACGGGCGGTACGTCGGCGATGAGCTCGCGGGCGGCCTCCACACGAAACTTGGGCTTGGTGGAGCGCGCCTGTGCGCCGCGGCTCAGCCATGCGAGCTCCTTGCGCGCCATGTTGCGACGGCGCTCCTCGGTAACGGCGGCCATGCGGTCGCGCTCTACGCGCTGCAGGATATATGCGGAGTAGCCGCCCTCGAAGGGGTCGACCTGGCCATCGTGGACCTCCCACATGCTGGTGCAGACCTCGTCCAAGAACCAACGGTCGTGCGTGACCACGAGCATGGCGCCCTGGCCGCGCTGCCAGCGGGCCTTTAAGTGGCGCGCGAGCCAGTTGATGGTGCGCATGTCCAGGTGGTTGGTGGGCTCGTCGAGCATGAGCACATCGTAGTCGCCGATCAGCAGGCGCGCGAGGTCCACGCGGCGGCGCTGACCGCCCGAAAGCTCGCCCACCGTGCCCTCCCAGGGCACATCGCTAATAAGGCCGGCCAGGATCTGGCGCGTACGCGGGCTCGACGCCCATTCGTACTCGGGCGTGTCGCCGACGACGGCATGATGCACGGTGTCGGTATCGACCAGGTTGTCCTTTTGGCCGAGCAAACCAATCGTCGTGTCGCGGCGATGCGTCACGCGGCCGTCGTCGGGGTCCAGCGTACCGGCGAGCACACTCAGCAGCGTCGACTTGCCGTCGCCGTTTTTACCGACGATGCCAATGCGGTCGCCCTCGTCCACGCCAAGCGTCACGCTATCGAAAATATGCTTGGTGGGAAACTCTAGGCTGACGGAATCGCATCCCAAAAGAATCGCCATATGCCCTGCTCCTTCGTAGAAATTCAACGCTGTCCATGATAGCAGCGAGCCCCACCCCAAACCACCACGAAGGTGCCTGTCCCCTTTGTGGTGGTCGTTTCGGTCGCAGAGCAAAAAGGCGGGCCATCTCCCGTAAGAGATGACCCGCCTCTCCAATCAGTCCCGCGGCAACCATGGCCGCCGCGGGCCTCAAGCATGTCCCGGACTAGGAGAACATGCCGGTGAGGTAATCATTCAGCCGCTTATCCTTAGGGCGTTGGAAAATCTCGTCGGTCTCGTCGTACTCGACCATATCGCCCATGTAGAAAAACGCCGTGCGGTTGGACACGCGCGACGCCTGCTCCATGTTGTGCGTCACGATGACGATGGCGCGGTCGGCAACAATCGATGACATCAGGTCCTCGATTGCCAGCGTCGAGATGGGGTCGAGCGCCGAGCAGGGCTCGTCAAACAGAATCACGTCGGGATTGAGCGCCAGCGTGCGCGCAATGCACAGGCGTTGCTGCTGGCCGCCCGAAAGCGCGTAGGCGCTCTTGTCGAGCTTGTCCTTGACCTCGTCCCACAGCGCCGCGCCGCGCAGGCTTTCCTCGACCATGCGATCGAGCTCGTCGCGGTCAGTAATGCCGTGGCGTTTGGGCGCAAACGTGATGTTGTCGCGAATGGACTTGCGGAAAGGGTTGGGCTGCTGAAACACCATGCCAATGGAGCGACGCAGCTCGTAGGTGTTCTCGGTCTTGGTGTTCACGTTGCGCCCGCGGTAGTTGATCTCGCCCTCCACGCGGCAGCCGCGAATCTCGCGATTCATAAGGTTGAGGCTGCGCAAAAAGGTCGACTTACCGCAGCCCGAAGGCCCGATGAGCGCCGTGATCTCGCCCTTGTGAAAGTCGAGCGACGTATCGTGCAGCGCATGGTGGTCGCCATAGTAAACGTTGACGTCCTTGGTGGAAAGCACGACCTCGTCGCTCACCGCTTTGCCGCTTACGCGCACGCGCTTCTCGCTCTCCCCCACGCTCGACATAAAGTCCTGGGTCTCGGACGCGGCCGCCTCGGTTGCGGGCGTTGCATTTATCTCGCTCATTCGGCCGTCATCCTCCTTGCCAGTTGTTTGCCCACGATACGGGCGACTACGTTAAACAGCAGCACGCAGATCATCAGCAGTGCCGCGGTGCCCCAAACAATCTGCTGTGCCTCGGGGCTGCCCTCGCCATAGATCTTATAGATGTGCACGGCGAGCGACTCACCGGGGCGGAACACGTTCCAGGCACAGGTGGGACTCGACAGGTTAAAGTTCAAGAAGTTCAGACGCACCGGCGAGCTCATGCCCGAGGTAAAGAGCAGCGCCGCGGCCTCGCCAAACACGCGGCCGGCCGAAAGCACGATACCGGTCACGATGGCGGGCATGGCCTCGGGGATCAGGATGTGCAGCGTGGCCTCCCAGCGGGTGAGGCCCATGGCCAGGCACGCATCGCGCTGGGCCTGCGGCACGTCCTCGAGCGCCTGCTGGATCACGCGCACCAGGATGGGGATGTTGAACATGGTGAGCGCGACGGCGCCGGAGATGATGGAGTACTTCCAGCCCAGCTGCACCGAGAACACCAGAAAGCCGAACATGCCGACGACGATGGAAGGCAGCGAGGACAGCGTCTCGATGGCGGTGGAGGCGATGTCGCGGATGGGGCCGTCCGGCGCGTACTCAACCAGGAAAACCGCGCCGCCCAAGCTGATGGGCACCGAGATACCTAGGGTGATCAGCAGCAGATAGAACGAGTCGAACAGCTGGTAGAGCACGCCGCCCTGGGTTCCGTTGGCGCGCGCGGGCTGCGTGAGAAATCCCGGCTGGAACAGCGTCGAGATGCCCTCGAACAGAATATAGGCCACCATGGAGACGACGATGAGCATGACGATGGCGACGATTGCCGTCAGCACGCCCGTGGCGATACGGTCCTGCTTTTGGACGCGCCCGAGTCTCGCCTCGTCGATATGAATGCGCGTGCTAGCCACGAGCCTTCGCCCCCTTGCGGCCGATAAGGTGAATGATCAGGATAAAGATGAGGCTCATGCCCATCAGCAGCAGACCGAGCGCCCACAGGACGTCGTCTTGGGCCGAGCCCTCGGCATAGACCGCCATAGACGTGGTGAGCGTGGTGGTGATGGTGGAGGCCGGCGACAGCAGCGACGTCGGCATGGCCTCGATGCCGCCGATAACCATGCGCACGGCGAGCGTCTCGCCAAAGGCGCGGGTCATGCCAAGGATGACCGCGGTCATGAGCGACGGCATGGCGGATTTGAGTACCACGTGCCAGATGGTCTGCCAGCGGGTGTAGCCCAGCGCGAGCGAACCCTGACGGTAGCTATCGGGCACGGCACGCAGGCCATCGACCGAAAGGGTGGTCATCGTCGGCAAGATCATGACGGCCAGCACAATGGCGCCGGGCAAGATGCCCAGGCCCGTGCTCACGTGGAAAACGCTCTTCATAAGACCGACGACCACGTGAAAGCCGACCAGGCCAAAGACGACCGAGGGAATGCCGGTCAAAAGCTCAATAAGCGGCTGAAACACCTTGGAGCCAAACTTAGGGCTAATCTCGACCGCAAAGATAGCAGAGCCGATGGCGATGGGCAGCGCGATAAGCGTGGAGAGCACCATGACCGCAAACGAGGTGACGATCAGGGGCAGGGCTCCGGTATAGGGCAGGCCGTTTTCGGCCGTGTTGGCCAGGTCCCACTTGGTGCCGGTAAAGAACTCGACGACCGAAACGCCGTCCTTGAGAAAAGCCGAGAGGCCCTTTTGGGCGACCATAAAGATGAGCGCGGCAACGACAAGCGTCACGAGCGCTACGCACGCGCCCGTGACGCCCAGGCCCACGTTCTCAAGGTCGCGCTTTGGCAGCTGTTTTGCCATTGCAAACCTTTCCGGGGCGATTACTTATTTAGCGGAGACCTTGCCGCTGGCGTCCTTGACGACCTTCATGGCAGAGACGGGGATAAAGCCCTGTTCCTCGACGAGTTTGCCCTGGACGTCGTCGGAAAGCATGAACTCCAAGAAGGCCTTGGTGGCATCGTCGGCGTCCTTTGCGCAGTACATGTGCTCGGTCGCCCAGATCTTAAAGGAGTCGTCGGTGACGTTTGCGCTCTTGGGCTCCACGCCCTCGACCTTGATGGCGTTGAACTTGGAGTCGTCGAAGTGCGAGAAGTCGAGGTAGGAGATGGCGTTGTCGGTGCTGGCCATCTGAGTCTGGACGTCGCCGGACTTGTCGAGCTCGGCGTCGCCCTTAAAGTCGACGGCCTCGTCACCAAAGACGGCGGCCTCGAAGGTGGCGCGGGTGCCGGAGCCGGCCTTGCGGTTGAGAACGACGATGGTGGCGTCGTCGCCGCCGACCTCCTTCCAGTTGGTGATCTGGCCGGAGAAGATGCCCTTGAGCTGCTCGAGGGACAAGTCGTCGACCTTCACGTTCTTGGAGACGACGGGACCCATGCCCACGACGGCGACCTCGTGGTCGACGAGGTTTTTGACCTGATCGGCCTCGAGCTTGGTCTCGGCGAAGACGTCGGAGTTACCGATGGTGACGGTTCCGGCGGCAACAGCGGTCAGGCCCTTGCCCGAACCGTTGCCCGAGCCAGAGACGGAGACGTCCGGGTTGGCGTCCATGAACTTCTCGGCAGCGGCCTCGACGAGAGCCTGGAACGAGGAGGCGCCGTCGTAGGTCACCTCGCCGGAGACGGACTCGGCAGCGGCGCTGCCCTTGTCGGCGGCGTTGGAAGCGCCTGCGCCGCCGCAACCAACGAGGCCGAGGCCCACGAAGCTGGCAAGACCACCGGCGAGGCCGAGGAACTGACGACGAGAATAAGCCTGATCGAGCATAATCTTCCTTTCATTCATGCGACTCGCGGGCACCCTGCCCGCTTTGCTGTTTGGAAAGATACGGCCTCGATCGGGCGGTGCCCGCGCCAACTGCGGTTTCTTACGGGCATTTGATAGACCCTTACCGCAAGCGCGACTCGGCTTTACAGACGAATAACAAACCCGCCCCCAAGCATGGCCCGCCTTTTACACCAATAAAAACAAAGTTGCGGTGAAATAGTTCCTGCTTGGCCATCAAATGGCCCATTCTAGGAACTATTCCATCGCAACTTAGATTAGGAAACCGCGAAACCTTAAAGCTCCAGCTCATTCAAGCGCAAAATCGCCACGATGTAGATCTTGAGCGCCTGCTTGAGCTGTTCCTCGTTGGCGCACTCGTTGGGGCCGTGCATCTGGCCGCCCCATGCGGGCAGCTCCAGGCCGGTTTCCTCGGGGCCAAACGACACGGCGCGGGCAAAGTTGCGCGCGTACGTGCCGCCGCCCATGGCAAAGGGCTCGGCATGCTTGCCCGTAAACTCGTTATAGGTATCAATAAGCGCCTTCACGGCCGGATCGTCGGCGGACACCGAGAACGGCACCTTTGCACGACCCACACGGCACGTCACGCCAAAGCGGCCCACGAGCGGCTCGAGCTGCTCGCAGATGGTATCGGCGCTCGTGCTGTCGGGGAAACGTACGTCGATGACCTGCTCAATATGGCCATCCATCACACGGATAACACCGGGGTTGCACGTGAGCGGGCCAAACGCCGGGCTCGTCGCGTCGATACCCAGGCCGTGACCGTAGGCATCCGCATGTACAAAGGTCAGAAACTTGACAAACTCGTGCTCGGCGGGCGTCAGCAGGCGCTCGTCGCGTGCACCAAACGCGTCCTCGGCCTCGCGCAGATACGCCACGATGAGGCCGACGGCATTGATCGTTCCCTCGGGCATCGAAGCGTGACCGCCAATACCGTGGGCGAAAATCTGCGCATGCCCGTTATCGAGCGCCGTGATCTCCAGGCGGTCGGCGTTCTCAACGGGCGCCGGCAGCTCATCGGCGGCAATCGCGAGCTCGCAGATAGACTGCGACGGAATGGCGTTGCTCGCCTCGGCACCGCTCCACGATACGATGCGCCCGCCGTCGATCTTGGAGCTCACAAACGTCGCCCCAAACTGGCCCTTCTCGGCATTGCAGACCGGGAACTCGGCATCGGGCGTAAACAAAAAGTCGGGGTCTGCGTGGTTCTCCAGATAATGGTGAACGTCGGACATGGCCACTTCCTCATCGCAGCCCAGCAGCGCGCGGAAGGTATAGCGCGGCACAATGCCGTGCTTGATCAGGTAGGCACCGGCGTAGAGCGACAACACGGCCGGGCCCTTGTCGTCGATCACGCCACGACCGAGCAGCCAGCCCTCGCGGCGCTCCATCGCAAACGGGTCGGTGTTCCAACCGGGACCGGCGGGCACCACATCCACATGGCAGATGGTCGCAAGCTGCTTATCGCCGCGGCCGGGAATGTCGGCGATGCCCACATAGCCCTCGTCGTCGCTCGTCTGGTAGCCGAGCTTTTGCGCAATGCCGAGCGCACAATCGAGCGCATCACGGACCGGGCGGCCAAACGGCGCACCGGGCTCCGCATGGGCAGCAACGGCCACGGACGGATAGCTCACCAGCTGCTCGATATCGGCAACGACATCTTCCCAGATCTCGTCGACATACTCGGTAACGCTCTGCTCCACCTGATTCATGGACGACCTCCTTACCAATGAGCGACGGCCACACCCGCCCCTCGCATAACGTCATTAGATGGCGAAAAGTTTAGCAAGCTCGGCCACCGAGTGCACCGCTGCATCGGCACCCGCCGCCTCGTGCTCGCCCGGCACCGCCGCACCCGAATAGATGCCAATGCACGGCACGCCCCTTGCGTGCGCGCCCTCCACATCGTTAAAGCGATCGCCGATCATCACGGCATCGTCCGCCGTCGCGCCGAGCGCCGCCAGGGCATCGCGAACCGAATCGGCCTTGGTCTCGCGCCCCTGCGGCGGATTCATACCGACCACCGCCTCAAACTGCGAAAGCCCCAGCTCGCCCACCATGTCGATGCACTTTGCCTCCATGCGCGACGTCGCCACGGCCAAGTGATGCCCCTGGGCGGCCAGGCCATCGAGCAGTTCGGGGATTCCATCGAACACGGGGTACTCTTCCGGTCCCAGCTCATCAAAAAAGGCACGGTACTCGTCGGCCACCACAAGCGACTCCTCGCGCGAGAAGCCGTAAAAGTCGTGGAAGCTCTTCCACAACGGAGGCCCGATCATGCGGCGCAGGTCACCCATCTGCGCCTCAGAAAACCCGCGCGCAGCCAGCGCTTTACGCGTCGAGGTCATCACCGCCCGGCCCGTATCGGCCACCGTGCCGTCAAAATCAAACAGCACGACCGGCCGCTTGCATATCTCCAGTGCCTCCATCGACATCCCTCTTCCCCCAGTTGACGATTTCCACATCGACACTTCAAACTGTTGACTATTCAACAATTGAACCTAGCAATGTGGAGCGACTCTACTATACTTGTCGCACTTTGCTCTCAGAAGGCGGCGCGCAAGCGCCCCAACGAAAAGTGCAATTATGTCTTTTGCCATCATAACCGACTCCACGTCGGGCATCTCCCCCGCCCGCGCCCAAGAGCTCGGCATTTACGTGATTCCGCTTCATATGATTATCGAAGGCGAAGACCTGCTCGACCAGGTGCAGGCCAGCTCACGCAGATGCTCAATATTCGCCTGACCGTTTCGCCGGAGTGGAAATCGGGCGAGATCAAGGCGATCAAAAAGGGTCGTGGCGCCAAGCGCATCGTCGCCAACCAATCCCTATTCCACCGCAACTTGGAAGCAGTTCATTTGGGACGGGGCCAAAAAGACTGATATCAAACGTTTCAGACCAGTCTTTTTAGCCCCGTCCCATTTTACCTACCCTACATCAGCCCGCTCAGGACAATATCGACGGCCTCGTTGAGGTCATCGGTGATGTGGACGAGATCTTGATCGAGTGGGCTGATCATGCCGGCATCCATCACCGGGCCGTTGAGCCAGTCGAACAGGCCCTGCCAGTATTCGCTGCCCACCAAAACAAGCGGCATGCGCTTGACCTTGTGCGTCTGCACCAGCGTGAGCACCTCAAACATCTCGTCGAGCGTACCAAAACCACCGGGAAACACGATGGCGCCCGAGCTGTATTTGACAAACATGGTCTTGCGCACAAAGAAGTAACGGAAGTCCATGCCGAGGTTCACGTATTTGTTGAGCCCATGCTCGTGCGGAAGCTCAATACCCAAGCCGACCGACTTGCCGTTGGCGCTCGCCGCTCCCCTGTTGGCCGCCTCCATAATGCCAGGACCACCGCCGGTGATAACCGCCACGCCGCGCTGCGCGATCTTGCGGCCGACCGTGCGCGCCGCCTTGTAGAGCGGATCGGTCTTGGGCGTGCGGGCACTGCCGAAGATGGTCACCGCGGGCCCGAGCTCGGCAAGCGCGCCGAAGCCATCGACAAACTCGGCCTGAATGCGCAGCACACGCCACGGGTCGGCGTGCAACCAGTCAGTCGAGTCCTCGGGCGCCAGCAGGTTGGCGTAGGTGTTGTCCTTAGGAATCATAGGGCCGCGCATAACCACGGGGCCGCGTCGGTACGTCTCGTCGTAGGCCGGCTCGCCCTCGACGTTCTCATTCTTAATCATGGGATACTCCTATCGAAAATAGAAACGGGCGGGGTCGACGCAATGCGTCAAACACCCGCCCGAACATCAACCATTCGGTATGGTACCCACGATGCATCAAGCGCTTGCAAGGCATCGGTCAGAGGTCGTGCAAGCGATGCCGACGCATGCGATGCCCGGCGCCGGCTACGCACGGTCGATTGGCACGTAGCCTCGACACCGCGCGAGCGCCCCCGTAAGCGCACCCGCAGCTCTTAGTAATCCACTGCCGCGGGGCTGTTCATCCAGTCGCTCACAAACGCACCGTAGTGGCCCTCGATAATGGCCTGGCGGGCACGCTGCATAAGGTTGAGCAGGTAGTAGATGTTGTGCATCGAAAGCAAAATGCCGCCGAGCATCTCCTTCTGCGTGACCATGTGGCGAATGAGCGCACGGCTGTAACCGCCCGTGCACACCGGGCAGGTACAGGTGGGATCGATGGGGCCGTCGTCGTGCGCAAAGCGGGCATTGCGGAAGTTAAGGCGACCCTCGCTCGAGAACGCCGTCCCCATGCGGCCGGTGCGCGTCGGCAGCACGCAGTCGAACATGTCGATGCCCACGCCTACACCACGCACGAGCGTCGTCGGGTTGCCGACGCCCATCAGGTAGCGCGGCTTATGTTTGGGCATGTACTCGCTCGCGAGCGGTGCCAGCGTCTCAAACATGGTCTCGTGGTCCTCGCCCACCGAGTAGCCGCCAATGCCGTAACCGGGGAAGTCACCGCACTCCTCCAGATGGCGCAGCGAACGCAGGCGCAGGTCCAGATGCATGCCGCCCTGAACGATGCCAAAGAGCGCCTGGTCGTCGCGGGTATGAGCTTTATAGCAGCGCTCGGCCCACATGCTCGACAGCTCAACGGCGCGCTCAACGTAGGCGCGCGTGGCGGGATAGCCCGGGCACTGGTCGAGCTGCATGCAGATGTCGGAGCCAAGCTTCATGGCGATTTCCATGTTGTCCTCGGGCGTCCAGAACACGTGGCGGCCGTCGTAGTCGTTGACGATAAAGCGCACGCCCTCGTCGGTGAGCTTGACGGCGTCGTTGTGGCTGAACACCTGGAAACCGCCGGAATCAGTGAGGATGGGGCCATGCCAGTTCATAAACTTGTGCAGACCACCCAACTCGGCGATGGTATCCTCGCCGGGACGCATGGACAGGTGATAGGTATTGGCGAGCACGATCTGGGCGCCGAGCTGCTTGACAGTCTCGGCAGGAATGCCCTTGACGTTTGCCTTGGTGCCCACGGGCATAAAGATCGGCGTCTCGATGTCGCCGTGCGGGGTGTGCAGCACGCCGGCACGCGCATGCGTCGTCGGATCCTCGGCGATCAGGTCGAATTTAAATAGGCTCTGGTCCATAAACTGGAACTCCTTGGTTGCGGTTCATACGCAAACCATTATAAAGACCGCGGCAGGTGAACGGCATAACGTCTTTCGGAGAAGGGAATGTCAAGCGCAAACTGAATAGAGCGGCCGATTATTTGCTATCCAAGCGAGCCATCGAACACGTTTTGAAACTTTGCTGCGACGCGCGGGATGCCGGCGCGAGACTTTATCATAGGGTGACAATCAACGATGAGGAGCACATGCCTATGACAGACGAGCTGGACCCCCAGACTCAGCAGCATATTGATGATTCCGCAGACGTCGCCGACGACTGCAGCACTCCTACCTGCGTCGCCGCTTCCGTCGATGCATCCGCCGATGATGCGCACGCCGGTGCGGATAAGGCAACAGACACAGGCGATACTGTCGAGCATGACGAAGGCGAGCAACCGGAGTCGAACGACGCCGAGCCCGACGCGGACCCCGCGTCACAGGCGACAGGCCCCATCGAGGTATCTTCGGAAGAAGAGCTCGATGCCGTCATGGACTCCATGATGGATGCCGTCAAAGCGATGAAAGACGCCGTGGCTGACGCCGATGTGGACGCCGAAGAAGAGAAGGCCGCCGAGACCGCATCGACCTTCGTGCCTGGCGAGACCCCCGTTGCCGACCAAGGCAGCACCGTACCTTCGTTCTTACAGCTCGAGCACCCTACAATTGGCGCAGATGCAGTTGACCCGCACACTGCCGGATTTTCCGTGATCGAGGGTGGCACCGGCAATATCGCCACGTCGCAGGCGCCCGATGCGGGTACGGCCGACGCCGGTCACCCGACCGCTCCACACGCCCCTGCAGCCAGCCGCGATCTGGGAACCGCCGTCTCAAATACAGCAAACGCCATAGGCACTTTTATCGCCCAGGGCGCCTCTGCCATGCGCGAGATGAACGCCGCAAAGAAGGCGCTCGCGGACGCTCGTGCCCACCTGGCCGAACTTGATCAGCGCATCGCCGATCAAGGCGAGGAGCTCGAGACGCGCCAGGATATCGCAGGCCGCTACGACCAAATCGTCGCCGAGCAGCGCCACGCTATCGACACGGCACAAAAGGCCGCCGCGGCGGCAGAAATCGGCCGCGATACCCATGCCGCCAAAGCGACTGAGCTCAAGTGCCACCTCGAGCAAATGAAGGCAGAAGATGATGCAGCCGAGCGCCGCCTGAAGGCCGCACTCGATGCCGTCGAAGCGCGCGAAGCCAGCTCGCGCGAGACCGGTAACCGCCTCGTACGACGTCTCGAGGATTCCAAGCGCATCCGCGACAAGGTGAAGGCCGAGCGCGACGCCGGCGTTGCCGCAGCGCAGCAAACCGTCGACGCCACGCGTGCCCAGCTCGAGACGCTGCGTCATGAGTATGCCGAGCTGCAGCGCAATCCCTCGGCAAATCCCGCCAACTATACGGTACGCACCAGCGAGCTTTCGATGCAGATCTCCGACACGGCTGATGCCCTTCGTAAAGCCGAGGAAGATGTCCCGCGCATCACCGCCGATCTTGAGCACTCGCTCGCAGCCGCCGAGCACGCCGTCGAGCAGGCGCAAGCCCCCATCGCCGACGCCAAGCGCGCCCATCAGGCCGTGACGGCCGAGGCCGATGCCACGCGCGACGAGCTGCAGACCGCAAAGGCGGCCGCTGCAGCGCGCCAGCGCGAATTACGCGAGAAGATCGTCACCGAGGACAAAGCGCGTCAAGAGCAAGAGCAAGCTATCGCCAATGCCCAGGCGGACGTCGCGCATGCGCAGTCGATCATCGAGCAGGCGACCGAGGTGCACAACCATCCCGAGATCACCGAATCGCTCGCGGGCTCCCTGGCTCGCGATAAGGACGAGCGTGCCGAAACCGAGCGCGAAGTGGCTCAGCTCGAAGCCGCCGAGAACGACGTGCGCGAGCGCACCCGCGACTCACGCGTCAAATTCACCGGCGCAATCGTCTGCATTGTCGCTGTAATCCTCGTGATCGTCCTAATCTGGCTGTTTGCGAGCAAGTAAACCAGCTGCCAAAAACACTCACCGCAACGTTTTGATTGGTACAAAGGGGCCAGGCTACTTTGCACCAACTTGGTGCATATAAAGCAGTCCCCATTGCACCAACAACGTTTGCCCAGATAAAACCTGCCAAAATAAACCTGTCCCTTTTTGGCAGGTTGAACCACGGCAACGCCAATGTTTTGGCGAAGTCAGCGAAAACCCGCCAGAACGGCAATCTCTTGACAACCAAAGAAATGCCGATGTTTTGCCAGCGACAGCGAGCGGGTCGCATTTGAGGCAAGGTGACGTGAAACGAAAGGGCGCTGACCTTCTGGTCGCGCCCTTGAAGTTGAACGTCAGATTGTCCAAATGCGGCCCGCGCAGCGTCGAGCAGTTACGCGGTTCGTAGAACCGCGTAACTAACAAATGAGCATGGCGTCGCCAAAGCTGAAGAAGCGGTAGCGCTGCTCGATAGCGGCGGCGTAGGCATCCATGATCTGGTCGCGGGTGGCAAGTGCGCTCACGAGCATCATGAGTGTGGAGCGCGGAACATGGAAGTTGGTGATCAGCGCGTCGACCACGTGATAGGTCGAGCCGGGCATGAGGTAGAGCTGCGTCGTCGCGTTCTCGCGCGCCACGATGTCACCACGGCCGAGCGTGTCGGCCCCGTCCTTACGGCCCTCAAAATAGCGCGCCGTCACAGCCGGATCGGACACCGGCGCGTCCGCGTCAAACGCACTCTCGAGCGAGCGGACTGCGGTGGTACCGACAGCAATCACGCGATGCCCCTCGGCCTTAGCCTTATGCACGGCGTCGACAACCTCCTGCGACACGTGATAGCGCTCGGTGTGCATCACGTGCTGCGTGGGGTCGTCCTCCTCCACCAGACGGAAGGTATCAATGCCCACCTCGAGCTCGACAGCGGCAAACTTCGCACCCTTGGCCTCGATAGCGGCCATGAGCTCGGGAGTAAAGTGCAGGCCCGCCGTGGGAGCGGCAGCTGAGTGCTCCTCCTTCATGGCGTAGACGGTCTGGTACTTCTCGGGATCGCCCTCGTAATCGGTAATGTAGGGCGGCAGCGGCACGTGGCCGGCAGCATGGATGGCCTCATCGAGTGTGCGCGGCTCTCCGGCGGCATTGCAACCGGCTGGCTCAAAACGCACCAGGCGGCCGCCGCGGCTATCGGTGACAAAGTCGACCACCTCGGCCGTCAGCACCACGGGCGCGCCCTCGGGCGCATGGGCGCCACCGGCGCGATACTCAATCTGAGCCCCGGGCTTTAGGCGCTTGCCCGGCTTGACCAAGCACTCCCAAACGTGACCCAGCGGATTCACGTCCTCGCGGCGCTTGAGCAGCAGCGTTTCGACCACGCCGCCCGAGCCGGCCTTGCGACCGATAAGGCGGGCCGGCATCACGCGCGTCTGGTTGATGACGAGCACGTCGCCCGGCTCGATATAGTCGATGATGTCGCGGAAGATGCGGTGCTCGACGGTGCCGCCATGCTCCAGCGGCGTTCCCGCCTGGGAGCCCTTGCGATCCACCACCAGCAGGCGGCAGGAGTCACGCGGTTCGGCAGGAGCCTGGGCAATCAGTTCCTCAGGAAGGTTGTAGTCAAAATCATCGGTACGCATAGACACGTCGAATACTCCTTATATAGCTAAAATCCGCTCTACATCCTAGCAGGCTGCCAGCCCAAAAGGACTACTTTTTGGATGCTTTGCGCTCGTCGCGGATGCGGGCGCGGTCCATGGCCGCCTCGACGGCCGAGAATCGGCAGCCGCAATAGTTCTGCCGATACATGCCCAGCTCGCGCGAACGGCGTGTTGCCTCGGGATAATACGGGCGGAAATCGCGAATGACCGGGGTGAGACCATGTGCCGCCGCCAAGCGCTCCAATACATCGTTGCAGGTGTCGAACAACTGATACGGCGAGACGGCGAGCGTCGTGCCCACAAACTCAAACCCGCACTCCTGGGCCACACGGCATGCCTCGGCCAGGCGCAGGGCATAGCACGCACGACAGCGACGGGGTCGATCGGCGCCCAGCGGGGCCACGCCGGCCTCCCAGCGCTCGCGGTCCTCCCCCGCCTCGATGAGCTCGATGTCGCCATCGGCACACCACCGGCGCAGCTCGTCCAAGCGGCGCTGCCATTCATCGCGCGGCTGAATATTGGGGTTGGTCCAGCAAATCGTGGGCTCAAACCCCTCCTCACGCAGCAGACGAACCGGCTCAAGCGAGCACGGCGCACAGCACGCATGCAGCAGCAGCGGCTTCATGGACATCTCCTCCCAATCTTTGCCCAGGGTAGTCTTTTTGGGACGGGGCTATTTTGACTACTTTTGACGTAAGGCAGTCAAAAATACCCATCTCCAAAAAGTAGTCAAAATAGCCCCGTCCCAAAAAGACTACTGACCAAAAAAGCGCACGCCAAAGGACGTGTCCTCGCAGGCGACAATGCGGCGGTCGCGCAAAATGGTCCGCACGTAATACCAGTCGCCCACACAGCCCGACAAATGCAAGCCGGCCGCCAGGTAGCACAGCAGCGGATAGCCCGAAAACGCAAACCCCAGGGTAAACGCTGTCGTCACGACAACCGTCGGCGCCAGACAAACTGCCACGTACCGCCGGCGCGAATACACAACGCCCTCGGCGCAGGCATAGATCATGCACGTCTCGAGGTTCGCCCCAAAGGTCACGTGCGCACCGGCGGGCGCAAACAGCTTAAAGAACACGCCGTGCACCAACTCGTGCACGGCAAATGACGCCGCCGAAACCGCAGCCAAGCCGACTATCCAGCCCAAGACGGCCGTCCAGCCACCCGCGTCAGCCGCATCCAAGTCCGCGGGCCCGCCCAGCAGCATAAACACCGGCACCAGGCACACGGCAAATGCGCCAAGCACGGCCATCCCCCACACAAAGCAAGCGTGCAGGAAATCCTCGTCTTCAAACGCATGTATGTTGGAAATCTCATTCATAGCATCTTAGGATAGCGCCCCTGCCACGTACCCGTCCGCATGTGCGATAATGTCGAACGATATGCACGAATTGACCACCGCGTCGCCGAGCCCCGCGTCCGGCCACGCTCTCACCATATGCGAAGGAGTCCCATGGCATCCAAATACTCCATGAACGACCGTCCCAGCTGGCCTCGCCGCGCCATCGTTACCGCCGGCGAGCCCTATGGCAACAAGGGTCTTCACTTTGGCCACGTTGGCGGCGTCTTTGTCCCGGCCGACTTCTTCGCCCGCTTCCTGCGCGACCGCCTGGGCCGCGAGAACGTCATCTTCACCTCGGGCACCGACTGCTACGGCTCGCCCATCATGGAGAGCTACCGCAAGCTCAAGGAGAACGAGGGCTACGATAAGTCCATTAGCGAGTATGTCGAGTCCAATCACTCCCGTCAGGCCGCGACCCTCAACAACTACAACATCAGCTGCGACATCTACGGCGGCTCGGGCCTTGAGCCGGCGGCCCAGATTCACAACAAGGTGACCGCCGAGATTATCGAGCGCCTGCACGAGCAGGGCACCATCTCCAAGCGCTCTACCCTTCAGTTCTACGACGCCAAGGCCGGCACGTTCCTCAACGGTCGCCAGGTCATCGGCCGCTGCCCCATCCAAGGTTGCAAGTCCGAGAAGGCTTATGCCGACGAGTGCGACCTGGGCCACCAGTTTGAGCCCGAGGAGCTCATCGCGCCCAAGAGCCAGCTCACCGGCGAGGTGCCCGAGCTGCGCCCGGTCGACAACCTCTACTTCGACCTGCCGGCCTACCTCGACTTTATGAAGACCTACACCGCCAAGCTCGCCCAGAACCCGCAGGTTCGCTCCGTGGTCTCCAAGACCATGGAGGAGTGGCTGCTGCCGGCACAACTCTACATCCAGAACAAGTTCCGCGAGGCCTTCGATGCCGTCGAGGATCAGCTCCCCGAGCACACCGTGCTGGAGCCCGAGGGCAACAAGAGCAGTTTTACCGTCACCTTCCCCAGCTGGAAGGAGCGCGACGCCGCCCACGCGGTGCTCGCCAACGGCGGCGTGCGCTTCCGTAGCGGCAAGGCGCTCGTGCCCTTCCGCATCACCGGCAACATCGACTGGGGCGTTCCGGTGCCCGAGGTCGATGGCGTGACCGATGTCACCTGCTGGTGCTGGCCCGAGAGCCTGTGGGCGCCCATCAGCTACACCCGCACCGTGCTCGCCCGCGACGCCCGCGCCGCCGGCGTGACCGAGGGCGTCGCCGCCCAGGATGCCGCCCTCATGGGCGAGCCCGCCGCCGATTCCACGCAGGTCCCCGCGCCCACCTACCAGCACAGCTCGCTCGACTGGCGCGACTGGTGGTGCTCGGACGACGCACAGATCTACCAGTTTATCGGTCAGGACAACATCTACTTCTACTGTATCGCGCAGACCGCCATGTGGGAGGCCCTGGGTTGGAACCTCACGCAGAGCACCGTCAGCGCCTGCTATCACCTGCTCTACATGGGCAAAAAAGCCAGCTCGTCCTCGCAGACGCCTCCCCCGCCGGCAGACGACCTGCTCAACCACTACACCTGCGAGCAGATGCGTGCGCATTGGCTGTCGCTCGGCCTGTCCGAGAAGCCGGTGAGCTTTAGCCCCAAGGCATATGACACACGCGTAACCGGCAAGGACAAGGACGGCAACGAGGTGCGCGCCTGCGACGACAAGCGCGTTATCGACCCGGCCCTTAAGGAGAGCGCGCTTTTGACCGGCGTGTTCAACCGCCTGGCCCGCAGCTGCTTCTACGGCGTCGCCGTCAAGGAGGGCGACGAGAGCCCCTACCGCAACGGCTGCATCCCCGCCGGTGCCGCCTCCGCCACCGTGGTCGAAGCCGCCGAGCAAGCAGCTCTCGCCTTTGAGCAGGCCATGTACAAGTTCGAGACGCACCGCGCGCTCGCCGTGTGCGACGACTACCTGCGTGCCGCCAACAAGCGCTGGAGCGACGCCTCCAAGGCTGCCAACAAGCTCGATGGTAGCGAGGCAAACGCCGCAATGACGCAGGCACTGGTCGACGCCTTTACCGAGCTGCGCGTGGCGACCGTGCTCATGCACGGTATTGTGCCGGCCGGCTGCGAGCTCATCTGCGAGTACTTCGACGTCGATCCGGTCGCCTTCTTTAGCTGGGATAACATCTTTGCCTCCACAGACGAGTTTGTGGAGAGCCTGGGCGAGAAGCCCGGCGAGCACCGCGTAAAGCCGCTGCCCCCGCGCTTCGACTTCTTTAGCAAGCACGAGAGCCAGTACTAGACAAACGCCAAGGCAGACTAGTCAATTTGGGACGGGGCTATTTTAGCTACCCCGTCCCAAATTTAACTGCAACGCCTGCCGAAACGGACGGGCAGCTAAAATAGCCCCGTCCCAAATTGACTACTTTTAATGGAATGGGAAGGAAAGACGGATGTCCAAGCCGCGTCGTCGTAAGCAGAAAAAGCAGGTTAAGCCCGAGCTCAAGCTTAGGCAGTTTGCCGCTACCGAGCTTTCCGACCAGCTTGCCGCCCAACACTCCGCCGCCGACCTGCCGCGCTTTCTGGTCGACACGGTCGCCGGCGCCTATGCGCCTGCCGATGCCGAGCTCATAATCGAAGGCTTTGGCGCCGCTGCCACGCGCCCGGTCACGCTGCGTGCCAACACGCTCAAGGCGACCGCCGAGGACATCGCCGCCGCGCTCGACGCAGCCGGCATCGCCCACCAAACCGTTGCCTGGTACCCGGACGCTTTCATCCTGCCCGAGGCCCAGGTATCCGATCTGTGGGATCTCGACATCTACCGCAACGGCAAAATCTATCTGCAGAGCCTGTCGTCCATGATGCCTCCTTTGGTGCTGGGCGCTCAGGCCGGCGAGGATATCCTGGACATGTGCGCGGCCCCCGGCGGCAAGACGACGCAGATCGCCGCCCTTACCCAGGGACAGGCGCACCTCACCGCCTGCGAGATGAGCATTCCCCGCGCCGAAAAGCTCGAGGCCAACTTGGGCCGCCAGGGCGCCAAAAACGTGCCCGTCATGCGCATCGACGCACGCGAGCTTGACGAGTTCTTCCGCTTTGACCGCATCCTGCTCGACGCCCCCTGTACCGGCACGGGCACCGTCATCAGCGGCAACGAGAAAAGCCTGCGCGGCCTGACCGAGCAGCTGCTCTGCAAGTGCGCCCGCTCGCAGCGCGCGCTTCTGGACCGCGCCATGGGCGCCCTCAAGCCAGGCGGCACGCTCGTCTATTCCACTTGTTCGATCATGCCGCAGGAAAACGAGGACGCCCTGCAAGAGGCCCTCGACAAGCACATGGACTGCGAGCTCATCCCCCTCGACGGCATGCCGAGCGAAAGCGAAACGCGCCGTGCTCAGGAAGCTGGCGAAGAGCCACGCGTCGAGAGCAACGCCCTCACCGAGGCCATCGCCACCGGCCACGTCTCGACCGTCGCCAACGGCATGCCCGGCACGCTGACCATCCCGCCCAGCCGCGACTTTGAGGGCTTCTACATCGCTCTGATCCGAAAACGCAGCTAGCGCACGGACCAACTCAACAAGCTATCTCCGTGCGCGCTTGTCCTGCTGGTCACGGTGCTGCTTAAGTGCCTCGCGTTCCTTGCGCTCGGCTCTTTTGCCCTTAATGGCCGTAACCACAAAGTAGATGACCGCGGCGGCTACGATTGCGCCCACGCATAGGCCAATCGAGCCCAATAATGTCGAGATTTCCATACCGCGTCACCTCTCTTTTGTATACGGGACATCCAAGATAGCACCTCAAAACCTGCCACCACAGCTCCTTCACGTTCGCCGGCCCTTCGGTCTAACGGATAGCGCGGCGGGGAAAAATCAACTCGTCAAACGTTTTAGCAACGTAGCGCCGGTCGCACGCTGCCGACCGCACATTATAGAAACGGACCGCAATGGATTCTCTCAACGATTTGAACGAGCGTGTTGACGCTTTTGTCGCCACCAGCTCCTTCGACACGCCCGCCGCGACGAACGACCAAGCCCCCATCGATGTTCCCGCCGAGGTTCACGAGGACATCGTCGCCTCGGTCGATTTCTCAGAGGTTGAGCTTGCGGACGAATTTACCGAGCCCCAGGTGGCTGTAACCCCCAGCGGCCTTTTGCCCATGGAGCCGCTGCCCATCGACGGGCGCCTGCGCAAGGCGGCCCTCCGCATGCCCGATGAGATCGAGGAGGCCAGCGGCTTTACGCTCTTTGGACGCCGCATCAAATCGCTCATCTACACCACCGACGTGGCGGTCATCCGCAACTCCAATGCCGACGCCGTGTTTGCCGTCTACCCCTTCACGCCGCAGCCCGCCATTACGCAGGCGCTGCTGACTGTTGCCGAGTGCCCGGTCTTTGTGGGCGTTGGCGGCGGTACCACCACCGGTAAGCGCTCCGTGCAGATGGCGGCCGTCTCCGAGATGCAAGGCGCGGCGGGCTGCGTGGTCAACTCCCCCGCTACCGCCGAGATGGTCGAGCACATCACCAACATCGCCGACATCCCCGTCATCGCCACGGTCGTTCGCTGCGATGACGATGCCCACGCCAAGGTGCGCGCCGGGGCCAAGATCCTCAACATCGCCGCCGGCAAAAACACACCCCAGGTCCTACGCGAACTGCGAGAGCACTATCCCAGCCTGCCGCTCATCGCACCGGGTGGCAAGACGCCCGAGAGCATCCGTGAAACCATCGCCGCCGGCGCCAACGCTATCATCTGGACGCCGCCTTCGGCCCAGCAGCTGCAAACCGACATGATGGAGCGCTACCGCAAGATGAAGGAAGACGCCACGCCTGTCATCTCGCGCGACGATGTGCCCATTATCGACCAGGTCGCCGCCGCCGAGATCAGCCAGGTCGAGAACATGAATCCCGACGTGCCGATTCCCGACGAGGTCATCGAGCGCGTCGCCTCGATCCACGATCATATCGAGGAGCGTCGCGCCAACCGCGGACTCAAGCCCTCGCTACACGGTTTCTTCTTCCGTGGAAAGAAACGCTAGCCGCAACAGCAAGGCCCGCCCCGCAAACAACGGGACGGGCCTTTTTCTGTTATCAAATGTCAGGAGGACAGGCGTAGCCGTTAAAACCGTCAGCCAGCCCACAAACGTTAGTCCACGCGCTTGTCGCCCATAAAGAAGAGCGCCACCGTACCAGGTCCGGTATGCGAGCCAATCAGAGTACCGATGTCATTAATCTCAATCTTGCCTTTAAGCTGCGGAACCTGTTCCTCGATCAGCGCCGCAACTGCCTCGGCATCCTCGCGACACGCCGAGTGCGACATGATGCACTTACCCGAATAATCCGCACCGCCCTGCACGTGTGCCATCATGGTCTTAGCCATCTCGGAAATCGCACGCTTCTTGGTGCGAATCTTCTCACGCGGCGCCAGCTCACCTTCGCAATCGACCGTCATAAGCGGGCAAATCTTGAGTGCCGTGCCGATAATCGCGCTCGCAGCCGAAATGCGACCGCCGCGCAGGTAGCTCGACAGATCGGTCGAGAAGAACCAGTGGTGCAGGTTGAGTTTATGCTCCTCAATCCAAGCGGCCGTCTCGTCGAGCGAAGCGCCGCCATCGCGAACGTCGGCGGCACATTCCGCCAGCAGGCCAAGGCCCGAAGACGCCGCCAGCGAATCGATGACGCGCACCTTGCCGCCCTGGGGATAGCGATCCGCGAGCATCTGCGCCGCAACGCAGGCCGATCCATACGTGCCCGAAATACCCGACGACAACGTCAGGTGCAGCACGTCTTTACCCTCGGCAACAAGCGGCTCCCAAAACTCCTCGTACTCACCCACGCTCACCTGAGACGTCTTGGGCATAGCGCCCGCGGCAATCTGGGCAAAAAACTCGTCCGGCGTAATCGACTGATACAGATCGTCCGTATAGACAACATCGTCGATCTCGTAATGAAAGCACACGACAGGAATATTGCGCGACGCAAAGAACTCACGGGTTCGATCGGCGGCGGATTCACAGGTCAGGACAAAATCACTCATATGAGGCTCCTTACTCATTGTTGCGCAAATTATCGCACAGCATGCGTGAATACGGTACAAATGTCCGTTATTTACCAAATTGAACCAAAGGTAGTGAACATCTTTACCGTCATCATCTCTAGCGATCCCGGAGGTATGCGCCTGCAAAAACGACCCTACGTCTCCACTCAACCGCCATATCTACCTCGACTAAATCGATTTAGCAAACCCTTCGGCCAACAATTCAATCTCCTAACCCCAATCGAAACAAAAGCAGCGCATACTGATAAACGTTTGACGCTGTTTATCAGTTTTACCAACCCCATCGGAAGGTGTTTCATGGTCGCATTCGATCGCAATCCGCAAGACTTCAAGTATCTGCGCCTGCTGTCGAGACAGTTCCCCACCGAGCAATCCGCATTCACCGAGATCATCAACCTCTCGGCCATCCTCAACCTACCCAAGGGCACCGAGCATTTTATGAGCGATGTGCATGGCGAGTACGAAGCCTTTATGCACATCCTCAACAACTGCTCGGGCGTCGTGCGCGAGCATGTCGACGAAATCTTTGGCGACACGCTCTCCTTTAACGAAAAGGGCGAGCTGTGCACGCTCATCTACTACCCGCGCGAGAAGATCGATCTGGTCCGCAGCCGGCACGAGGACTCGCCCACCTGGTACAAGACCATGCTCAACCAGCTCATTGTGGTTGCCCGCTCGCTTTCGAGCCGCTACACCCGCTCCAAGGTACGTAAGGCCATCCCGCGCGATTACGCCTACATCATCGACGAGCTGCTGCACACGCATCCGGACGAGAACAACTACCGCGTGCGTTATCACGAGCGCATTATCGAATCCATCTTGGAGACCGCCAGCGCCGACGACTTTATCGAGTCGCTCGCCTCACTCATCAAGCGCCTCGCCGTGGACCACCTGCACTTGGTGGGCGACATCTTCGACCGCGGCGGCGGCGCGGCCAAGATTATGGACCGCCTACTCACCTATCATTCGCTCGATATTCAGTGGGGCAATCACGACCTGCTGTGGATGGGCGCCGCTGCCGGCGAGCCCGCCTGCATCGCCACGGTGCTACGCAACAACCTGCGCTACGACAACTACGAGATTCTCGAGAACGACTACGGCATCTCGCTGCGCGAGCTTGTCGCCTTTGCCAACGCTACCTATACCGCCGGCGAGCCCATCAGCCCGCTCATCAAAGCCATCAACGTTCTGCTCTTTAAGCTCGAGGGCCAGATTATCCAGCGCCACCCCGAGTTCGACATGGCCGACCGTCTACTGCTTGACAAGGTCGATCACGACACCGGCACGGTCACCCTCGCCGACGGCAGCGTGTGGCCGCTCACGACCAACGACTTCCCCACCGTCGATCCGGCAGACCCCTACACGCTCACGCCCGAGGAACAGCACATCATAGACAAGCTCGTGTCCGAGTTTGTCACCGCCGATCATCTGCATCGCCACATCGATTTCCTCTATACCCACGGCTCCATGTATAAGGTCGCCAACGGCAATCTGCTGTTCCACGGCTGCGTACCGCTCAACGAAGACGGCACCTTTAGCAGCATGAACTGCCTGGGTACCTGGCACGCCGGCCGCGATTATTTTGATTTTTGCGACTATATCGCCCGCCGCGCCTGGCGTGCCGGCGACCGCGATGCCCTCGACTGGATGTGGTACCTGTGGATCGGCTTTAACTCACCCGCCAGCGGACGCGTGGTGCGCACCTTCGAGCGCGCCTACATTGCCGACAAGAGCACGTGGGTCGAGCCGATGGACCCGTACTACACGCTCACCACGTCCTCGTCCGTTTGCGACGACATCATGCGCGAGTTTGGCGTCGCCCCCATGGCCTGCTCACCGACGGGCCATATCATCAACGGCCATACGCCCGTCAAGACCACCAAGGGCGAGCAGCCCATCCGCGCCAACGGAAAGTTGCTGGTCATCGACGGCGGTTTCTGTCGCGCCTACCACCCCAAAACGGGCATCGCCGGTTACACGCTCATCTCGAGCTCGCGCGGATGCCGCCTCAAGTCGCACCAGGCCTTTACCAGCGTTGCCGAGGCGCTCACCCGCAACATCGATATCGAAAGCGAGACCAACCGCTTTGACGAGGCCGACCGGCGCCGCATGGTGAGCGACACCGATACCGGCGTCAAGATTCGCAGTCAGATCCAAGACCTGCGCCAGCTCCTCGATGCATATAGAAACGGTGCTATCGAGGAGCGCGCCTAGCCCCGCCTGCGGGGATTGGTTAAACTTGCTAGGTTTGTCATCCCCGCGGCGCCCCGGCGTCACCCTAAGGCAGGTACCATGCAAAAGCTCCTTGCGCAGATCATAAAGTTTGGCGTCGTCGGCGTCGTTGCCACCGTCATCGACTTTGGCATCATGAATCTGCTCCACTACGGCCTGGGCCTCAACATCTTGATCGCCAACACCAGCGGTTTTATCGTCTCGCTCATCTTTAACTACGTCGCGAGCATGAAGTACGTGTTTGCACACAAGGAGGGCATGAGCCGCCGCCGCGAGTTCATCATCTTTGTCGTGCTATCCGTTATTGGCCTGGCGCTCAACGACGGCATCGTGCTGGCCCTCAACGCCGGCCTGGGCCTCGAGGCCAATATCGCCAAGATTTGCGCTACCGCGCTCGTCATGGTCTACAACTTTGTAACGCGAAAGATCTTCCTAGAGGGCGAGCAGGCCAAATAGGTCGGCCTCCTCGTTGCACTACGGGGACCTGCGGATGACGCGCGTCAAGCGTAGCGTTGCCTGGGCCTTGCTCGTTTACGGGAAGATTTGCAGCGTTTGCGGATTACCTCTTGAATATTTGGCGAGTTCGTATAGTTCTTGCCAAAGACCTTACGTTTGCCATGCAAAAGCTCTAAAGTATCTCGTTGCTCGATTCATCAACGCATTGGATGTGATTACGTGCGCAACGCGCTGGCACAACCTCATACCAAGCAGTTCCTCAAGTTCGCTGTCGTGGGCCTTATCTCCTTTGGCGTCGACTGGGGCATGCTTATTGCGCTCGTCGAGCTGTTCCACCTCGACTTTTTGATGAGCACGACGGTCTCGTTTACCACGTCCGTCGTGGTCAACTACTGGCTCAGCATGAAGTACGTGTTCGACCATCGCGAGGGCATGAGCCGTAAGCGCGAGTTCACGATCTTTACCATCCTGTCGGTGATCGGTCTGGGCCTCAACGACCTGTACATGTTTGTGGGCGTCACGTTTTTGAGCATCGGCTACCAGGCCATGAAGGCCATCGCCACGTTCCTGGTCACCTGGTACAACTACTTTAGCCGTCGCTTTTTCCTCGAAGGCGCACGGTCGTAGTCAGCCAAACATAATCTCGCTTCGCAGCCGGTTGGAATTCCCATTCCAGCCGGTTTTTGTTTGCAGAGTCTGCCGAGGAAGGCGGGCTACGGTGCATGAATGGGACGCAGTTTCCGCATGAGCGCTGTTCCGGAAAGTGTATCCCAGATTGCAGCCTCAGAATGGGATGCAGCTTCCGCAACGCCGTCCTAGCGGAAACTGTGTCCCGGAATCAGCCAACAGAACGGGACGCAGTTTCCAGATGAGCCCCCATACGGAAAATCCATCCCGGAATGAGCCCCCAGAGCGGGACACGCTTTCCGAAACCCGCCCCATCGGGAAACCGTATCCCGGTCTGAGCGTGGATTCCGGGACGCAGTTTCCCGCGGACGCCGAAACGGAAAGCGTATCCCGTTATCGATGTCTAGAACGAGATGCGCTTTCCCAATGGATGCTGATGCGGAAACTGTGTCCCGGAATTCACCTTCAGAGTGGGATGCAATTTCCGGTTGAGCCTCGATTGGGAAACGACGTCCCATTCGCATAAAGACGGGCGGCTCGGGTGTTGGTCCGAACCGCCCGTTTGGCGTGTTATGTCGAGGCATTTAACCCGTTACGTAATACCAGACCACGCTGTCACCGTTGGAGAGAACGTAGTTGCTGCAAGCCGTGTTGGGCGTTACGCCGTTGACAGAGTACATCCAGCCGCTTGTACCACCGTGCTCCTTCTCGGCCAAACCACCGATAGCGGCGACATACGTGCCGTACGATGAGCCGTGCGCATTTACGGAAAGGCCCAGGGCGCACAGGGCATCGTAGGGGGTAGCGCCCTCGTTGAAGGTGAACGTACCGCCAGAAGACACCGGGTTACCCACGGCACTCGACGTCACAGAGACCGTCACAGTAACGTAGCCAGGCTGCTGCGAGCCGCCCTGATTGCCAGCAGAGGCGCTGTCGCCGTTGGATACAGACCCACCGCCAGACACCGAGCCGCCGCCCGAAGAGGAGCCGTCAGAAGAACTCGATCCACCAGCGGATTCAGATCCCTGTCCGGCAGACGCGTTGTTGGACTTCTTGCCGCCCTTGCCTTCGGACTTCCTCTCTTTCGAATCCTTGTCTGACTTCTCGTCCGAAGACTCGGAAGCGTCCTTGGAATCCGATTCATTCGAGTCCTTGGACTCGGAGTCCACAGCGTCAGAAGACGAGAAGCCCGCTGTCTCCGTCTTGCGAGAGGCGATAGAGCCAGAGTCGGCAACGCTCCTCCCCGCCACGGCCCGAGCGATCCAATCGATGGACCAGGCACCGCTGGCGGAAGGGTGAACAAAGCCCAGCGAGACGACAATCAGCGCGATGCAGACGGCCGTCAGAGAGCCAAGCAGCGCCTTGCGCCGAGAGGCGGACGCCGCCGAGGTGGCGCCCTTTTGCTTAGCATCGTCGAGCTGAATGAACGACGAGTCGGGTTGCTTGGAGTCGGCATCCTGAGGTTTATTGGACACAGCTCTCACCTACCGACGCTTGGTAAACACGAACACGCCAATGACCGCAAGCCCGATCACGCCGGCCGCTACGCCGACAATGGCGAGCGGGTTGAAGCCAGACTCCTGTGCCGGAGCCTCAGCGGACTTCCTGGTGGTAGTCGTGGCAGCCGAGCCCGTATCGGACTTGTCGTCCTTCTTGTCGGACTTGTCGGAATCCTTCTTGGGATCCTTGCCGTCCTTGGTCTCGGTCATGGTCGTGGTGGACACCGGCTTCTGACCCGGAGCAACAGCACCGCCAGCCTGCTGGCCGTTTGTGCCGTTACCGGAACCAGAACCAGCATTACCCGAGCCGCCATTGCCGCCGTTGGAGCCAGAGCCGCCGTTACCGCCAGGGGTAACGGCATTCTTGGTCCACTTGGCATACAGCGTCATATCAGCCGTCACCGCAGCGCTAAAGTCATACGCCTTGGTGCAGGCAGCATCGGTATACCAGCCACCAAAGGTGTAGCCCTCACGCGTCGGATCGGCCGGCTTGGCGACAGAGCCGTTGGCGGCCGTAGTCTGAAAATCGACCTTGGACCCCTCGCCGGCATTGAACGAAACCTTAACGCCAGCATTCAGCTTGAACAGCGCGCCAGAGTCGTTGATGTAGTACAAGTTGCCCTGGGCATCACAAGCGATTGGCGAGTCACAGTAGTTGTTGTGTCCTGCTGCACTAAACACACAAGAAGCCTCAGTGTCACCCAACTTGTAACGATATACGCCACCGCCCGAGGTGTAATTGCCTTGGGCAGTGGTCCCACCATAGTTGACGGTGAAATACACGTAGTAGGTCCCATCGGCCTGAGCACTCACCAGCGGAGCACCCTTGATGCCACCAGCAGGAAGCGCAGTGCCATCAGCAGACGAAACCAGCGTCGTGGCAAAGTCGTCGGCCGGATCAATAATCGCTAGCGCAGAGCCGCCAGCAACCTCGCCGCCAACAATCAGCTTGTTGCCATCATACGACGTAGGCGCACACGCGCAGCCGGTAAGGCCAAGGTCAACAACGCGCTCCTCGGTAATACGCGAAGCGGCATCCGCATCGCGTGAGTCGCCATCGGAAATCGCCAACATGTGCAGCTTGCCGTCGCGCGAGATGAGATAGGCATGGCTGCCGTCAGCCGAAAGCACGCAGGTGGAGTTGACAATCGCCCCAACCGAAACGCTGCCGAGCACATCGCCCGAAGACTTGCTGAGCATCTCGACGGTACCGGCACTGGTGGGAACCAAGACAAAGTCATCACCCACCGTAGCGCCTGTCCAGTAATAGCCCTCATTGGCATTGACATGCTGCCAGGAAACAGCACCTGTCAGCATATTAATGCGCGTCAGGTGGCCGTTGTTGTACGTACCCGATCCAAAATCGACATCAACGGTACCAACATAGAGATAGTTGCCATCAACCGTCATCTGAGAATTCGACTGGGCAACGTCGCTCACCGCATCGGTAATCCAAACTGTCGTAAGAGCATCGGCAGTCAGGGCCTGAACCGCACCGCCATTGAGCGGGACGACAACCAAACCGTTCGCATAAATCGGGCGCGAGGTATAACCGACCGCAGCCTTAAGTTTCGACTCGGCAAGGACCTTGCCCGACTCGGCGTCAATCTTTAGCAAACGCTTGTTGACGGCAAGATACACGTTGCCGTTCACGACAATAGGCTCGCTCGCGTTGGGATACGCCGAACCGGAATACGCCTTCCAATCGAACGTCCAGGAGCTCGCTAGCGCACCCGTAGGCGTCGAAACGTTCTCGACCGCCGCATTGGACTGGCCGTCCCAATCGGACTTCCAATCGGTCGGACGCGGGGCGCTCGGATCGACTACGACCTCGTCGGGATTAGGCACCGTGTCGCCGGCAGCATAGGCCCAGACGATCGTGTCGCCCGATTTGACAACGTAGTCGCTATCGAGTTGGGGTCCGGGAACACCGTTAACAAAGAACGACCAAGCGCCGGCCAACTTAGTGCCGTCAAGCGGAGAGACAAGGCTGTGAACGCCCCAGAAGCCCAGCTGATCGTACATCTCGGACTTGATGCCCAAAGCATCAAAGTAGGCGGCAGTGGCGTCCTTAATCGTCGTGCCCTCAACAAACACCTGCGTCGAAGGATCGGTCCAGCGCTGCGCCTTATCGTCCTTCTTGCCGATGATCTCCATCGAGACGGAGACCTGACCGGGCATGGCGCCATCGGAACCATAGACCCAGGTAACCTCGTCGCCGGCCTTAAGCGTGTAGTTGCCGGCGCCAACATTGGCCATCTTGCCGTTAACGAAGAACTGCCAGGACTTCCAGGTGCTTTCGTTAACCTGTACGGTCGAAAGCTTCACGCTCTTATTGAACGGAGAAGTCAGCGAATTGAGGAACCAACCATACGAACCGGTTTGAACGTCGGCGCCAATGCCGGCCTGCTTAAAGACCTGCTCGGAAAGATCGGCGGCAGTTGCGCCCTCTTCCACCAGTGCAGTCGTAGGCTGCGCCCACGTCTGCTGGGCACCCGAAGCGTCCTGACCGATAACGGTGCAGCTTACCGAAAGCTGGTCGGTGGGTGCAGCGTCACCGTACTTCGAGTAGCACCAGACGACGGAGTCGCCCGCCTCGAGGGAGTAGCTTCCAGCGCCCACCGATGCGGCGACACCGTTAATGAACAGCTGCCAATACGCGCCCGTCGCTGAATCGTACGCAAGAGTGCGGCCTGCATCGAAAGGCGACGCAATGGAGTTGAGCACCCAGCCCCAAGAGCCATTGGGGTCGTAGTCGGCCTTGAGACCGGCCTGCTTAAAGAGCTCTTCGGAAAGATCGGCGGCCGTCGAGCCATTCTTGAGCGTGTACTGCGTCGCGGCAGCCCACGTTTGCTGTTTGCCCTTGGCATCGACGCCGATAACTGTGCACGTCGCCGTAACCTCGAGATCGTTTAGACCGCTCGTGCCCACGACCGTCAACGTTGCCGAGACATCCTGGTTCGCAAGCTTGGCATACGTGGCATTGTCGGGATAGCGCTCAGCATAGCGAGCGAACTTCTCGCTCGTCAGGCGCGAGGAAACGACAACCTTCGTGTTGTACTGCGGCTGCGTGACCTTCAGGTTCTCTGCGGAGACAATAGAGCTGTTGCTCGACTTAAACAGACGCCAATCCTGCCCGGACATCGCGTCATAGCCAGGCAGATCGACCGGAACAATACCAGGGGACGTCGAATCGGTCGTTGCCTTGTTGTAGCTCCAGGCAAGGTTGCCGTCGGCATCGAGATACGCCTTCTGGAAGGCGTGCATGTCCGCCGAAACGGAATTGGCCTCCTGGCCATTCAGAATGGCGGCAGCATAGCCGGCCTTCGCCTTTTCCATAAGAGAAAGCTCGGCATCGAGCTCGTCCTGGTCCTGCGGGGCAATCGCAAAGTCGAGGGTCTTGCTTGCCGTGACTTCGGCGTTGGACTTATCGGTCACCGTAAGGGTGACTTTGGTCTTCGCTGCCTCGGCGCCAGGCAGCGGCTGATAGACCGTGCCCTTGTAACCGTTAAACGTGATGTCATCGGTGCTGGCAGAGTACTTGACCTCGTAATACTTGCCGTCGATATTGAGCGTGCTCGTGCGCGGCATCTGCAGGTCGGCGGTCAGGCCATCCTTGTTGGCGACCGCGTCAGTGCCGGAGTACTTGATGTTGTCGTAGGTAAAGGCCACATCGACCTTCTCCTGCAGTGCCTTCTTGTCGGCGGCGACCTTCTCGGGATCACCCTTGACGGTCACCGTGAAGTCGTGCGCGCCCTTAACGTCAGACGGGCCACCGCTTACAAACGAGACCGTCGCGGTCAGCGTAACCTCGCGATCGCTCGATGCGCGCGTCACCTTGCCGGTGTAGTCGCTCCAGCCATAGCCGGAAGGCCAAATGGCATCGCGGTCGGAGCTCTTCCATTCAACCTCGAACTTGCTCTTGGAGCCTGCGCGGTACGGAAGTGTGAGGTTGGACGTGACGGACTCAGCCGAATCGCCCGCGGCGTAACCGATGGCAACCTGCTCGGCGGCATCGTCGAGCATCTGCTGAACGCGGGCCTCGTCCCAAGCCACCTGAACCGTCTTGCCAGGCAGATAGTACTCGGTCTTACCGTCGCGCGACAGCTCAAACACCACGTCGGCGCTGCGCAGGCCGTCAATGTTATAGCCGGTGTAGTCGTTGGGGTCGATGTAGAAGAACGTGACATCGCCATTGGTCTTATCCTGGGCGTCGGAGATACCGACCGTAGCCTTGGCGTCCTCGGCCTTAAAGGCAACGCCGCCCTCGGAGACCTTGACGTCAACGTCGGTAAATCCCAGATCGGCAAGCTGCGCCTTCAGCGCGTCGTTAACGTTGCCGCCCTTAGCGCTGTAATCAACGGAGATCTGCTTATTGGCATCGTTGAGCTTTTGGACTGCAGCCTCGAGCGAGCCCGCGGCGATAACCTTGTTGGCAGAGACGAGCTCGACCGTCGAGTCGCCGCTCGTGGCGACGGCCTTCAGATACTTGCCCGCGGCAGAAGCCGAAACCGTTGCCGTGGCACCCGACATATCGGACAGCAGCGTCCAGTCGGCCGCCGGAGCCTTCGCGTCGTCGGCCGCATACCAGGCAACAGTCGCCTGACCGGTGACGTCGATACCGTTGGTGGCCGAACCGTCGGCGCGCTTAGCCTGCGCCGTCGCCTTGACGCTATCTCCCGAGACGAGATGGGTCGAATCGCTATTAATCTGCGGGTCGGCAATCACGCGCAGCAGGTTATACTCCCCCGCCGCCGTGACGTCATCGGAGGAAACCCACTCGACGGTATTGTCGAGTGCGCACGCCGTGAGCTTGATGCGCTTTCCGACGAGAGAATCGTTGAGCGTCAGCGCGCCGGTCTCGGCGTCAATGCCTTCGGTGAGTTCCGCCCAGTCCGAATCGCCCTCACCCTTGGCATACCAAGCGAGCGTGAGCTTAGCGTCCTCGGGCAGATCGGAATCGGACCAGCTCGAAGAACCAGGGATCTTCACGCGTGGAGTGAGCACTGAGCCGACGGAGAGCGTCGTCGAAGAAGCCTCGTTGGGCGCAACGGACTTGAGCTTGTACTGACCGGCAAGCGTCACGGGGCCAACGGGGTCGACGGACTGCGTACCGCCGTAGGTGCTCTTCTTCTCGGTGCTCTTCACCGAGTTCTTGCTCGTAACGATCACACGGATGTACTTGCCCACCATGTCGTTGGTCGGCGCATACGTCGCGGAGTCGGTCGCATCGGGAATGTTGACGAAGTGACTGTCGTAGGAGCTCTTGTCGTTGGAGCACTGCCACTGATAGTGGACCGTGTCCGTCGCGGAGACGTCAGTGTAGGAGTTGCCCTTGGTCGCCTTCGCGGTCAGAACGTTGCCTGCGGCAATCTGACCAGATGCCAACGCACCCTCAACCGTCACACCGTAAAGCTCAACAGAGCCGGCCTCGACAACGAGAACAGCACTCGACTCCTCGTCACCAAAACCGCCGTTAGCACATGCCCTGACATACTTACCAGCGTAGGACGCATCGGGTGTAAAGGTATTGATGGTCGCGCCATCGATCTTCGTCGTGCACGTCGTCGACGTGTCGCCGCAGTACCACGACCATGCAACGTGCTCGTTGGCGGTCACATCACCCGAAGCCGCATTAGCGGTCGCCGTGATGGCCTCGCCTACGCTGGCCTCGCCCGTCTTGTCGAGCTTAACGCTCGTGATGTTGACGGAGCCGGCAGCACCGATAAGGCTCGAGCCCTTGGTGATGTAGTCGCTGTTGCCAATCTTTGCGGTAATGTAGCAACGAACCGACTTGCCCTCGTAAGGCGCGAGCTTCAGAGTGCTGGACGTCGCGCCCTCGATATCGGTGTAGTCGCCGCCCTTTTTATCCGCAACCTGCCACTGATAGTTCAGCTTGGACGCATCGATGTACTCAGAGGCGCCCTTCTCTTTAGCGAGGGCTTGGACAGTATCGGCGGCGGTGTAGACGTAGGTTCCCGAGATCGAGCCCACGGGGGCCAGAATGGCGGAGTAGATGACCACAGCACCGGCCTGTTTGAAGGGACCCACGCCATAGCCGGCCGACCAGTTGCCGAACGAGACATCGTTCGCGCCCGCGTTCGCAGACACTGAGACATAGTAGCCCTCAAGGTCGTCAGTCACGGTAAGCGTGGGATCGAACTCTCCCTCGATGGTCTCCCACTTTGTGGAGCTGTTTGGGGCCGCAGCGCCCTTGTATTTCTTCCAGGTGTAGGTGACCTTAGAGTTATCGACGTAGGTGGGGCTGTAGCTCAAGCCTGTGTACGCCTTAGCCGTGAGGGTCGCGCCGATCTCCGTGGAGGAAGCGGAGAGCTCGACGCCTGCGAGCTTGACCGCGCCGGCCTTGAGCACGGCATCGGAGGTCGTCGCATCGACGTCATTGACGCCCGCGTTGGCAGCCACCTTGAGATACTTGCCGGCGAGGTCCTCGGGCACCGTAAAGGTCGCCGACGTTGCGCCTTCGATCTTGGTCCAACCAGAGGATTTATTCGTCGACTCGTACCAGGCGTAGGTCACCTTGGTATCGCTCGCGGCGGGCGTGTTGTACGCAGTGTACGGCGTAGCGGTCAGAGTGTCGCCAACGGCGGGAGACGAGCTACTCAGCTTGACGGAGTAGAGGTTTGCCTGCCCGGCACCCAGCACGGGGCCAGGAATGTCCTTGGCGTTAATGCCCGAGCCGTACGGAACCGAGGGCCCGTAGTAGTCCTTGCCATCCACCGTCACCTTGCAGATGAAGTACTTGCCCTCCATGGCGCCGGTAACTTTGAGCGACTGTTCGTGGCCTACGACCTCAGTGTAATCGGCAACATCACTAGCCTTGACCGTGTCGGCGAGCCAAGTGTAGGTCCAGGTGCTGGAGTTGGCGACGGAGTGAGTTTCGGTGATGGGGTCACCCCAATAGTCCTCGGTATCCACCTCGTCGTACATGTTTGCCCAAAGCGTCTCGCCAGCCTTGAGCGCGCCCCGCTTCGTGGAATCCGAATCGTCCTTATCCTTGGAATCCTGAATGTAGACCTTGGCCTCGCTCGAAAGCGTCGTGGCGGAAGCGGCAGCGGCCTTCGGCTCGCCCTGCTCCGAAGCGACAGCAGGCATCGCGGTGGAACTGTCGGAATCAGCCGCATCACCTGCGGTGTCAACGCCCTTCGCGGCGCCCGAAACCGCACCCTGATCGGCAGCAGCGTCACTGGTACCCGTGCCGTCCTCCACGGCAGCACCGTTCGCACCGGTATCGGCAGCAGTGCCATCGTCGGCCGCCGCGCCCTCGCCGGCCGTCGCAGCCTGAGCCACAGACTCGGCAATGCCCTCGGCGCCCTCGGCCCAAAGTTGCGCCGGCGTGGTGCCAAAAGCCATGGCAAAAGCCAGGAACGCCACCAGACCGCGCTTGGCTATGCCGCGGGCAATCGCTCCATGACGACGCCACGAGGCGCGCTGGCACTCGTCCTCAAACATATCCATTTGTCTCCTATTATCTAAACTTGGAACATTGCCCAGCGGCTGCCCCACGTCATCGCGCACATTGCGCTCGAGTACCCCCATCGGGGTCCCCCTTCCCTCCAGAGCCCAACGCGTACCGGCGGCATGCGCCGCGGCCGCGTGCAAGATGGGAGGCGATCCGACTTAACCTTACCGACCCGGGCGCGCCGTCCGATCTGCGACGCGACCATCCCGAGCCAAGAGGAATTACGGTTACTGGTACAGCCGGGGACTTGCACCCCGATTCTCCCAAACACGCAGGAAAACCGCGCATTCGTGCGTCTCCGCACCACCATCTAGGCCATCGATTATTACTGTCAATATGGTAGCACGCAAAAGGGCCCCGCACGCAGGCGAAGCCCAAGGTAAAAGCTATGGTTTGCGATAGGAAAGACTGTCGTCGGACCTTGCAAGAACAGCCCGTTTCAAAACTATGCCGGTTTACGGGGCTAATTCAGCACTTCGCAACCATATCTGCCATTTTCGAAAACCAACGACTCATCTACCTGCGGTTTTAAAAGCGCGAATTTCGGTATGCTCGAGGTTCGGCGCTCCAGCCCCGTAAACCGGCATAGTTTTGTTCGGACCAGCCCACGCCGGCGCGACGCAAGGCAAAATGATCCGTTTTCCTCCGTCCCCCAGGGGCCATTAACGCTTGCCGCCGTGACTGTTGCGCCAGATCTCGCGGCCCAGCATCAGCGCCAGCACCAGCGCACTCACGTAGCCCATAAAGCCAATGACCGGAATACCGAACACAACCGGCTCGATGCGCGCGTAGTACACAACCGACGAGCCGATAAACAGGCCGGCGATCACAATTGCCATCGACATGCGGTCGATAATTCCACCCAGCTGTCGCAGCGCCTTATCGCTGCTCATGATCTGTGTGTTCACCTTAAGCTGGCCGCGCGTGAGCATGCGCGACGCCAAGCCCAGATACTCGGCCGCCTCGAGCGAGCCTTTTGCCGCGCGATAGCTGCTCGCGGCAAGATCGTGCCCCATTTCGCGGACGCGCGCATAGGTGCTCTTCTCGTTTTTGATGTGCGTCTGGATGATCTGGATCATGTTGACATCGGGCATATACTCGGTCAGCAGACCCTCGAGCGTCACCATGCCACGGGCGAACATCGTCACCACGCTCGGCAGTTCAACGTCGTTTTTGCGCGCCAGATTTAACAGCGAGGTCAAAAACTCGCCGATATCCAGGTCCTTAAGATCGAGCCCTGCAAAGTCGGCGACGATAAAGTCCAAGTCGGACAAAAAGGCCGAATGGTCGAGCTCGGCAGAATCGCCGCGCGTCACGGCAAAGCGCATAAGCGAATCCTTGAGCTTGGGCACGTCGCCCTCGGCCACGGCAAAGATCATGTCCTTGACGATACCGCGGTCGTGACTCGACATGCGCCCGACCATGCCCAGGTCGATAAAGTAGACGATGCCGTCCTTGAGGATGATGTTTCCCGCATGCGGGTCGGCATGGAAAAAGCCGTCGTCGAGCACCTGCGTCGAGTAGTCCTCGACAATCGCGGCGCCAATCTTTTCCAAGTCATAACCCTCGGCCACCAGGCGCTCGGGATCGGCAATAGAGATGCCGTCAATGTAGTCCATGACCACGACGTGTTCGGTACAAAGGTCCAAGTAGGATTTGGGACACGAGACGCCATGCACGCTTTTGTGGAAGTCATAGAAATCGTTGAGGTTTTTGGCCTCGGCCAAAAAGTTGGTCTCCTCGCGAAACGAGGTCCACAGCTCTTCGACCACGCCATGCAGGTCCACAAACTGATCAGTGTTGACGAACTTGGAAACGATGCGTACCACCGAGCGAATGATGTCGATGTCCTGAGCCATCACCTGCTGCGCGCCGGGGCGCTGCACCTTAACGGCCACGTCCTCGCCAGTCACCAGACGGGCGCGGTGCACCTGCGCGAGCGACGCGCTACCGAGCGGGTTGGGGTCAATCGCGTCGAATATCTGCCCCAGGCGCTGGCCGTATTCCTCTTCCAAACAGCGGAGCACCACCTCATACGGCACCGGCTCTACGTCGGAGCGCAGACGGCGCAGCTCGTCGCAAAACCGCTGCGGCAAAATCTCGGAGCGGTTGGCCAGAATCTGCCCCATCTTAACGAACATGGGGCCGAGCTCTTCGAGCAGACGACGCAGGCGCACCGGCGTAAGGTTGTCCCACACGCGATACTTTTTGATCAGGCGAACGATCTGCCCAATGCGCTCACGACGACCTGCCGGCGTGAGCTGGTATTCCTCGTCCGGCGCCATCGCGTCGGGCTCCTCAGGGACCATATCGACAGCGCGCGGCTTCTTGCGAGCGCCCGAGACGGCGGCCTCGACCTCGTCGACAACCGCCGCCTCGTCACCCAAGGGATCTTGATTGTTGTAATCGGTGGTGGAATCTGCCATCTGCGCTGCTACTCGGCCTCTTCGGCGTCCTCTGCGTCGTCGGGCTCAACGGACTCGACGGGCACCGAGGTCACGTTGTCCTCGACCGAATCGACGATGTCGCGCACATGGGCCAAAAAGGCCGTGCGCTCGGGGGCGGTCATGACGCGCACGCGGGCGAGGATGAGCTCGTCGAGCACGCGCTGGGCCGCAGTCTCGCCCTGCATGCCCAGGCGCTCGGTAAGGTCGGAGATGGTGCCGCCGGCCTGTTCGAACATGTCGGACACGCTGCGGGCGATATCGGGGGTGCCGGCGTCCTTGCGCACCTGCTCGCCCTTGGCATTGAGGTCGTCGAGGACCTTCTTGCCGCCCTCGACGGCAACGGCGGCGGCGCCGAAGCCCACGTTGATGGCACCGTTAACAAGCTGATCGAATTTCATAACCATGGTTGGCTCCAATCGTGAACAACTTCATTGGCCTACTTGTACCCAAGATTGGGCAAACGACACAAAATCGTTTGTCACCGGGATAGAAATCGAGCGAGGCAAAGCCTTTGACGGCGTTTGCCCCGCTCGCTCGCTGCAATGTGGCTTTTACCTAATGTTATCGTTCATCGCGAAGGAATTCTTCATGGCACAGCTCGTGGTGTAGAGCACCTTGCCCAACAGGGCATCGGTCTCCACGCGCACAAGCTCGGCAAAGGCCTCGTTGGCGCGGGCGAGCTCGGCGGGCACCTCGGCCTCGGGCAGTACGGCTACAACGGCGTCAACGTCGTGGATCTGCTTGTGGCCCATGCCGCCGACCTTCTCCTGATAATCCTCGACCGCGCGACCGCACTCATGGAAGCGAACATCGGCCAAGGCGCCAATCAGGCGATTTGCCCAATAGAAATTCTCGGACGTCACGCGAGCCTGCGTGTCGGCATAGTACTCGGGCATGGTCTCGACATTGGCGTACAGCGGCACAAGCGCGTTAAACGAGTTGGAGCCAAACGCCATCCACTGCACGGCGCGATACGCCGGCTGCGCATAGGGGCGCAGCTGCAGCACGGCGAGCTGGCTGTTGCGGTTGATGCCGATGGGACGATAGGCGCCGCGCGTGGCGGGCGTGCCCTTGCTGCCGTAGCAGTCGTACTCCGTGCCCTGGTAGTGGCTCGAAAGCACGTACTTGATGTCCTCGAGGGTCACCTTGCGCTCGGGCACGCGACTCCAGGGAATGTCGTCGCTCTCGGGCGTGTAGTCGGCGTCGGGACCGTCCCACACATCGCTGGGGTTGAGGCAGCGCTGCATGTACCAGGCGCGCGGCGTGTTGTAGACGTGGTCGCTGTCGCTGTGCGAGCCAAAGGCCTCGCGCGGGTTAAAGACCGCGGCGGGACCGTCGCCCTTAACGCCCAACGTCAGGTCCAGATGCCACTCGGCCATCCAGGTGCGTAGGTCGGCCGAGCACATGTGGTCGACCTGCGCGCCCTCGGCGTCGTCCAAGTCAAAGCTGTCGATACCCAGCTGGTTGGGCATGGTCACATAGGCGTCGTCGGGCACACGCTTGGCGATCCAGTGGTGGCCGCCGATGGTCTCGAGCCACCAGATCTCGTCAACGTCACTAAAGGCGATGCCGTTGTTCTCGTAGGTGCCGTAGCGCTCGAGCAGGTCGCCCAGAATGCGCACACCGTCGCGGGCGGACTTGGCGTATGGCAGCACCAGGGTCACCATATCCTCCTCGCCCAAACCGCCGGGCTGCGCCGGCACATAGCCGTCCTCGCCCTCGTTACCCTTGGCGGGCACGTAGTCCACGAGCGGATCGGCGCCGCGGACGCGCTCGTTGGTGGTGAGCGTCTCGGTTGCGGACATGCCAACATTGAGCTCGTTGAAACCGGCCTCGGCCCAAATGCCATGACCCGGGACAACGTCGGGGACGCTTGTGTAACGCATGGGATTGTCGGGCAGCTCAACGGTCAGGTGGCTCAGGACACTCGTGTAGACACGCGGCTGCTCGTCGGGATGCACTACGCGCATGCGCTTGGGCTCAAATACCCCATTGGGCGAGTCCTCGTTGCGGGCAACCAGCGTCGACCCGTCATAGCTCGCGTTCTTACCGACCAAAATCGTTGTGCACGGCATGCGCATCCTCCTTGAGCGAAAAAATCAAACGGCAACAGTGTATCGCTTCGATGCAAAAAGGGCGAAACCACAGCCTCGGCAGCCCCGTGGTCAAAAGCCTATTTCGATGCGCGCTCGGCCGCTTCGATCACGTGTTTGGCGAGAATCGCGGTGGTCACAGCCCCCACGCCGCCCGGCACGGGCGTGATGGCGCTAACGATCGGCTCCGCAGCATCAAAATCGACGTCCCCGACCAGCTTGCCAGCGGCCTCGTCCCAGTTAATGCCCACATCGATGATCGTCTGGCCCTCGCGAACCGCATCCGCGCCAATCGTGCGCGCGCGTCCAACGGCCGCAACCACAACATCAGCCGCACGACACTCGGCAGCAAGGTCGCGCGTATGCGTATGGCACGTCGTCACCGTGGCATTGCGAGCCGTAAGCATGGCGGCAACGGGACGGCCAATCACCAGAGACCGACCGACGACCGCGACCTTGGCCCCATCCAGCTCAACACCGTAATGGTCCAGCAACGCCAACACGGCCTCAGCCGTGCAGGGAGCAAAGCCCTCGCCTCGCCCCGAAAGCGTGGTAAGCAGCGAGGCCGGCGTCATGGAGTCGACATCCTTGGCGGGATCAAGTGCCGCGGCAACCGCATCCTCGTCAAGCCCAGCGGGCAGCGGGCGAAACACTAGGCAGCCATGAACGGCGGGGTTGGCATTGATGTCCTTAATAGCCGCCAGCAGCTCATCCTGCGAAGCATCGGCAGGAAGCAAAACGCGGCAAGCATCGATGCCAGCCTTTTCGCAGCGCTTGAGGGCGCCGCGCTCGTACGATAGATTGTCCTCGCGCTCGCCCACACGAACGATGGCCAGCGTCGGCACAACGCCGCGTTCGCGCAAAGCAACGCAGCGAGCGGCAAGTTCCTCGGTCAAAGTACGGGCAACGGGAGCGCCTTTGAGCAGCTCTGCCATGGCTATCCCCTCTTCCTGGCTGCGTCGGCGGCACGGCGCGCCAGCGCATCGGCACGCGGCAGCCACGTATCCAGCAGCTCATCGCACGCCGCCTCGAGCTCCTCGGCGCGCGCCCGGTCTTTCATAGACGTGGTATTGGCAAAGAGCGTCAGACTCGCGCCCTGCATGGCGGCGCGGCAGAACACGGCGCCACAAGCCACGTCGGACAGCAGCTGGCGCGACCCCTTATCCGCCATGTCCTCGAGCAGCGCCAGCGCGCGCCCACAGGCATCCATAATGCGATACGGTGGCATAGCCGCCACGTGCAGCGCATCCTGAATCGCAGCCGGTCGAGCCGGATCCTCGCGCGAAATACCGTACGCCGCGGACACCTGCCCGTAGGCACGAACATCCTCGGCGACCAGACCCACAAGTTCCTGCGCCAACTCATCCGCCTGGGCAAACGCGTGCGCCAAATCGTCCGCTCGATCGGCAAGCGCGGGATTGGTCGCACCGTAGCGGGCAACCATCCCGCAAAGTGAGGCTCCCAGCGCGCCCACAAAGGCGCTCGCGCTGCCACCGCCGGGAACCGGCTCGCGCGCGGCAAGTGCCTCGGCAAATCCGCGACAGGTTTTATCCATCATCTCTTGGCTCATACGCACGCACCTTCAAGTCATATAGATCGGTCGGGCGGCAACCGCCGGCCAACTGTATCGATCAAGTAATGGTGCTAAGTCTAGCCCATAAGCACATGAGCGTCAGCGCATCTGGCCATCGCGGATTTCTATGACACACGATAGGCGTCGGCACCGCAAGCATGGGACACATGGCCCAGCCGAGCGAGCCGCCCGCGCGTACAGTAAAGGCAGGTAATCCATGGGCGGTTACAGATCGAGGAGACACGACCATAAAAAACTTTCTTATGCCGGTAGCCGACGAACGCGAGGATGCCGGATGCCGGAACCACCCCAAATGTGGCAACAGTACGAAAACGGCAAGCACCCCAACACGTCCGCCCGCCGATTTATTGCGCCGCGCAGACAATTAAACCGGCTTCTTTAAACGTCTGGGCAGTATAGTGACCACAACGAGCGCGCAGCCGCACCCTGCGAATGGAGGAGTTATGACCAAACATCACGCCATCAGTCGCCGAGCGTTTACGCTGGGCCTTGGACTTGCAGCGTTGTCGCCTCTGGCAAGCCTGCCCGAAACCGCCATGCTGGGCATTAGTCCGCGGACAGCCTTTGCGGACGGCACGGCCGATCCAGCGGCCAGCCTCGACAATTTCGTCATTCGCCTTCGCCCCGCGGGCTATTTTCGCACCGCGAGCGTCAACGAAGACGGCAACGTCATCGGCAACGTCTGCCACCTATTTAATGACGGCACGTCCAGCAAGCTCATCCTTGAGCACGTAGCGACCGATACAGATAATACAAAATGGTATGCCATCCGCACCCTGCTCAATTTCGAAGAGCACAAGAAGACGGGCTACAGCATTTGGTCGGTCGATGGCGACTCGGACGAAGATGGAAAGGTCATCCACGTATGGAGTGGCGAGCATGACGACAAGCCCAGCCGCTCTTTTGCGTTCGACCGCCAGCAAGACGGAACCTACATCATCCGAGACCGCACAAACGAGGACAAAGACTTTAATTACCTGGCCATAGAAAAGGACGGCAAAGACCAAGACGACAACAAGATCTGCCACAAGAGGACGAGCATTCCGTGGGAACTCGAACTTGTCGGTTACGACATGGGCGAGACCAATGCCACAGTTAGCAGCATCGACTGGACCACGTATAGCAGCTACATCGACGGACCATGTTGGATGAGCCACGTCGACGACAACAAGTACCTCGACGAGCTGAGCATCCCGGGAACTCACGATTCGAGTACCTGCAGCGTCGACAACGACACCGAGCCCCAAACCTCGCTTGTAAAGTGCCAGCAGGATTACATACCCACGCAGTTGCTCGAAGGCATTCGCTATTTTGATATCCGACTTGGAGGGAACAACGAGCACGACGACCCCGGAATCGTCCATGGAAGAGGCTACCTGTTCAAAAAAGACGGGCACTATATGCAGCTCTCCGATGTCATCGGTTACTTCAAAACATTTTTGAACGAACACTCGTCAGAAGCGCTCATCATGCTTGTGTCACGAGGCAACAACGAAGCCACCGACGAAAGTGCTACGACGGCTTTCGCCAAGGTTATGGACGATAATCCCAATCTGTTCTACACGTCGAGCCACGTTCCCACACTGGGCGAGGCGCGCGGAAAGATCGTCCTGCTGCGTCGATTTGGACTCGCCGGCAGCAGCGCAAACGGCCGCACGTGGGGCCTCGACCTCACCGAATGGGACAAAAAAATCGCAGCACACTCAGACAGCTCCTCTATGTGTCTCGTCAAAGACGCGCAGGGCTTTGAGACTACGGGCAATGCGGGCAACATAGAGCCCTATTGCACAAAGGTATATGCCCAAGACCATTACAGCTGCACGGGATCCAGTAAGATAGCATGGGTCGATAGCGCCCTGAAGGCAGCGTCCGAACTCGAGCGCAAGACTGTAGATATCACTGCCGCGGATGGAACAACGATGCAGGCAACGGAGCGCTGCTGGTCTATCAACTACACCAGCTGCACGCAAAACAACCCTTTTACCGCAGCGCGAGTGGTCAACGAGCATCTGTACAAGAGCCCGTACATCAATCCCGACGGCACCGAGGATACAGAGCCAGATTACCTCAAGCACATTGGCATCATCGCATCCGACTTTGTTGATGCAGCGCTGGCCCGGAGCATCTATCAGCGCAATTACGATACGGAGCACAAGCAGACGGCTTCGTACCACCTCCCGACCCGCATGCGCATGACGTACGGCGACTCGCTGAGCGATGCCTCGCTCCAGGATGGCAAGACCGCTGGCGAGGGCTATTTCCGCCTCGTCGACAGCAGCAACGTACTCAACGTGGCGGCTTCGGGCCATGTGTTTGAAATCGTATATGTGGATGTCGACGCCTTGGGCAACAAGACCGTTACGGCGCTGCGGGGCTCCGTGCCCATCGATATCGATCCGCGCGCGTTGACACCCCATTTTAAGGGGCTCGAGGGCCTTAAGGCCGGCGAGGACGTGCGCGCCAAGATTACGGCATCACTCGAGGGCAAGCTCGAAAACGATGCCTGCACCGCCCAACTCGAGTTTATGCACGATGCAAACGGCGCTCCGGGAACGGCGATGGCCGAGGGTGAGGCATTTGCCGCGGGAACGTACTGGGTGCGTGCGAAAAAAGACCTGTTGGGCGACGCGGCGCAGAACTACACGCTCGCCAGCGACGGAGCCGCAAGCTTTACCGTAGCGGCCTC
This sequence comes from Collinsella sp. LCP19S3_A7, assembly GCF_052121995.1. Lineage (NCBI taxonomy): Bacteria > Bacillati > Actinomycetota > Coriobacteriia > Coriobacteriales > Coriobacteriaceae > Collinsella > Collinsella sp. LCP19S3_A7. Next base: position 184,124 of record NZ_JBQKDE010000001.1, on the reverse strand, counting down.
GGACAGTGCAGGCGGCGCCGGCGCCAACGCGGGCAGCGCGAACAAGAACGGTAAGGGCAACAAGGGCAAGGGCTCGGGCGGAAAGCTCGCCGACACGGGCGACGGCTCTGGCATTGCCGCCGGGCTCGCTGCCGCCGCCATAGCTACAACGGTCGCCGGCGCAGCAATGCTTGTCAACGACCGCGAAGACAGCGAAGGCGCTAGCGAATAGGCAAGCCGACCGTTTGGACACATCGACTCAATCGGGGGCGCAGAATACCGTTCTGCGCCCCCGATTTTTACCGTAGCCCGAACGCCGCCATATGCTACATCACCATGTTCAGCGCGTTCACAAATTCCTGGGCCTGGGAGCGGCTGCTCAGGGTAAAGACACAAGCAGTCAACAGCCTGTTACGTGGGAAAACATCGCGGCCTTTGATTCTATTGACGCCCGTAATGTCCTTAAGATAGACAATCTCGGTGTGCTTGCCGCCGAAAGTGCCCTTCTTGAGCACCTCAATACGGTTGGGGTAGATCTTAACGTCTTTAAACCTACCCGAACCTTTGTCCTGGAACAGCAAAGTGTTGTTATCCATGCGTGTCGCTCCCGCGGGGTTCGCTAAAACTGCCTCTATGGCCACATTTTAGTCACCGCAAACCCTTTTCGCGGTCGTGCGCAGAGCACCAAAATCGTGTCCGCACGAGGCTTTAAGCTAGAGTCAATAAAGGTGTTTGATGCGCTTGGTGAGCTCGTGGGATGTTCCTCAAATCGCCGGCATCGGAGGAGGTCTTACATGGTTTACGTATGGGAATTCGAGTTCTTTGATTCGGACGGCGTTGTCGACGCTGTGCCATGTGGCTCGCTGGGCGGAGGTGGAACGTTCGGATCCGACCTAAACGACGCTGTCGAAAGCGCCGCCGATTTTCTCGCATGTATGGTCGACGATCACCTTATGGGCGGCGTCGATCTTCCCGCGCCGGACTTTGGACACCAGCCACAACACGGCGGCAAGATTGTCGCCGTGGCCGTCAGCCGCGAGCTCGGCGACATCCCCGCCGTCACCGCAGCGGATGCCGCTCGTATGCTCGGTGTTAGCTCAGCACGGGTATCGCAACTGATAAATGCAGGACTGTTGGATTCATGGAAGGATGGCGCCAAGCGCATGGTGTCCAAAGCTTCCATCGAGGCACGACTCGCCGATGCGCCAAAGGCAGGACGCCCGAAAGAAATGCCTGTTGCCGTGTAAAGAGACGTCTATGCATACCATTTTGACATATTGACCATTGAGTTCTCTCGATTCGCTACGTACTGCGTCGCGAATCGAGCTGGACATATTGCCGCTAATTGCCACGCATCTCCAATCCGAAGTGTAAGAGGAGTTTTCCATGACAGACAGACCGAAAACAACACTGCGCGACTGCATCTACGGACTTGCCGTCGGCGACGCGCTGGGCGTTCCCTACGAGTTCAGGCCCCGCGGCACGTTCGAATGCACGAACATGATCGGCTACGGCACGCACGGGCAGCCCGCCGGCACCTGGAGCGACGACACATCTATGACGCTTGCTACCTGTGACTCGATTAGGGAGCTCGGGCATATCGACACCGCGGACATGCGCGACAAGTTCGTAGGCTGGATTGCCCGTGGCGAGTATACGATCGACGGCGTTTTCGATTATGGCGGCACAACCGCCCGCGCCTTGCACACCGGCAAAGGAGGCTCCGGCGAACGCGACAACGGTAACGGCTCGCTCATGCGCATCGCGCCCCTGGCGTTCACCGATGCGACAGGTGAAGAGATCCGTGAGGTCTCTGCGATCACGCACGCTCACAGAACGTCGACCGAGTCATGCATCATATTTGTTGAGCTGATGAGAGACGTGCTGAGCGGCGCACTCCCCTCGTGGGCGCTGCAGCTGAAAAGCGCGCCCGAGCACGAAATCAGATCCGGCGGCTTTGTGCGCGACACGCTTAAGGCAGCTACCTGGTGCTTCGTCAACACAAACTGTTACGAAGATTGCGTGCTTACCGCCGTCAATCTGGGCGACGACACCGACACCACCGCAGCCGTCGCAGGCGCCCTCGCCGGCACGGCATACGGCATGGACGCAATTCCACAGGAGTGGGTCGACACCCTGCGCGGTAAAAAGCTGATTGAGAGCTGCTTGTTTTAGATCGCGGCGGCAACAGAAACAAGCCAGGTGGCATCATGGAGAGGAAGATCGCGAATATAGACGAGTTCCAAGTAGACGAAAACGGGATTCCGCTATTTCCAGCAGGACTAAAGGAAGAAGCCAACCTCTATGTCCTCCCCGACGGGCGTTACCTCCCCTGCGGAGTCTACAAGACCGCGGACGGCGACTTGCTCCTTTATGAGCCATCCGAACTTAGTTTCTTCGGGCAGATGACTAGCCAATTCCAAGAGCGCTAGAGGTTTGATTGCCCGTTAGATCGACACTGTTCCAAACCATGAGGTTGGTGGAGAAAGGGGCCATAGAAAGGGGCCGGTTGCAGCCGGCCCCTTAGACATTAGCACCTGCGTTGCCCGCGCTTACAAAGTTGACCGACTGAGGAGCGGGTTCCGCGGCACACCTTGATTTTACCCGGTGGGGCGGCTCTTTTGCAGCCGTCCCACCGTTTATTTAGATCTACTACAACGGACAGCTCGCACTACCGCGCACTGTCCCGTACCACCCCCCTACTTCCCAAATAGCGCACCCAGCAGGCCGCGGCGTTTGGGCTTTTCCTCTCGGTAGGAGCCCTCAGCCACCGCTGCCACCTGACGCGGTTGCCCGCCGCCTCCATGGCGCACGATCTGGTACAGAAACGGCGATTTAACGTATTTGACCTCGATGGGCGTGGCGTGCACGGTGCTTTCGCTCGACAGCATCACGTTGGGATTGAGCGGTGCCACCACATGCGTCTCGCGCTTGTCGCTAAACACCACCGCGGCCGCGCGGCCCGTCTGGCCGTTTACGGCAATGCGCACCTGCTCGCCTTCGCGGCTGTCCGTCGCCGGACGATCGACAAAGTAGACCGGCACCATCACCAGGCCGTCCTTATGCTTGCGGGCCTTGCGCGCCCACGTGCGGATACTCTTTTTATTGAGCCCCAGCACCGCCTCGGCATCGTTTCCGGCAACGTCGAGCGCCAGCTTATCAATGACCACCTGGTCCTTGGTAGATGCATCGACGGAGACAACGCGGAAGTCGCCTTCCTGCATGGCAGGATCGAACGGCCCCACCTTGGCAAAGTCCCACGGCTCCAAAATGCCCATAAGACGAACGTCCAGGTAGTTTGCCCGCGGATATGCCCAGTCGAGCACCTCGTAGTACACCAAGGTCTCCTTGCTCAGGCCCTTGCCCGGGAAGGACGCCATCATGCGCAAATCCGCGAGCGCCATGGGAAAGTAGAAGAGCATCATGTCGTTTTGGATCGCGTCTTCTACATCGTGCCCGGCAAAGGCTTCCGCATACTGGCGCACCAGCTGAAGTGCGTTAGCACGTGCCTGCTGCGGCGAGATTTCGCAGGGAATACCCTGATCGGGTACATACTCCGCACCAACGCCCATGGTCAGGCGCTTGCTAAAGGCACCGGGCTTGAGTAGGTCTGCAACGCCGATCTTATTGCCGCAGGACGGGCATTCAAACACGCGCTGGGTCGACTCGCCTTCGAAGGATGCGCCACAGAAGGGGCACGGGATGCTCACGTGCGTGGCCTCTTGAAACTCCTGCGCCGTGCCGCGGTCCTCCCACAGCAGATGCTCCAGAACCGACTGGTTGCGCCAGTGCGCATGAAAGAAATACCAGTCGGGGTCCACCGGGCGCTCGAGCTGCGACACATGGGTGAGCTTAAGCAACCCATCGACAACCGTCAGCGGCGCATGGCGAATGCCCAGGGCGCTCTTGGGCTCCCCCGCATCGGCCTGCCACGGAACGACCGTGCCGCAATAGGCACACTCAAAGCTGCGTTTAGCCTGGTGTGAGTACATGGGGCCGCCGCAGTTTTGGCATTTGATGGCAAACATCTCGTCCATGGATACGTCCTCCTTTACGCAGGGGCTGTCGACATTAAGTATGTCGAGCAGGCAGGCACAAGCCCATACCCATGTGGCCCAAAATGGAGCACCCGGTCGGACAAGAAGCCCCGATCGTTAGCTCCAGCAGACCATTGCTGCATTTTCTGAGCATCGGCGCACGGCGTGCCCATGCGAGCTACACTATCCCCTTAAACGAGGATGCGAGGAGGTCCGCCATGCTATTTGTAAATCGGCTGGTACATACACTTGTTCCTGGCAGCGAGGGCGAGCCGGTCGATGCATCTTGTCGCACCAACGCGGGCTTTGCCGCAAGCCTCATCTGCATTGGCCTCAACATTACCCTGTGCCTGGCCAAGGGCATCGCGGGTCTGCTCGCCGGCTCTGTCTCACTTGTCGCCGACGCCTTTAACAACCTCTCCGACGCCTCGAGCAACATTGTGAGCTTGCTCGGGTTCCGCCTCGCCAGCCGTCCGGCAGACGAGGGCCACCCCTATGGCCACGGCCGTTACGAATACCTCGCCGGCTTGTTTGTCGCCGTCCTCGTTTGTGCCGTCGGCATCAACCTGGTGCTCGAGTCCATTACCAAGATCATCAAGCCCTCCCCCACCGCCTACACGCTGGTCTCCCTAGCCGCCCTCGTCTTATCCATGCTCGTCAAATTATGGATGGCCGCATTCAACCGCGCGCTGGGCAACCGCATCGACTCGGAGACGCTCATCGCCACGGCGCAGGACTCCAAAAACGACGTCATCACCTCGGGCTCGGTCTTGGCGGCGGCGCTTATTTCGCAGACGACCGGCTTTGACCTCGATGGCTGGGCAGGCCTGGGTGTGGGCATCTTCATCTGCATCAGCGGCATGGGCCTGGTGCGCGACGCCATCAGCCCGCTGTTGGGACAAGCGCCCGACCCCAAGCTCGTCCAGGAAATCCGCGGCAGGATCATGTCGTACCCCCAGGTCTTGGGCACACACGACCTCATGGTGCACGACTACGGCCCCGGCCGTCAGTTTGCCAGCGCACACGTGGAAATGCCCGGCGAGGGCGATGCCTTTGAGCACCACGAGATCCTGGACACCATCGAGCACGATATCAAACGCCAGATGGGCATCGACATCACGCTGCACTGCGACCCCATCGCCACCACCGGCGACGACCTGCGCAGCTGGGTCAAGCGTGGCGTCATGCAGATCGATCCCGCGCTCTCCATCCATGACCTGCACGAGCACGATGGCTTTGTGTCATTTGACCTGGTGCGTCCCGACGGCTTTCGCATCTCCGACGACGAGCTGTTGGAGCGCGTAACGCATATCGTGCACGAGCGCAGGCCCGATGCATCATGCGTTGTCACGTTTGACTCGGGTTTTAGCTCGCCCGACCGTCCGGCAGAACAGTTGTAGCCCCGCTCCGCTCGACCGCTAGTTTCCCTGCGCGCCCGAAATGCCATTTTGCAGGGCATCCCAGGCGTTCGTTGCCATATCACCCAGATTCTGAGCAGTATCACCGAGGTTCTGGGCTGTGTCGCCCAGCTCTTGGGCCTTATCCCCAAGCTCCTGCGCCTTGTTGCTCAGGTCCTCCAGCGTGTTAGAGCTCGAGCTGTCCGTGGCGCCTTGATCAGCGGACGCATTGCCCGACGAGCCGTCCTTGCGCGTGAGCTGAATCTCAAGGTTGCCGTTGTCGTTATAGTAGGCAGACGTCACGACCCAATTGGCATCGACGACGGGCGTCGAGCCGTCGTCGGTCAGGATCACGGCGTTCGAAAGGTCGGCCCCGCGCGACTTGAGGAGCTTCTTGGCGTTTGACCAGTACTGACCCGGGATATCGCTCAGGTCGACGGTGCCGGACTGGGCAGTCTCGGTCTGCTCGGCCGTGGTATCAGTCGTGGCGCCCCGCTTGTTGAGCATGCCCGACACAATGGCGAACACAACCGACAAGGCAAAGAAAATCGCCAGCACGATGAGGATCTTCTTGATCACGCTCGACGAACGCGAAGGCTTCTTCTCCTCGTCCTCGCCATACTGGGGGATGGACTTGGGATACTCACGATACGGCTCGCGCGCGTATCGGTCGTGCGACTCGTAGCGCGGCTGTGCCGTGCGCGGCATATACGTGGTCTGCTGAGGCTGCGGAATGGGATTTTGCAGCAGGTCATCATAAGGGTCTGCCGCCGCGTTGCCGTAGGGGCTCTGCGACGAGGCGCCATACGGGTCCTGCGCTGCGTTTCCGTAATTCACAACGCGCGTGGAATCGGCCGACGCCTGCGTCGTATCGGGGGCAGCGTAGCCGGGATTCGGCACGACGCGGGTCTCATCGGCGCCATTGCCCGTCCGCGGGGAGCCGTAGCCACCCATTACGGTCGTCTTATCCTGGTCCATGCAACGATTCCTTTCCGTCGCCTGTAAGCATCAAGTTATCCATGCATTCTACCCGCGCAAAAGTCTATGATGGGCAAAGCCTGCCGGTATTTACAAGACATGCGCGGCCGACGGTCACAAGCGAATCGAGGATATGTCATGGCAAAAAGCAAGCTCATCAAGGACACGACGCGTGCCGAGCGTGAGGAGATCATCAAGCTAGCGCTCGCTGGCTGCGGCAACGGCAGTTGCGACAACTGCGGAAGCTGCAGCTTGGGAGCCGGCGATCCATATGGCACCTACCAGCCCTACATTGACGGCGAGATGGAAATCGCCGATATCAACATGATGGTCGCCGAGCGCAACGCCAAACTCTTCGGCCTCCAGCGCGGGTAACGACCTCTTCTTGGACTGTGAACCAAGAAATGCGCCCATCTACTACGTTTAACCCAAGGGTGCCAACCATAGCCATATCTGTGTTAACAAAACCGCAGGTAAACGTCTTGCCGCATTGTTAAAAAACGCTCCATGGTCGGTCCAACCCTGGTAAACGTAGTAGATGGGCGCTTTTCGTGGCATGGCTGGCCCAGATAGCTTGTTTCGGAGCCAATTTGCATCAAAAAGTCCCCGGCGGCGCTGCGTTTTGCGTCACCGGGGACTGTTCAGTTCACTCCCTGTTGCTTTGCCCTACTCGTTGGGCACATGCGTGGCGCAAGGATACTCAGGCGTCACATCCTGACCGCAGGAATAGCTCGAATCTTGTAGTACGCCGACCTCGTCACCTGTTCCGAACGATACGGAGGAATGTAGCTATCGGTGTAGGTTCGCACGCAGGCGATATCGCCGTCAATCGAGACGATCTCGGCGGTATACATCGTGGTCACACGGCTGTCCTCGTCATCCATCGAGGCCTGCTTGCTCGCATCGAGCGTGTCCGCGACAAGCTGAATCACATCCTTGTTGAACTTGGCAACACCCACGCCCTGGCCTTTTACCTGAGGATAGGTCCACGCAGCCGAAATCTGGCACGTGTCATCGGGGGACGGGTCCAGCGGGCCTTCGCCAACCGCAGCCGTAAAGTCAACATCCTGCGTAGCAGAGGCGGCTTCGTAGCCCACCTGCGCACTGTCATCGTCCTTCGACTTCAGCTGCTCCAGCGTCGTGGCCACCGTTGCGATGGTGCTGGCTACGCTCTCCTCGGTGCTGGTAAGCACGGCGCTCAGCTCGGACACTTCACCTCATTGACCCAACAGCCACAAAATGATCCGTAATCCTTCCGTCCCCAAGGGATCAAAAAGCCCCGCCGGGCCTTGGTAGGCACGGCGGGGCGGGCAAGCGGCTATGAGCAGCAGGCTTAGAAAAGGCCGGTGATGTTGCCGTCGTTATCGACGTCGATGTTCTCGGCCGCGGGAACCTTGGGTAGGCCCGGCATGGTCAGAACGCTGCCGGTCAGCGCGACCACAAAGTGGGCACCGGCGGAAACCTTGAGCTCGCGCACGGTGATGCGGAAGTTCTCGGGCGCGCCCAGAGCCTTGGCGTTATCGCTGAAGCTGTACTGGGTCTTGGCGACGCACACCGGCAGGTTACCAAAGCCGTTCTCGCGCAGCTCGGCGAGCTGGCGCTTGGCAGCCGGCGTAAAGTCGACGCCATCGGCGCGGTAGACCTTGGTGGCAACGGCCTCCAGGGCGTCGGCCACATCGGCACCGTCCTCGTAGGCAAACTTGAGCTCGCTCGGCTGCTCAATCAGGCGCATGACCTCATCGGCCAGGTCGAGCGCGCCCTCGCCGCCCTTAGCCCAAACCTCGGACAGCTTAACGTTGACGCCGAGCTTCTGGCACTCGGACTCGATGAGCGCAAGTTCGGCCTCGGTGTCCGTCGGGAAGCGGTTGATGGCGACCACGCAGGGAAGACCATAGACGTTCTGGATGTTGTCGACGTGGCGCAGCAGGTTGGGCATGCCGGCCTTGAGGGCCTCGAGGTTCTCCTCGTTGAGGTCGGCCTTGGCGACACCGCCGTTGTACTTAAGCGCGCGGGCAGTGGCGACGACCACGACAGCGCTGGGGCGAACGCCCGTCATGCGGCACTTGATGTCCAGGAACTTCTCGGCACCAAGGTCGGCGCCAAAGCCGGCCTCGGTAATCGCGACGTCACCAAAACGCATGGCCATGCGGGTGGCCATGATGGAGTTGCAGCCGTGGGCGATATTGGCGAAGGGACCGCCGTGGACAAACGCGGGCGTGCCCTCGAGCGTCTGCACCAGGTTGGGCTTGAGCGCATCCTTAAGCAGCGCGGCCATGGCGCCCTGGGCCTTAAGGTCGCGGGCGCGGACGGGCTCGCCGGCATAGCTGTAGCCGACAACGATCTCGCCCAAGCGCTCCTTAAGATCGTTGATGCTCGTGGACAGGCACAGAATCGCCATGACCTCGGAGGCAACGGTGATATCGAAGCCGTCCTCGCGCGGCACACCCTGGGCCTTGCCGCCAATGCCATCGATAACATGGCGCAGTTGACGGTCGTTCATGTCGACGACGCGCTTCCAGGTGATGCGCTTAACATCGATGCCGAGCTGGTTGCCCTGCTGAATATGGTTGTCGAGCATGGCGGCCAGAAGGTTGTTGGCGGCACCGATAGCGTGGAAGTCTCCGGTAAAGTGCAGGTTGATGTCCTCCATGGGGATGACCTGGGCCCAGCCGCCGCCGGCGGCACCGCCCTTGACGCCAAAGACGGGACCGAGCGAAGGTTCGCGCAGGGCAACGGCGCTCTTGACGCCGCGACGACGCAGACCATCGGCCAGACCGATGGTCGTGGTGGTCTTGCCCTCGCCTGCGGGCGTGGGATTGATAGCGGTCACAAGGACAAGCTTGGCCTGGTGATCGGTCGGCTCGTTGAGCAGTGAATAGTCGACCTTAGCCTTGTCGAAGCCGTACGGAATCAGGTGCTTAACGTCGACGCCGGCGTTCTTGGCCACCTCGGTAATGGGCAGCGGCGTGACGGAACGTGCGATTTCGATGTCAGTAGGCATGGGCGGTCCTTTCGTTACCGGATGAGAAAAAGACCAATTCAGCATAGCACGGGCGCGCAATAGTAAAACACCCGTAACCGATGAACGGCGATATGTTTATCCAATGCCCAGCGATAGCCTACAGACCAGCCAAAACAAAGCGCCCTAAACGGTAGGTTCAATCCCCAAGTGCTCAAAGGTGCGCAGGGTTGCCTGGCGACCCTGCGGTGTGCGAATCATCAAGCCGCACTGCAACAGGTAGGGTTCGTAGACATCTTCGAGCGTACCCGGATCCTCGCCCACCGCGCTGGCAAGGGTCGTCAGACCCACGGCACGGCCGGAGAACGTCTTGGCGAGCGTCTCCAAGATGCGAATGTCCATCCAGTCCAGACCAAGCTCATCAATCTCAAAGAACTCGAGCGCCTGACGGCAGATATCAAGCTCAATAGGACCGTTGCCGCGCACCTGGGCGTAATCGCGCACGCGCTTGAGCAAGCGGTTGGCAAGACGCGGCGTGCCACGCGAGCGTGAGCCGATCTCGAGCGCGCTCGGATGGTCTATTGTCACGCCCAAAATGGTTGCCGAGCGCGTCACAATCTGGGCAAGCTCCTCGACCGTGTAGTAGTCCAGGCGATACGAAATACCAAAACGGTCGCGCAGCGGGCCGGTCAGCATACCCGAGCGGGTCGTTGCCGCCACCAGCGTAAACTTGGGGATATCCAGGCGAATCGAGCGCGCCGCCGGACCTTTGCCAATCACGATATCGAGCGCAAAGTCCTCCATCGCGGGATACAGGACCTCCTCGACCGAACGGTTGAGGCGGTGGATCTCGTCGATAAACAGCACGTCACCCGGCTGCAAGTTGGTAAGGATGGCCGCCAGGTCGCCGGTGCGCGCGATGGCCGGGCCACTCGTCGTCTTAATCTGAGCGCCCAGCTCGTTGGCGATAACGGTGGCCAGCGTGGTCTTGCCCAGACCCGGAGGGCCCGAGAAGATCACGTGGTCGAGCGTCTCGCCACGGCTCTGCGCCGCCTCGATCAGCACGCGAAGGCTCTGCTTGATATGCTCCTGACCGCAGTAGTCGTCCAGGCGCTGGGGACGCAGGGTACGGTCGACATCGAGGTCCTCGGGCGTCAGCTCCGAGCCCACCATGCGCTCACCGTGCGCCATGGATGCCGCCGGCGAGCTGCCAGGCGTCGCCCACAGGTCCTGAGAGTCATCGGCTTCCCACATCACGCATCCATTCCGAGTCGCTTAAGCGCCGCGCCGAGCAGATCCTCGACACGCATATCCTGCCCATCATACCCGCTCAGAGCGACATCGGCCTCCTGCGGGCTAAAGCCCATGGAAAGGAGTGCCGCGCGGGCATCATCGATGGCCGAGGGAGCGGCAGCGGGCACGGGCATCGCAGCCTGTCCGGGAATCACGTCGACCGGCACAAAGCCCTTATCCTTGGCAAAGGTGCTCTTGAGCTCCAGAATGAGGCGCTGAGCTGTCTTTTTACCCACACCGGGCACCTTAGCCATGCCCTTGTCGTCCTCGGCCATCACCAGCGAATACAGCTGCCCCACGGTATGGGTAGAGAGCACGGCGAGCGCCAAGCGCGGGCCAACGCCCGAGACGGACACGAGCCGGTCGAACATTGTGCGCTCATCCTTTGAGGAAAATCCGAAAAGTGTCATGGCGTCCTCGCGCACCTGCATGCGCGTGTAGAGGCGGACCTCGCCGCCGGGCGTCGGCAACGTGGCCGCAGTGCTGCCCGAGATGCCGAGCTCAAAGCCCACGCCCGACACATCGACGACAGCAGAGCTCATCGTGGCCTCGACAAGCGTTCCGTGGAGCTGGGAGATCATCAGTATCCGGTTCCTCTCTGTTGATAGAACTCGCCGCCGGTAAGCGCGCGGGTGCGGCTGAGGTTAACGTGGCAGATGGCGCAGGCCAGGGCATCGGCGGCATGGTCGGGGTGCGGGTCGTGATCGAGCTGCGTAAGCGTACGCACCATGTAGGCGACCTGTCGCTTATCTGCGGCGCCGGTGCCCACAACAGCCTGCTTAATCTGCATGGGCGTGTATTCGCCAATCTCGAGCGCGCACTCCGAAAGCGCCACAAGCGCAGCGCCGCGGGCATGCGCCGTGGGGATGGCCGAACGAACGTTAGCGCCAAAGTAGATGCTCTCGATAGCAGCGGTATCGGGACGATAGCGTTCGACAACGCCCTTGAGGTCGCGAGCGATATGCGACAGGCGCACCGCGAGCGGACTTCCAGCACTGGTCTCGATGCAGCCATAGGCACGACAGCGAACCTCGCCACGTCGCTCCTCGATAATCCCCCACCCCGTATGGGCCAAACCAGGGTCGATACCCAAGATAACCAAGCCAACCTCCCCTCGCCACAAGCGCAGCGCAAGGCAAGGCCCCACGCACTATTCACGAACGTCTGTTCTAGAATAACACAACAGCGACCGTATCTGGCAAGCAAGGTCGAACCATAGGTTGAGCATAAGTCAGCGAGCGAGTCCGTGCCGTGGCAAGGTGTCGCGAAAGAGGAGCGCCGCGTACTTCTGTACGCAAACGACGGTTTGAGCGGCAGATGGCCCGGCAGGGGCTCGCGTAGCGTCGACTCGTTACGCGGTTTGGCAAAACCGCGTAACCTTTGCCCCATCCCCAGTTTAGTTCTGCGAGAAAAAAGGAAACTGACGGGGATCCACCGGCGGATGTGGCATCGGCGTGCCCTGGGGCCCGCCCTGCGGTCCGCCCTGGCCGCTCATCATCCTTTCGATGGCGTCCTGGACCTCGCCCTCGAACTTTTTCATTCCCTCGTGCAAACGACGCTGACCGTCCTCAGAGCGCAGCTCCTCCATCTGCTCGGGCGAAATACCCAACAGCTCACCCAACAGACCCATCATCTCACCGCGCATGCGATCGCCCGTATCGCTATCGGCAAAGCGGCGCACTTCGGCGCGCGCCAGTGAATCAACCGTCATGCGCTCCTTGCCGTTGAGCCCCAAATCGGACCACGCAAGCATGTACGGCCAAGCGCGCTCGGCAAACGAACGGGCCGAAACGATCGGCGCCGTCGGCAACATGCGACGGGCAGCCTCACCCTGTCGAACGAGCATCAGCAGCAGCGAGCAGGCCTCAGGCTTGCCAGCGGCCATCGGGATGTCGTCGAAAGATCGATTGCGGTCCACGTGCGCCTCGAGCGCGCCATCGACCTCACCAGGCTCAAGCCCGCCGAGCAGCTGTGCCGCGCGGTCGAGCATATCGACCGGACCGTCGAGCGTCGAGAGCGCCTGCGCCAGCACTCGCTCCATACAATCTTCCACCGCGTTGAGCGTCACGAGCTCTTGGGGCACCACGGCAGACGTGCGGTTGCGCACGCGCGCCACAAACTCAAGCGTCGACAGGTACACATCGCCAAAGGGCGCAAAGTCGCCCTGGTAGCCGCCGGACAGTGCGGGCGCCGCTAGCGCGTACTCGGTCTTGGAGAGCGGGCTCAACGCCATGGCGCCCAGCTCGAGCGCCGTGTCCTCCAACATCAGGCCCAGCGCACGCGAGCGCAGACGCTCGGCATCGCCCGCCGACACGTCGCGATCGAGCACACGCGCCGCATCCGGTGCATCGCGCTCGACAGCGCGAATGTGCAGGCGCTCGGCAATCGCGCGGACGGCGGCACAGCGGGCAGCCTCGGCCTCTTCCTGAGCCGGCGTAAAGATACGGTTGCGCCCCAGCACAAGGCCAATCACATTACGCGGGCCCAGAGCGTCAACGGCAAGTGCCGCCAGCAGGGACGACGGCAAGTCACCCTCGAGTGCCACCACAGCACGCGACGTGCCGCGAGCGCGGGCGTTGTCGCGCACGGCGAGCACCAGCGCCTGCCACAGCCACTCCTCGGAACGAAACTCGGGCAGTTCGTGATCTTCCAGGGCATCGAGCATCACGCCGCGCTGAATCTCCTGAACCAGCAGGCTCTCCTCAAAACACGGCGCCTGGGCCACCACGCGACCGCAGTCGTCGAGCACAAACGAACCGCCGGTATATACCGACTCGTCGTACGCACCGACCGGCGCCATGCAGGCAAACCACACGCTGCGCTTAGATGCGATCTTGCGGTAGGCACCGCTGCGAACGGCGGCGATGGCGGCAGTCTCGCGGTCGGTCATGTCAAACGCGTTGAATTGGAAATACGCAATGAGGTCAACACCGGTCGGCAACATCTCGAGTTCGCGGTCCAAGTCAAAAATCACGGCGATGCGCACGCCGTCCACGTCGAACACCGGCGGCGCCCAACGCGTGTCGTTGTTCTCGCCACGCTGCAGGGCAATGCTCGATCGCGCCGGCACCACATGACCGTCCTTGAGCATCATGTAGTCGAGCAGCGGCTGGCCCTCAAACGAAACCGCCGCGGGCACGATGCAGATCATGTCGAGCTCTTGGATACGCTCGGCAACACCGGTCAGGCCTGTCAGCATGTCGTGCTCAAAGTCGGCAGTACCCATCAGGCCGCCGGGCAGAGCACCCATAAAGAGCGGAGCCGGGACGCACAGCACGCGCGCCCCGCGCTCGTGGGCCAGACGAGCCTGGTCCTCGATGCGACCGCAAATGCCCTCAATATCACCCAGGCGCATATCGATCTGTGCAAGCGCGAGCTTCATGGCCCAGCCCTTTCCGTCGTAAACCATCGAAACCGTAGTAAAAGCGCCGGCCGCATAATGCAGTCGGCGCTCGCATGTGCATATGCTAGCTATGATACCCCGAGCGGGGGCGCGCTCCTAGAACGTCGCGGACCACAGCCCATGCAGGTTGCAGTAGGCATAGACGGTACCGGTCTTGGAGCCGCCAGCGAAAAACGTCGCGGGCTTCATGCCGGGCTCAAGGTAATGGACCTCCAGGCGGCCCTCGGCCTCAAGCGCGATCCACTCGATGTAGTGCTCGGGCAGCATGGGGTGCTCCGTCGAGCCCACGCGCGCACGAATGACGTGGCCATCGCGCTCGATCTCGACAACAGGCACGTGCTTCTCGTGCGCCGCATCCTCGGTGTTTGCCGTCAGCTCCGTGCAGCCGGCAGGGGTCGCAACGTCGTCGCCAAGAGCGGCAACGAGCTTGCCGTCGGAGTCTTTAAAGAATTTCGCCATGATGTTCTCCTTTGCTGATGTGCCAATGTTCTCGTTAGTTCTTATGCCCAAAGAGCGCCGAACCATCCATGGCATTGCAAATGAACACATAACGGGTGAGGCAAGCGGTCGGGCCAGGACGAACCGGCGACCTGGCCCAGCCCGGCAGCCCCATCCCGCGCGCAGCTAGCGACCGTCGCCACCGAGCAGCGCCAGAACATCCTCGCGGGTAAACAGCGCCGACGAGATGCCGTCACCGCCGAGCACACTGTTGACCAGGTCGCGCTTGGACTCCTGCATCTGCATGATGCGTTCCTCGATCGTGTCCTTGGCGATGAGCTTGTACACGGTCACGGTGTGCTGCTGGCCAATGCGGTGGGCGCGGTCGGTCGCCTGGTCCTGCGCCGCCACGTTCCACCACGGGTCGTAGTGGATGACCACGTCGGCAGCCGTCAAATTAAGGCCCACGCCGCCCGCCTTGAGCGAAATCAAGAACACCGGCGCCTCGCCCGCTTGGAACTGCGCAACCATCTTGGCGCGGCTCTCTTTAGACGATGCGCCCGTAAGCTTAAGGAAGGCGATATCCTCCTTGGCCAGGCGCTTGCCGATGATATCGAGCATGCCCGTAAACTGGCTGAACAGCAAGATGCGATGACCGCCGTCGAGCGCGCCGTGGACGAGCTCCATACACGTATCGAGCTTGGCGCTTCCCGCCTTGTAGTCCGCGTAATGCAGATGAGGATCACAGCAGATCTGGCGCAGCTTGGTGAGCTCGGCAAGTACCTTGAGCTTATCTTTTTTGAACTCCCCGGCCTCGCGGTGCTGCACTTGCTGGGCAATGCGGTCCTGGTTGGCCAGGTAGAGCTTGCGCTGCTCGCCGGTGAGCTGCGCCATTACCGTGTCCTCGATCTTCTCGGGCAGGTCGGCCACCACGTCTTCCTTGACGCGGCGCAGCACAAACGGCGACACGAGCGCCTGCAGGCGAGCGGCGCTGTCACCCTCGGCGTGCTCGACCGGGCTTTCGAAGCGCTTGGCAAACGACTCGCGCGTGCCGAGCAGGCCCGGCATCAAAAAGTCGAAGATGCTCCAGAGCTCGGACAGGCGGTTTTCGATGGGCGTGCCCGTCAAGGCAAAGCGCACGCCGGCAGGCAGACGCTTTGCGGCGCGAGCCACCTGCGTGAGCGGGTTTTTAATGTACTGGGCTTCATCCAGCACCACGCGGGCAAAGTCCTGCTCGACGTACTCGTCGATATCGCGGCGCATGAGGTCATACGACGTCACGACCACGTTATGCTCGGCCACGCCGGCAATTTGCACGCGACGCTGGGCCTTGGTGCCCACAATGGCGCACACATCAATCGACGGGGCAAAGCGCTCCAGCTCGGCAGTCCAGTTGTACACGAGCGACGCAGGGCACACCACAAGCGTGGGCTTAGCGTCCCCCGCCTCCACGCGCGCCAGGATATGCGCGATCATCTGGAGCGTTTTGCCCAGGCCCATGTCGTCGGCCAAGATGCCGCCAAGGCCCAGGTGTTCGAGCGAACCGAGCCACTGGTAGCCGTCGACCTGGTAGCCACGCAGCGTGGCCTTGAGCGAAGCGGGCACCGTAAAGTCCATCTTGCCGAGCGTGTCCAGGCGCTCGACGGTGCGACGGAATGCAGCGTCGCGATCGGCTTCGAGCGCGGGCGTGCGCGCAAGCATGCTGTCGACGAACAGGGTACTCGACGCGGGAAGCGGCACGCCGTCGAGCAGGTCGACAGCATCGACCCCCAGATCCTCGGCAAGGCCAAACGCGGCGCGCGCTCCCTCGTCCAGGCGAATGATATCGCCCGACGTGAGACGAGCAAACGTCTGGTGACGCTTGTAGGAATCGAGGTAGATGGCAAGGTCTGCCGCCGAAAGGCCGCTCGCGCCCAGTTCGACGTCGAGCAGGTTACTCTTGACGGTGGCGCGCACCGAAAGCTTGGGCGCAGGGCGGACCGAGATCTGGCGCAGACGGTCGCTGAGCATGACCTCGCCCAGATCGGACAGGGCAGACAGGCCCTCAGTCAGCAAGTGGAACAGGCTCTCGTCATCGCGTTCCTCAAACGCCAGGCCACCCTCGTAAAAGTCGAAATACAGAGCCGCCGTGTCCATAACGCGAAACTCTGCCACCTCGTCGCGCGGCGGCACGCCCGGGCGCCGCTCTTCGAAGGGGCTGCCCGGAGCGCCCATGCTAAAGAGATCTGCCGACCAGTCGCCGTAGGTAACCGTAATTTTGCAGGTCACGAGCCCATCGTCGACGCCGATCGCCATGGCAAAGCTTGGCTCGGGCGCCACGGTATCGAGCACAGCGGGCGCGGTAAGGTCGGTGTAGTCGCGCAAGATAGGCAGCGCCATGCGGCAAAACTCACCCACCTGGTCGGCGGCGATATGGACCGGTGTGCGGCAGGGCAACAAGTGCGATAGGAACGGCGCGGCATGTTGGGCAAACGCCGTGTCGGTACGGCGCGCGCGGCGCGTATCGACCAGATAGGCGACGTCGCCCGAGGCAAAGCAGTATGTATCGGCCGGAAGGCGCAAGTCGTAGCTGCCCCCCGCCGCCGGCACAATCTTGGCAGCAATCAGCGGCGGGCGCTTAGCCGGGACTTCGTTCTCCCCTTCCGGCAACGGCTCGACTGTCACCTCGTAGGCGCGGTGCGTCGTCGTCCCCCGCGACCAAGCAGGTTCAAAGGACATGGTCCTGCCACGCAGCAGGTCCAACACGGACACGATGGAATACTCGGATACCGGCAGCTGACGCTCGGCGACAAAACCGCTGCGGGTAAAGTCGTACGATGTCGAGCGCGAGCTCGTAATATCGCCTAGGTAGGCGACCGTCATTGCAACAAAGTCGAGCAGCTTTGCCGATACATCATCGAAAGCCTCGGGCGCATGAAGGAACGTAAGCTTCTTGCCATAGGAGAACGTACCGCCGCGCTCATAGGCATCGGCCATGCCGTCGATATCCTTAACCACGTAGGACACCGAGCCACAGCGGATGCGAAACTCAAGCGCCCAGCTAAAGCGATCGGCAAACAGCGGATTGTAGTACGGCACCAGCGAGGGCTCCAGCACTGCTTTGGGCGCATCGGGGTCAATGGTGCCAGCGAGCTTGCGGCGCATGGCCACGAGTTTATCCATGCGCGCGTCCGAAAGATCGGAAAGCGCTGCCACAAGGCTCGGGCTCGTGGGCACGGGCGCCGGGAAGGGAAAGTTGGGGTTGACCGCAGATGCGCTGGGTGCGGGGCGTGTGGGCTGCTTGGACTGTGCGGGCGGCACCGTAAACGTGCGGACCGGCGTGCGCAAACCCTCGACGGGCTCGGCGCCGCTGGCATCCAGATACGCCAACGCCGTGGCGATGGCGTGCTTGCACATGCCGGAATAGCGGAAGGCGGCGGGGCAATCGCAGTCGTAGTCGACAACCTCGTGCTCGTCCATATCGAGCGCCACGTGCGTCTTATACAGGTCGCCGCGCGAACCACGCACCGCACCCTCGATATTCACGTTTTTGGAGAAGCGCGAGCCGGAGTCCTCAAACGACAGCACGGCGCCGTTGAGCATGAGCGAACGCCCCTTCATAAAGGTACTGCTGAGCGCCGCCTCCTTACGAAGCGCCTGCACAAACGTCCCCTGCGC
The DNA here is from genome assembly GCF_052121995.1 of Collinsella sp. LCP19S3_A7. Taxonomy (NCBI): domain Bacteria; kingdom Bacillati; phylum Actinomycetota; class Coriobacteriia; order Coriobacteriales; family Coriobacteriaceae; genus Collinsella; species Collinsella sp. LCP19S3_A7. The sequence goes on along the minus strand of NZ_JBQKDE010000001.1, from coordinate 165,983 downwards.
CATCGCTTCCTCCAATCTCACCCGGGGTAGCTAATTTGGGACGGGGCTATTTTAGCTACCCCCATATGTCGGTTGAGATGTGTTCCGACCCCGACTCATTCGCCGTCAGCCAAAGGGTAGCTAAAAAAGCCCCGTCCCAAATTAGCTACCCCGCCAACGGCGTCCTTAGATCACCGTCACGCGACCTTGGTTACCCACGATGGCCTTGGCCTCGGCCAACAGCGGAATCGAGCGTGCGTTGACCTTAGCAGGTACCTCGGCACGCAGCACGCGTCCGTCCGCCTGCTCGATAAAGATCTCTACGCGGTCGCCGCCCGGGTTGGCGGTGAGCACCGTGGCAAGACGCGCCATGTTGCCCTGGCTAAAGCGGCTGTTGGGCACCATGACCTCAAACACCTTGGGCTTGTTGTTCTCCTCGTTGAGCTCAAGCGGCACAATCTCCTGCGCGATGATCTGGTCGCCGCGGTCCGAGCGCTCGAGCTTGCCCTTAATGCGCACAAACGCATCGGACAGCTGCGCGCCGGTCTCGGGGTCGACCTCGCCGTACAGATACCCCTCGGCCTCCTTGAAGGTCTTGGGGAACACCACGACCGTGGCCTCGCCTTCCATGTCCTCGAGCTGCACGATGCCCATGGGGTCGCCGTTTTTGGTCACGCGCTTGGACACGCTCGAGACCATACCGGCCCACCACAGCGCCTTGCCCTCGGGAATTTCCTGGTTGATGGTGCCGCCCGTGGGGTTCTGCACCTCGTAGCCGGTGTCGATCTGCGAGAACGAGAAGTCGCGCGCTTTGCTGAGCGCATACTCAAACGGGCGCAGCGGGTGGTCCGAGACATAGATGCCCAGAACCTCCTTCTCCTGGCTCAGCTTAAGGTGGCGGTCCCACTCCTGGCCATCCGGATCGGGTACGCTCACCTCAAAGCCCGAGCCCTCAACGTCGCCAAACATGTCGAAGAACGACGTCTGGCCGCTCGCGCGATCCTTCTGGCGCTTTGCCGCGGCATCGATGATGTTCTCGGGGTTGTTCTTGTCCACAAAGTGCATCATCTGACGACGCGGATACCCCGTGGAGTCGAAGGCACCTGCCTTGATGAGCGATTCGATCACGCGACGGTTGGCCTGGCTCGAATCCACGCGCTCGACAAAATCATGCAGCGTCTTAAACGGACCGCCCGCCTCGCGCTCGGCGATAATCGCCTGCGCCACGCCGGTGCCCACGCCGCGGATGCCGGCCAGACCAAAGCGCACACCTTCCTTGGTAGCCGTGAACTCGGTACCGGACTCGTTGACATCTGGCGAAAGCACGGGGATGCCGTCGTGACGGCATGCCGAGACGTAGTGCACGATCTTGTCGGTCTTGCCCGTATAGGACGTCAGGACGGCCGCCATGTACTCGTGCGGATAGTGCGCCTTGAGCCACGCCGTCTGCATAACCAAGATGGCATAGCCGGCGGAGTGCGACTTGTTAAAGGCGTAGGACGCGAACTCGAGAACATCGTCCCAAATCTTCTGGGCGACCTCGCGCGTGTAGTTGTTCTTGATGGCGCCGTTCATCCAGTGGTCGTAGGTGGTCTCGTCCGAGCCATCCTCCCAGTGGAGCACCGTCGACGTAAGCAGCTTGATCTTCTTCTTAGCCACGGGCTTACGGATACGCGAGTCCGATTCGCCCTTGGAGAAGCCGCACATCTCGACGGAGATGAGCATAACCTGCTCCTGGTAGACCATGGTGCCGTAGGTTTCGCCCAGGATGTCGTCCAGACGGTCGTCGTAGGAGACGGCCGGCTCCTTGCCGTTCATACGGTTGATGTAGGACGAAACCATGCCGGCGCCCAGCGGGCCCGGGCGGTACAGGGCGATCAATGCCACGACGTGCTTGTACTCGGTGGGCTTCATGTTCTTGATCGTGGCCGTCATGCCGGCGGACTCGACCTGGAAGACGCCGGCGGTGTGGCCGGAGCCCATGAGCTTAAAGATCTCGGGATCGTCAAAGGGAATCTCTTCCTCTTTGATGTCGATGCCGAAGTTCTTTTTGATGTTTGCCTTGGCCTTGGAGATAACCGTCAGCGTACGCAGGCCCAAGAAGTCCATCTTGAGCAGGCCCATGTCGGCAACGGTATGGCCCTCGTACTGGGTAATCTCGACACCGCCCTTGGTGTCGAGCTTGGTGGGCACGTGCTCGTTGACGGGGTCGCGGCAGATCAGAACGGCGCACGCATGCACGCCCTCGCCACGGGTGAGGCCCTCGATCGAGAGCGCCGTGTCGATGATGCGGCGGGCGTCGTCGTCCTTTTTATAGGCCTCGGCAAAGTCGGGGTTAAACAGATCCTCTTTGCCGGGTTGTTTTTCGAGCACCTGCTTGAGCTTGACCTTGGGGTCGCTCGAGACCATCTTGGACAGGCGCTGGCCCATGTAGACCGGGTAGTCCAGGACGCGCGCGGCGTCGTTGATGGCCTGCTTGGCCTTAATGGTCGAGTAGGTGATGACGTGGGTGACCTTCTCGGGACCGTAGAGCTGGCGAACGTGCTCCACGACCTCGAGACGCCGCTCATCGTCGAAGTCCATATCGATATCGGGCATCTCGGTACGCTGCGGGGACAGGAACCTCTCGAACATCAGACCGTTCTCGAGCGGGTCGAACGCGGTGATGTTCATGGCGTAGGCGACAATAGCGCCGGCGGCCGAGCCACGGCCGGGGCCGACGCCGATGCCGTTGTCCTTGGCCCATTGCACGTACTCGGCGACGATCAAAAAGTAGGCGGCAAAGCCCTTGTCGCAAATGACCTTGTATTCGTACTCAAAGCGCTCTTTGATGTTGACGCCACCGATCTCGCGCGTGGCCCAGTCGTCACCGTAGTGCTGGCGCAGGCCTTTCTCGCACTCGCGGCGGAACTGGCTCTCGTGCGTCTCGCCGGGATCGAGCAGCGGGAAGCGCGGCAGGATGATGGAGTCCCAGTCCAGCTCAACGTAGCACTTGTCGGCGATCTCGAGCGTGTTGTCGCAGGCCTCGGGGCAATACGGGAACATCGCCCGCATCTCCTCCTCGGTCTTCATGTAAAACTCCGAGCCGGTCATGCGCATGCGGTTGGGGTCGTCGACCTTGGCGTTCATGCCGATGCACATGATGACGTCCTGCACGGGCGCGTCCTCGCGGCGCAGGTAGTGGAAGTCGTTGGTGGCGATGACCTTGACGCCCACCTGTTTGGCGATATCAATGAGCGTGCGGTCCATCTGCTCGTCGGTCAGGCCGTTATCGGTGGTAATGCCGTGTTCCTGGATCTCGATGTAGAAGTCACCAGGCTCGAAGGTATCACGGAAGGTCTCGGCCCACTTGATGGCGCCCTCCATGTCACCCCGGTCGATGTATTTGGGGATGATGCCCGCGATGCAGGCGCTGGTGCAGATCATGCCCTTGGCGTGGCGGCGCAGGTTGTCGAGCGTCACGCGCGGCTTGTAGTAAAAGCCCTGCACGGCGGCCTCGGAGACCGTTTGCATCAGGTTGACGTAGCCCTCCTGGTCCTTGGCCAGAAGGATCATGTGGTAGAGCTCGGGTTTGTGGTCGCGGGCGAGCGTCTCGTCCGGCGTAAAGTAGACCTCGCAGCCAAAGATGGGCTTGATGACCAGAGGCGGCTTGAGCTCGTCGATATTGCCCTTCTCGTCCCACATGGCCATGTCCTTCACATACTGGGCATGCTCGCGCGGGTTTGCCTCGGGATCGGGCTCCACCAGCTCGTCGCGACGGTCCTTTTCCAAGAAGGCCTTGTCGTGGCTCCACGTTTTGTACTCGGGCGTGTTGTGGTTGACGGCGTCGCAGGCCAGCGCCAGATCGGGCACGCCATACATGTAGCCGTGGTCGGTAATGGCCACGGCAGGCATGCCCAGCTCTACGGCACGGTTGACCATATCCTGGATACGGGTTGCGCCGTCGAGCATGGAGAAAACAGTGTGGTTGTGCAGATGGACGAATGCCATGTGATGAGCTCCGATGCGGGTTCGTGTTCTGATTGAACGATTTTACCCCACGGCACGGACAGCGCCCGAACCTAGCCAAACCCACACGGGTAGCTAATTTGGGACGGGGCTTTTTTAGCTACCCTTTGACTGACGGCGAACGAGTCGGGGTCGGAATACATCTCAACCGATGTATGGGGGTAGCTAAAAGAGCCCCGTCCCAAATTAGCTACCCCTGAGCTGCAGTGGAATCGAAAAGGATTCCACCGCACGTTATTGAGGGCTAGAGGTCGTAGGTGACCACCTGGGGCTCGGCGAGCTCGACTAAGACAGCTGGGGCCGTCTGCTCCACGCGGACGAACTTGACGGTCACCGTCTTAAAGCCCGCCTTATGCAGAACATCCGAATAGACGCGCGCCTGCAGGGCGTGCTTCTCGAGCAGCTGGTCGGGTGTCTCATCCGGCGTGCCACCCGTCTTGTAATCGATAACCAGTGCGCGTGACGGATCGGCCGGGTCGGTCGCCAGCGCATCGATGGCGCCCTCGGCATATGCACCGTAGCGGGCAATGTCCTTGTCCTCGCAGCCCAGCGAGAAGAACGGCACTTCGGCACGGACGCACGGCCAGGCAAGAAGCTCGGCACGGACCGACGACCTGAGCCAGCGATTCAGGGCAACGTCAAAACGCTCGCGCTGCTCCGGCGTCAGGCACCACAGGCGCGTCAGCGCATCGGCACGCTCAGCGGGCAGCGCATCGGCACCCATCTCGATGAGCCACTGGCAGGCGGCATGGAACGCCGAGCCCAGCGCCATGGGATTGCCGGCGGGCTCGACAGCAGCCACGTCTGCATCGGCCATCTCCGAGCCATCCGACTCGGCATCGTCGCCCGCCTCGTCCATGGGAACACGCGCCTCGGCGGCACGGTCTTCCGTCTCGGCATGGAGCGCCGCGGCGATCGACGAATAGCTGTACGAATCACGCGCCGGGAACGGACACGTGCCCATGCGCACGCCCGCCGCCTGGGGATATACGAGTTCAAACGAATCGGGCATGGGGTCGGCAGGACCGGGCACGGTTGAGTGCGCAGCATTATCGGCGACATCGGTATCGCCACGAACGAGCCTGCCCTCGGCATCCAGCGAAGCGTTGGCCTCAAACGCCTGCTCGCCAAAGGTAAAGTCCGAAAGCGAAATGAGCTCGTAGTCGCCCGGCTGGGAGTTGTCGAATACCAGGCGGTCGGCATCGAGCTGCGGCATGTCCAGAGCGTCGGTCGGCAGAATGCGGCGCAGCACGTCGTAGGTCAGATCGGTCTCGACATCGAAGGTCGGCGCCGTCACCTTGCCACGGCTCACGCCGGCATCCATCGCCAAGATCACCAGCTCGCGCGCACGGGTCATGGCAACGTAGAGCAAACGGGCCCGCTCCTCGAGCGAAAGCTGCAGGTCGTCGTTGCGCAGGCGAGCAAATGCCTCGGCGGGAGAACCCGTCGCACAGACGTCCTCCATGAGCTCCGGCGGTAGCCACAGCGACGTGCCCTTGCCCTTAAACGCATGCTCAAACTGTTTTTTGACGTCATCGCCCTTTACGAACGTGCCGTCCGCGAGTTTAACGCCGTCGAAGCGTGCCGGCAGCGCCACGACCCGCGCTCCGCCCTCGACTCGACCCATCTGTGCCGCACCCGAGGACTTACGCACGCCAAAGCACTCGGAGACCGCCACGACCGGATATTCCAGACCCTTGGAGGCATGAACCGTCATGATGCGCACCGCGCCGTCGCCCTCCTCGTTGAGGGCGCCCGGGGCCTCCTTGCCCGCCAGGAAGCGATCGAAGGCAAGCGCAATGGAGCGCGGCGAGTTACCGAACTCGGCCTCCGCCTCGGCCACGGCATCGAGCGCCTTGAGCACGTTGGCGGCGATGGCCTTGCCCTCGGGGCCGCGCTGCGCCAGGCGCACGAACCAGCCGGAGGCATTGACCGCGTCGCGCGCGATGGCGGCGAACGAATCACGCCCCACGCGACGCAGTGCGTAGCGCAGAACCTCGCGGGCACGCGTCACGAGCGGCAAGCCCTGCAAGCCCGGCACATCGGAATCGCTCATGATGCCCGCATCGATGTTGCGGCGCGACGTCTCGCCCGTCTGATCGTCGAGTTTGGTCGCCAGCGCCAGGAACTCCTGGGCGCCCAGCGCAAACATCGGCGAGGCCAGCAGTGGCATAAGACCCTGCGCCGTATCGGCCGGATTGGCGAGGGCACAAACCAGGGCGCGCACCGTCTGCACCTCGGCAGCTTGGGCAAAGACCGAGCCGCCCGCGATGACGCAGTCGAGCCCCTGGTCACGGAGGGCCTGTGCGTAGACGTCTGCGTTGGTCATGCGGCCCAGCAGCAGCACCATGCCGCCCTGGGGCTGGCCGGCATCGGCAAGCGCGCGGAATCGCTCCGCGATCGCGCGGGCCTTGGCCTGTGTGCGCTCCTGCGTACTGCCGCCGGCAACAAAGAGGGCCTGGCGGCGCGAGGCATCCGCCACCAGCGTGTCCTTGCGGCCGTCGCTCGCCTCAAGATCCAAAAAGCCCTGCATCAGGCCGCCGTCGTCGCCGTCGAAGACGCGGGCCACATAGCGCAGCACCTCGTCGTGGCTGCGGAAGTTGCGCACGAGCTTGACGAGCTCGCCGGCGGGGGCGTCGGACGTGGCAACCGTCTCCGACGCCGCCGTCGATTCCACTTTGCGCTCCTGGCGACGGAACACCTCGACCTCGGCGCCGCGGAAGCGATAGATCGACTGCTGCGCATCGCCCACGGTGCACAGCGCGCGCTCCCCCGCACCCGTCAGGTAGCGGATTAGATCGACCTGCATCTGATCGGTATCCTGGAACTCGTCGATCATGACCATCTTAAAGCGGCCCTCGTACGCAGCACGAATGGCAGGGTAATCGCGCAGGGCCTCGTAGGCCATGCGCAGCAGGTCGTTATTATCGAGGGCGGACTGGGCAGCCTTCAGTGCGCGATACTCGGCCTCTACAGAGCGGGCCAAGCCCACCAGTGCATCGAGCGCGGGGCCACCGCAGGCAAGCACGATATTGATAAATGCATCGGCGGCCTCGGCCTTGAGCAGCTCGACCTGCTCCTTGGGGAAGGCCTTGCTCGCGCGCGGCATGGCGCACGACATCATGAGTCGCGCCGCATCGACCATGGTCTTGCCGCTCGCCTCGAACGCGTCGATGGCGTCGAGCGCCGTCTGCGCCTTTTCGGTCGCGGCCTTGCTTGCGCCCAGCGCCGCGCGATAGGCATCGGTGAGCGCCGAGGTATCGGCCTGGCCGCGCGCCACGCACACGTCGTCCATACCGCCCGGCAGCTGGCTCGAGAGCTCCAGCATCTCGCGCACCAGACCCTTGATGGTCGTGCCGGCGCCAAAGGGACCGCCCTCGCCCGCCATGGGATACCAGGCGTAGAGGGCCTTGAGCGATGCCGCGAGCTCGGGGGCGGCATCGGGTGCCGTCGCGCGACCCAGCACATGCTCAACAGCCTGGTCCATGAGCTCGTCGGTATCGGTGAGCACCGTGAACTCGGGGTCGATGCCCAACTCCAGCGCGTGTGCGCGCAGGATACGCGAGCACATGCCGTGAATGGTCGAGATCCACGCGTCGTCGACGGTCAGCGCTTCCTCGTCCATGCCCTCGTCGATAAGCGCACGGCGCACGCGGTCGCGGATCTCGGCCGCGGCATCCTTGGTAAAGGTAATGGCGAGCACCTGGTCCAGATGCTCGACGAACGGACCGGATTCGGGCGAGAGCGCGTAGACGATGCGGCGCGTGAGGGTAAAGGTCTTGCCCGAACCGGCGCCCGCCGAGACAAACAGCGGACGGTCGAGCGTCTTGACGATCTGCAGCTGTTGCGGCATCAAGGTCGAAAGATCCATGGTCTACACGTCCCTCCTTACAAACGTTCCTTCGTGGTTATACGAGCAGCGGGCATGCGCGGCCTGCGTCGACGCCGGGTCGACAGCAGTGACGTTGCCCGCCTCGAGTTCGCGCAAGCGCTCGGCGATGCCGGCCTCCACGCGATCGAGCAGGGCGTCGAAGTCCATGCTGCCACCCTCGCCGGGGAAACCTTTCTTAAGGCCCGGGATGCGACCGTCGCCACGCTCTTCCTCGAGCAGCTCGGCGCTCGCGGCACCGCGCAACGCGGGCTTGCCGCCCTTGGTCGAAAAATAGAGCGCCGCACGGGTATCCAAATCCAGCGCCCGGCGCATGGCCTGGGCGTAGATGAGCGTTTGGGTATGTGGCGGCAACCAGCGCGGATCGTCGATGGGCGCCGTGCCCGATTCCTCGTCGCGCACCGTAGGATCGGCGAGCTTAAACTCCTCAACGCCCGTGCGATGTTTGTAGTCAATCACCACAGCGCGATTCTCGGCATCCACATCCACGCGGTCAATGCGCCCGCTGAGCGGCCAACCGGCATACTCGACCTGGAGCTCGTTGAACGCAAACTCCAGGTAGCGCGGAGCGAAGGGGGCAAGCGCCTCGGACTCGTAAGCAAGCACGCCCTCCAGCTGCGGCAAGATCTCGGCCACCTGACGCTCCTCCACCGGCGAGAGCGGCACCAGCGGGCCCTCGTTGCCACGTTTGCCGGCGTGCTCGGCCAAGGTCTCGGCAAAGACCTCGTGCAGCAGCTCCTGCGCACGCGGCAGGTTTTCGGGCGTCACACGCTCCATGCCCTCTTGGGGCAAACGGGCGTGCAGATGTTCCAGCACGTCGTGGACAAAGTTGCCCTTCTCCATGTTGCCAAAACCCGCGTCGATAGACTGGGGCTTAACGCGATACGAGACGAACCAGCACAGCGGGCAGGTGGAATAGGCCTCGATCTGCGAGGCAGACGTCAGACGCGGTACAAGCGGCGCGTCCTCGCCCTCGCCGTCCCGACGGCGCAAGACCAGATATGGCACGGCCGCCTCGCTCAAATGCTGAGGAGCCTCGCATGCCACGCGCTCGCGCTTGAGGCCCTTGCCGGCTGCAGGGTCAAAATCACCTACGATATCGCCCTCGCCCACGCATGTCACCTGAGCGGCACCGGTGGCCTCGGCATGCGCCCGCAACTCGGTCCACACGGCAGCCGGATAGCACTCGCGCGCCTGGCGATCGTGCGTCACGCGCGCAAGCGCAACCGGGCCACGTGCCGCCCGCATCGCGTGGCCAAAGCGCACGCGCAACAAGGCCGCAGGCTCAAGCGTCACGCCCTCGCGACCAAGGCTCGCAGCCAACGTGGCCAGCGGTCCTTCCTCGTGTGAGAGCGGATAGCTGTCCAGATCGACATCGGCAAACAGCACGGCATCGTAGCTGCCGGGGCGCAGAGCCGCCACATCGGCAAGCGAGGCAAAGCGAACCTGGGCACGTGGCGCACCGTCAACCTCGTAGGTCTCGTAATCGTAGGCGGTGCTACGCTTGTCCACCTTGGTGCGAATGCCATCGAGCACGGGCACGGTCGCGGCCTGCGACACGTCGAGCGCGCGGGCGTCATTCATAAGGATGTCGATGGCGTGGCGCAGCAGGGCCGCCTCCGCTTGGCGACGAGCTTGGCCATCCAGGCTGCCCAGCGAGCGATCGGGCAACGCCTCGGCAACGGCAAGCATGGCCTTGAGCGCCGTCACGGGCTTGTCGCGCCACAGTGCCTGGAACACGTCCGAGACCACACACGGTACGTTCTTAAACCAGTTTTCGTCGCTCGCCGCCTTGCGTGCGCCCCTCACCTGGCCTTGCACGCTCTGCAGCAGGCTCTTAACGCCCGCGGTAGTCTTGCTACGCGAGAGACGCATATTCTTATCGAAGATACGGGCATTGGCTGCATCAGCGCCCGAAAGCGGGCTGTAGATCCAGTCGGCAAGCTCAGGCGCGGGCCACCACTCGGTCTTTGACGCCACACCCTCATCGGCCGCCTTCATGCGCTCGATCAAGCTGGCAAGCGCCGCAAACTGCCTGCCCGCAATGGATTGGGAAAACGCCGTGAATTCAGTTGTCTCGGCAGCGATATGACGAGCCGCCAGACGAGAGGCGAGCTCACCGAACAGCTGGGGTGCCCGGGCAGAAACAACGAGCACGCGTACGGGGTCGGCGGAGAGGCCGGCGGTATCGTCGGCCCCGAAACCCTGGCGCGCTTTTACCAGATCATCAATTGCGTCCGCATAAGCATGAGCGCGGGCGTGGGGGCCCGCGACCTCAATAAAGGCAGGCTGAGCGGTAGCTCCACAAGCGGCATCAGACGCGACGGCGTCCTCCCTCAGCGGCGCGACCTCAAACAGCACACCGCTGGCATCAAATGCCGCGGCAAGTTCCTCGCGCATCGCCGCCTGCTCGCGAGCAAGCAGCACGACGACCTCTCCCCCACTGTTCGCCACAGCAGACAGCAGCTCGAGCAGACCGTGCGTAAACGACGTGACGCCGCGTACACAGACGGCACGGGCGCACGCCGGCAGATTATCGGCCAGAGCGCTGGCCATAATGTCAGCCGCCTCGCAGGGCTCGACCATATCTCGACGGTCCAGACCGCCCGCGTAGGCACGCAAAAGCTCGAACACACGAGCCTCGGCATCGCTTTTTGGCTCAGGCCGGCAATTGTTGCCACGGCATCGCTCGGCAGCTGTCCCCGCCACACCTGGCAGCACATCGCGGGCCATGCGCGCAAGCATGCGCACCGTGCCCTGGCTGCGCGAAAGCGGCTGCAGGTCGACATCATCGAGACGCGTGACCATGTCCGAAAACAGCATCTGGCGCTGCAGGTTGTCGACGAAACCGCGCCCGTCGCCCAAAAGCTCCCAAAGCGAGCGAAGCCACGACGCGGGCGTCTTGTAATCGATGCCCAGCGAAACGCCGGCTTCCGCCGCATCATGACGGCACAGGTCGAGCTCGGCAAACGTTGGCGCCAGCAGCACGGCACGCCCGTGGCGGGCAATAAGGTCGGCAAGCAGCGCCGACTCGGCATCGCTCAAATCCGTGCCGGCATTAGTGGTATAGATTCGAACAGGCATGGTCCTCCACTCAAACTGTTCGCAATAATCAGTGCATCCATCCTACCCGCCCAAGCGGACACATTGCCACCGCAGCTTCATCTTTTGGCGCTTTGGAGACAAGTCGCTTTGCACCACATTGGTGCCAAGGGGGCAGACTCGTCCGTTGGTGCAAAGGGGACAGGCTCGCTTGCACCAATTATTCGGCATATAAAAACCGCCCCCGGAGGAGCGGTTTTTCACAATTCGTTTTGCCGCGGCCTATTCGCCATCCTCCAGCTTAATGAGGATCTTGCGGTAGCCACCGTACTCGCCGTTGAGCGCCTTGGATACACGGCTCACCGTGGTGGACGAAGCGCCGGTACGGACCTGAACCTCGACATAGGGCTCGCCCTCGTCCAGGTAGCGCGCGACCTGCAGACGCTGCGATAGATCGCAAATCTCGCGCGGTGTGCAGATATCGGTCAAAAACGCTTGGATATCTTTCTCGTCGTCCAAAAGACTAAATGCGTGGACTAGCTGCTTGACATCAGGCTTGTCAAACATGTTCTCGATATTCATCGATCACCGCCAAACCCGCCAAAAGGCATCGAAGTTGATACTGGCACCGGGCATCGTTCGCCCATTCTATGCAATAGGGCAACGCATGTGGCTTTTGCCCGTAGCAGTTTAGCACACCACCAAACTAAAGTGACAAGACTCTCTGTCAGCGGCGCGTTTTTTAGGACGAACGCCGTTTTGAAACCGAATGCGCACGCAAGCTCCACGAATATCTGAGACAATGGGCGCCCAACGCAGAGGCGCACGCCAAGGCAACCATCCGATTCGCCGCGGCAAACGAGCTTACGCGCCACCAACACGTCACGCGCACCGGAAAGGAACCTACCATGCGCTTCTTGCTCAACTGGCTTTTGACCTCAATCGCTATCGCGATCGCCACGTTCCTCGTCCCCGGCATTCAGCCCTTCGGCATGGCCGACGCCTGGGTCTGCTTTGCCTTTGTGGGACTGTTCCTCAACGTCGTCGACTCGCTCGTCAAGCCGCTCCTGACGGTCATCTCGCTGCCGCTCACCATTATCACGCTGGGTATTTTTCAGCTTGTAGTCAACAGCTTTATGCTCGAGCTTGCCAGCTACCTATCGGTAAATCTGCTGGGCGCGGGCATCTCCATTGCCGGCTTTGGGTCGGCCTTTATGGGTAGCATTTTGGTGTCCATCACTCGAAGCATCTTCGACAGCATCGCCAGGAACTAAAGCAACCGGATACGGACCGCCACAACACGCCAAAACGAAGGCCGTCCATCGCAACGATGGACGGCCTTCGCCTTTGTCAAGCCTCAGAGGACAAAAGAATCTACCATTTCTACCCCGTCCCCAAATGGCTGGTGGGGCTAGATGACGTAGTCGTAGCCCCCGTTGGGGGCGACGAGCGCATCGAGCGTCACACCGTCGAGGTAGTCGTTGATGAGCTTGTCCAGGTTCTTCCACACGTCGAGCGTGGGGCACTCATCAGATCGCGAGCAGCCCTTGCAGTCGCCATCCAGGCAGGCGACCGGCGCCAGGCTGCCCTCGGTCAGGCGCAAGATCTCTCCCACCGTGTACTGCTCGGGCGGGCGCGTGAGCACGTAGCCGCCGCCCTTGCCACGCATGCCCGAGAGCATGTTGGCGCGCACGAGCGTAGCCAAGATGTTCTCGAGATATTTCTCGGAAATCCCCTGTCGCGCCGCAATCTCTTTGAGCGGGATGCGACCGGCCGCCTGGTGCTCGGCCAGGTCGACCATAACGCGCAGGGCGTACCTGCCCTTAGTAGAAACCAACATATATAGTGCTGCCTTTCGGTCTTTTAATCCGTTGAAATTCTAGCCGAAAAATTGGCTTTGAAAATACCCGTTCCGGTCAAGATGGTTAATCGACTCGTAATAATCTTCTATTTCCTATTGCATTACTAGGCTTTAGTGTCTACTATGCTTGCCAACAGCTAAACAAACAACCTATAAGGTTTATGGGTTTAGCTACTAGGCCACCGTAAAACCACACGGTATCCAGTCATTTGAACACTTTGGAGGTTCACCATGAGCAAGGTTTATACGTCCATCGATCAGCTTATCGGCCACACCCCGCTTTTGGAGCTCACTCACTTTGAGGCCGATGAGGACCTCAAGGCCCGCGTGCTCGTCAAATTGGAATACTTCAACCCCGCCGGGTCCGTCAAAGACCGCGTCGCCAAGAACATGATTGACGAGGCCGAGAAGGCCGGCAAGCTCGTGCGCGGCGGCGACTATACCATCATCGAGCCCACGAGCGGCAACACCGGCGTCGGCATCGCCTCGGTGGCGGCGGCTCGCGGCTACAAGGTGATCATCACCATGCCCGAAACCATGTCCGTCGAGCGCCGCAAGCTTATGCAGGCATACGGCGCACAGCTCGTGCTCACCGACGGCTCCAAGGGCATGAAGGGCGCCATCGCCAGGGCCGAGGAGCTGCAGAAGGAGACCCCCAACAGCATCATCGCCGGCCAGTTTGTGAACCCCGCCAACCCCGCCATCCATAAGGCCACGACCGGCCCCGAGATCTGGGACGACACCGACGGCAAGGTCGACATCTTCGTCGCCGGCGTTGGCACCGGCGGCACCGTGACCGGTGTGGGCGAGTTCCTCAAGGAGCAGAACCCCGAGATTCAGGTTGTCGCCGTCGAGCCCGCCACCTCCCCGGTACTCTCCAAGGGCCAGGCCGGTCCGCACAAGATCCAGGGCATCGGTGCTGGCTTTGTGCCCGACGTCCTCGACACCCAGGTCTATGACGAGATCATCCCCGTCGAGAACGACGACGCCTTTGCCACCGGCCGCGCCGTGGGCCACAAGGAGGGCGTGCTCGTGGGCATTTCGTCCGGTGCCGCCGTGTGGGCCGCGCTGCAGCTGGCCAAGCGCCCCGAGAACGAGGGCAAGACCATCGTGGCACTGCTCGCCGATACCGGTGAGCGCTACCTGTCCACGGCACTGTTCCAGGACTAGAGCTTATTTCCCATAGGTTGAGCTCAGGGACGAACCTGCCTCCTCTCTCTCCCGGCGGTCTGAGCCCATCCCGTCAGGGTGTCCCACGAGACGTCCGAACTTGCTACAATGTCTGCGGCGCGGAACCAGCCTCCCGCGCCGCTTTTCTTTTTTGGCCACATGCCACCAAGGAGAACCTCCCCATGCACAACAAGCGCGTGCTCGTCGCCATGAGCGGCGGCGTCGATTCCAGCGTGACTGCCTATCTGCTCAAGTGCCAAGGCTACGAATGCGTCGGTGCCACCATGCGCCTCACCTGCCCTGCGCCCGATCCCGTCACGGGCATGAGCAAGGTCGACCGTGACATCGCCGATGCAAAGGCCGTCGCCGATCGCCTGGGGATACCTCACCATGTGCTCGACCTGCAGCAGGCCTTCGACCGCAACGTTATCGAGCGCTTCGTGACCGCCTACCAGGAGGGGCTGACGCCCAACCCGTGCATCATCTGCAACCGCCATATTAAGTTTGGCGCGCTGCTCGACGCGGCGCTCGATATGGGCTGTGACTACATTGCCACGGGTCACTACGCCAAAACGAGCCAAGCGCCCGATGGCACCTGGCAGCTGCACCGCGGCGAAGACTCCAAGAAGGACCAGAGTTACTTTTTGTATTCGCTCACGCAAGAGCGCCTGGCACGCACAATCTTTCCGCTGGCAGGGTTGGACAAAGAGCGCGACGTGCGCCGCATTGCCGCCGAGCAGGGCTTCATCAACGCCAAGAAGGCCGAGAGCGAGGATATCTGTTTTATCGCGGACGGCGACTACGCGGGCTATATCGAGCGCCGCTGCGGGCATGCCGCCGAGCCAGGCGATATTGTATGGCGCGACGGCAGCGTGGTCGGACGCCACAACGGCGCACTGCGCTATACCGTCGGCCAGCGCAAGGGCCTGGGCGTCGCGATGGCGCGCCCCGTGTATGTAACGGGCGTCGATGCCGCCAACAACATTGTGCATCTGGGCGAGGCTGAGGACCTGACGGCGACAGCACTCACGGCCAACGACTGGATCTGGAGTGCCCCTGCCGACCGCATGGAGGCAGAGCTCACGTCCGGCGACATTCGCGTGGGCGCCAAGTACCGCTACCGTCAAAAGGACCAGGCAGCGACCCTTACACGTGGCGCCGACGGACAGATGCTTCTGACCTTTGACGAGCCGCAGCGAGCCATCGCCCCCGGCCAGGCCGTTGTAGTCTACCGCGGCGACGTCGTCCTGGGCGGCGGCACCGTGACCGCCGCCATCAGGTAGCCGCAGGATTATCGCCGCACGTGTCGAAGCACCTCAACAGCAGCATTCACCTCGATAACGCGACGCTCGAGGCCGCGGCAAATGGACTCGAGCCGGCCCTCCGCTGTGGCCCATTCGCTCTGCGAAAGAATCTCGATCGCCTCATCAACAAATCCGTTGAGCCGCGATGAATCGAACCAATCGAGTGAGTCCGCAAGCGCCAGCTGGACGGAAGGGTCGGGCCCAAACGGCTTAGCAGAAAACCCAAACTCCCCAGCTGCGAGCACGGCAGTTGGTACGTTGTACCACAGGCAGTTGCCGCTATCGAACAGCGGAGCAGGCCTTATCTCCAGGGTGTCGACATTGCGGATGATGCCGAAGTTTCGCCAATGGCGATCGCTGTTGGCCAAAAGGGCATCGCAGACAATCATCTGCGACATAGACCTTCTCACGGCAGCCTCGTCTGCTCCATGTTTACCAAGGAAGCGGCAGTACCGGTCGTATGTCGAGTTTCCCCGCTGGCTACCAAGTGCGCCCTTAACGTAAACAGCCGGAACGTATTCCTCGCGGCCGTCAAGAAAGTCGTCGCACAGACACACAGGGCCATCGAACATTCGCTCAACCGTATAAGGAACAAACTCGCCCTCCGACAACAAGCGACGATGTAGAGCCGTTGCAACCGCCTCGTTAAAGGGACGCTGATCGTCCATGCCGCAACCTTTAGCCAAAACGCGAATGCCGTTTCGGATCACCCACGATTTAGGGAGCTCGCCCTCGGATGTGTTGTCGGGATTTTTAAGACCGATGCCCTCCAGCCAACCCGAACGTCCCTCGGGCGCCGATCGCTCAAAATCATTCTCGAAGTAATTGAGGTTTCGCCATTTGAGCCCGTCGCATTCTGCCGGCCGCAGCCAATAGCAATCCGAAAGCGAGAGGCCCAGGCACTGAACCGGGACCTCGATGCCACTGGCAATTCCCAGTTCGCGATAGCGCGAGACGAGTCCGGGGCGAACATCGGGCACCGACCGATGGCTCCACCACACGTTGAGCTCCCGTTTATTCACCGTAGGAGAAGAGCTCGAGCACGTGCCAAACGGCATTCGTTGTGCATCGAGGACCTCCGCGATTTCGAAGGGAAATTCGCGCGACGGATCAAATGAGAGATGCGCGACCTCATGGTCGGCCGACATCAGCGTAAACTTGCGCCCCACATCGGCCGCAGGACGGCGTCCACGTTTGCGGACCTTTTGATAAGCGACCGCGGAATTGTACTCGACCATCTTCCGTCCGCCCACAATATCGCACGCGAGCGTTCCCGATGCGGCAAGTTGAGATATGCGGGCTTTCGTAACGCCCAGCAGGCGGGCAGCATCACCCATAGACAAGTACTCAGACGTATCCATACACCGCATCACCTCGTTAAGTAATTTACACGTTTAGTTAATAGATTAGATACATCATAATACTAAACGACCTAAAGCGAAAAAAAGCCCGAGAAATCGGGCTTTAGCGATTGGTCAGCCGAGTCGCAAGCTGCTCCCCTAGCGCTGAACGTAGGCGCGAACCAGCTCGTAGGTGTTGCGAACGCCGTCCATGTGGCTGCGCTCGTAGTTGTGGCTCGCGTACACGCCGGGGCCGATCAGGCCGTGACGGATGTCGTAGCCGGCAGAAAGCGTGGCCTCAACGTCTGAGCCGTAATGCGGGTACACGTCGATGGCGTAATCGAGCTCCAGCTCGCGCGCGATATTGGACAGCGTGGTCACCAGATCGTAGTTGTAGGGGCCGCCCGAATCCTTGGCGCAAATCGACACCATGCGCTCGGTGCAGCCCAGGTCGTCGCCCACGCAGCCCATGTCCACGCTGATCATCTCGCGCGTGTCGGCCGGCACGAAAGCGCCACCGTGGCCGACCTCCTCGTACACGGTAAAGAGCAGCGACACCTTGCGCGAAAGCGTCACCTCGCCAGCGGCGACGGCACGCGCCAAGCCCAGCAAAATGGAGGCCGACAGCTTGTCGTCCAAGAAGCGGCTCTTAATATAGCCGCTCTCCGTCACCGTGGTGCGCGGATCCATAGCGATGATGTCGCCCGTCTGAATGCCCAGCTCAAGCACGTCATCCTTGCTGTCGACATTCTCATCGAGCAGGATTTCCATGTTCTTCTCGATGGTCTTGACCGGCTCATCGGCCACGTGCGCCGAAGG
Source organism: Collinsella sp. LCP19S3_A7 (assembly GCF_052121995.1). Classification (NCBI taxonomy): domain Bacteria; kingdom Bacillati; phylum Actinomycetota; class Coriobacteriia; order Coriobacteriales; family Coriobacteriaceae; genus Collinsella; species Collinsella sp. LCP19S3_A7. Next base: position 148,571 of record NZ_JBQKDE010000001.1, on the reverse strand, counting down.
CTCGGTATTGAGGACCACACCCGTGTACACATTGCCATCGCGCGTGTAGACGGTGCAGTTCTCGCCATCGGCCGTAGACCACTGATGCCCGCCGATCGTCGTGGGACGCAGGCGACCATTGTCCTTAATGGAGCGCACCATGGCGCCCAGGGTATCGACATGGCTCGCCAACACAAGCGGCTCGCCCTCGCCGCCAAGCTCAACCAGCACGTTGCCCTTATTGGAACGCTCGGGGCCAAAGCCCATATCGCGCAACGTTCCCATTAGATAATCAGTCGCCGCACGGGTATAGCCCGTAGGCGAAGCAATCGAGGTAAGCGCCTTCAACTGGTCAGTAATATAGGAGAGCATAGAATCCATCTTGGACACCAAAGTCACCCTTTCATATCGAATTAAACCCACAGCAACGATACCACCGCGAACCATCTTTTTACCTAGCGAGACAACCCATCGGGCTTCTCAGAGCGGCGCCCACCACGACAACGAGCCGGCGGGCCCCGCCCGTTAGCCCCAGAATCTTTCCGCAGGACAGAAGGAGGCCCCGCCGCACGTAGTGCGCAGCGGGGCCTCCGACATGTCCGAGGACGATTGTGGGGCTAACGGGCAGGGGCCCGCCGAACCATGTTAGGCAGCCGGGCAGATCTTCTTGAAGAGCTCGATGACGTCGTCGAGCGTCGCCTCGCGCGGGTTGCCCGGGAAGCAGGCATCGGCCATGGCGTCCTTGGCCAGGACCTCGATCTCGTCAGCCTTCATGGCCTCGCAGACGTGCGGGATGTTCACGTCAGCGGAGAGCTGCTTAACGGCGGCGATAGCGGCGTCGGCAGCCTCATCGGTGCTCATGCCCGTGGTGTCAACGCCCATGGCGACGGCGACCTTGGCCAGGCGCTCGGCGCAAACCGGCTTGTTGAACTCCATGGCAATCGGCAGCAGCATGGCGCAAGCGACGCCGTGCGGGGTGTCGTAGTGAGCGGACAGGGTATGAGCCATGGCGTGATCGATGCCCAGACCAACGTTAGAGAAGCCCATGCCGGCGACATACTGACCAAGAGCCATGCCCTCGCGGCCGGAGCCGGGCTGGCCGGACTTGGCCTCGGCAACGGAGTCGCGCAGGTTCTCGCTGATCAGCTTGATGGCCTCAAAGTGGAACATGTCGGAGAGCTCCCAAGCGCCCTTGGTGGTGTAGCCCTCGATGGCGTGGGTCAGAGCGTCCATGCCGGTGGAAGCGGTCAGGCCGGCGGGCATGGAAGCCATCATGTCGGGGTCGACGACGGCGACCTCGGGGGCGTCGTTGGTGTCGACGCACACGAACTTGCGGACCTTCTCGGGGTCGGTGATGACGTAGTTGATGGTCACCTCAGCAGCGGTACCGGCGGTCGTCGGCACGGCGATGGTGAACACGGCGTGGTTCTTAGTGGGAGCAACGCCCTCGAGGCTGCGAACATCGGCGAACTCGGGGTTGTTGATGATGATGCCGATGGCCTTGGCAGTGTCCATAGAGGAGCCGCCACCGACGGTCACGATAGCATCAGCCTCGGCGGCCTTGAAGGCCTCGACGCCGTCCTTGACGTTCTGGATAGTGGGGTTGGGCTTGATCTCGGAGTAGAGGCTCCAAGCGATGCCGGCGGCATCGAGCTCGTCGGTCACCTTAGCGGTAACGCCAAACTTGACCAGATCGGGATCGGAGCAGACGAAAATCTTCTTGTAGCCGCGACGCTGGAGCTCGCCGGGGATCTCCTTGATGGCGCCGGAACCATGATAAGAGATGGTGTTGAGAACGAAACGATTAGCCATTGATAGCCTCCCATCGTGTGCGGGGCACCCATTACGCCCCACGCTATGGCTCCCATCCTAACGCTTTTGAAGCGAAAAACGCGTGAGAACGTCAGATTATTTAAAGCGTTTCAACAACTGGTATCGTCACTGCCTGACCACTAAACAAAAAAGGGGCGGCCGAGATGACCGCCCCCTCCCCATTATTGATCAGTGTGGCAAGGGGTCAGCCCCTTGCCACACCCTGCCGCTATTTTTGGCAGGCCTCTTTCCAATCTTCGCAGGCGCGCTTCCAGCGAAAACGCAGGTCGCGCTCGCGGTCGATAAACATGATGGCAAACGCCACGAACAGCAGCACGCTCGCCACCGCAATAGCGTGCAGCCCCATGCGCTCAATACACCAGTTTCCCAGCACAGCGCCAAACACAAAGGTAAAGATCACGCCAAAGTACAGCAGGCCGTTTTCCAAAAAGCCGCGCTTGTGGGTGATGATGTAGTCGTCCACGTTTTGCAGCGCATTGCGCAGGTTACCGATGCACATGGTCGTGGCAATGCCGTGACCGTGGATCTTGCGAAAGCTCTCGACCTGCATACCGCAGGCAAACGAGATGAGGCAGTTGGCGAGCAAGTTGTAGCCGCCACCGGGGATAAAGCTCACGCCCAGCAAGATGACGGCTTCAAAGAACACCGTCACCTGGCGCCAGTGAATCACGCTGCCAAACCGTTCGTGTACCAGGTCGGCAAGCATAATGCCCACGGCAAACGACACCACAGGGAAGAAATAGCGCCCCGCGAGCGCCCAATTGCCCTCCGAGATGCTCACGCCCACCAGCAAGATGTTGCCCGTCTGCGCGTTGGCGAAAACATGGTCGCGCCCAATGTACGAATAAACGTCCATAAAGCCACCGGCGAGCGCCAAGATGATGCCCAGCTCAATAGACTCCGATATCTGTTTGGCACGCTGCATCGTCGTGCGCCCTCCTTGTTGACGACCCTCTCGTGCGTTGGCGGAAACATAGCCGCCGTTCATACTGTAACCCATTGACAACATGGCGCGCCCTCGAGACGGACTCCCCAACGCGCAGATACACCGTCTGGAAACAAACGGCGGGCGCGGCATCGACACCCGACACCTCGTGTACTCCACCAGTCTTTTTAGCCCCGTCCCAAAAAGACTGGTTACAATTACGTGTAGCATACAAACACCGGGAGGAATCGTGGCAAAAAAGCCCCAGGACGCTCAGCACAACCAGCACGGCAAGCATGCCCAGCGCGGCCAGCAGCAAAAGCGTGGAAGCAAAGCCCAGGGCTCGCGCCCCGCGCATGCCCCGGCAGCGCCTGTCCGCCCCTGGCGCCCGGGCCGCGATAAGTTCCTCCCCGTCAGCTGCGCCGACATGGATGCGCGCGGCTGGGACCAGTGCGACTTTGTCTACATCTGCGGCGACGCTTACGTGGACCATCCCAGCTTTGGCATGGCCATCATCAGCCGCGTCCTCGACGCGCACGGCTACAAGGTGGGCATCATCTGCCAACCCGACTGGACCGACCCCGCCAGCATCACCGTGCTCGGCGAGCCGCGCCTGGGCTTTCTCGTCAGCGCCGGCAACATGGACTCCATGGTCAACCACTATTCGGTGACCAAGCACCGCCGCCACACCGACGCCTATACCCCCGGTGGCGAGGAGGGACACCGCCCCAACCGTGCCGTCACGGTCTACGGCAACCTCATCCGCCAGACATTCAAGGACGCCCCCATCATCATCGGCGGCATCGAGGCAAGCCTGCGTCGCTTGGCCCACTACGACTACTGGCAGGACAAGCTCAAGCGCTCGGTACTGCTCGACTCGGGCGCCGACATCCTCATCTACGGCATGGGCGAGCACGCGATTGTCGAGATCGCCGACGCGCTCGACGCGGGACTGCCCGTCGATCAGATTACCTATATCAACGGCACCGTCTACCGCACGGGTTCGCTCGACGAGGTCTACGACTATGACCTGCTGCCCAGTTGGGACGACCTTACCGCCGACAAGCTCAACTACGCGCGCAGCTTTAACGTGCAGCAGCAGAATATGGACCCCATCACCGGACATCGCCTGGTAGAGCCCTACCCCAACAGCGTCTATGTGGTGCAGAACCCGCCGTCGGCGACGCTCACCACCGACGAGATGGACGAGGTGGCCGAGCTCCCCTACGCACGCGATTGGCATCCCGATTACGACGCGGCGGGCGGCGTGCCGGCCTTTGCCGAGATCAAGTTTTCCATTAGCTCCAACCGCGGCTGTTTTGGCGAGTGCTCGTTTTGCGCGCTCACCTTCCACCAGGGTCGCGTGTTGCAGATGCGCAGCCACGACTCGATCATGCGCGAGGCCGAGCTGCTCACGCGCGATCCCGAGTTTAAGGGCTATATCAACGACGTGGGCGGGCCGACGGCCAACTTTAGCCGTCCCGCCTGCGACAAGCAGCTCAAGCACGGCGTATGCAAGAACAAGCGATGCCTGTGGCCGAGCGTGTGCAAGAACATGGTGGTCGACGAGAGCGGCTACACCCAGCTGCTGCGCGACCTGCGCCAGCTGCCGGGCGTCAAGAAGGTCTTTGTCCGCAGCGGCATCCGCTTCGACTACACCATGGCCGATGCCTCGGACGAGTTTTTGCGCGAGCTGCTGGAGCACCACGTCTCGGGCCAGCTACGCGTAGCACCCGAGCACGTGAGCGACGCGGTGCTTTCCGTGATGGGCAAACCGAGCCGAGCCGTCTACGACGCATTCTGCCGTAAATTTGAACGCTTGAACCGCGAGTACGGACTCAAGCAGTACGTGGTGCCGTATCTGATCTCGAGCCACCCCGGATCGACGATGAAGGAAGCCGTGGACCTTGCCGAAGCCGTGCGAGACATGGGCTACATGCCCGAGCAGGTGCAGGACTTCTACCCCACGCCGTCCACCATGTCGACGTGCATGTACTACACCGGCGTGGATCCGCGCACCATGGAGCCGATCTATGTGGCGCGCGACCCGCACGAGAAGGCCATGCAACGCGCACTCATCCAGTATCGCAAGCCCGAGAACTACAAGCTCGTGCGCGAGGCGCTAGAGAAAGCCGGCCGTCGCGACCTGATCGGCTACACCAAGCATTGCCTGATCCGTCCCGTGCCGCCGCGCCCGGGCGAGACATCTGCCGGCGGCGGACATGGCACCAGTAAGAAGAGCGGCAAGGGCCACGGTGGCGCTGGCGGCGCTGGAGCCAAGGGACCCAAGGGCAGCAGAGGGCACAGCGGCATGTCGCGCGCGCAGAACACCGCCGGGCGCAACCGTGCGGCTCAGGGGCGTCAGGGTGCCAACGGAGGCGGTCGCCGAAACTAAGGCAGCAATGCGCTCGCTGCGTCCATCCCACACGCGTGGCGCAACGAGCGCATTGCCTCAACGAGGATGACGCCGGCGATAGCGACCGTAATTGCCACGTCGAGCGGCGTGTTCACAAACCAGAGCAGGCCCATGAGATACGACCCGGCATTAAAGGCAAAGTGCAGCAGGATCGTGTAGCGGAGCTTTCCGGTCGTCACGAGCACCCAACCAAAGATGAGGGCGGCGGCACCCGCGTAGCAACCCTGCACCCAATTCATGTGCATAAAACCAAAGATTGCCGCCTGCAGCACAATCGCCGCGGCGACACCCCACGTGCTTGGGGCCGCCCAGGGCACTATGGCGCCGTCTTGCGCACTCGCACGACGCCGACGCTTCCAGAGCGGACGGCACTGGGGATTAAACGCACGCAGCGAAAACTCAAAGATAACACCGCGCACCAGGAGCTCTTCGCAAAACGGCGCGCCGAGCACCGTGGTCAGGACGGCAAGAGGACTGGTATCGCCCATGCCCGTTTCCTCGACAAGCTCGCTGTAGTCGGCCGCGGCATCGGGCAACAGCGACAGCACGGCGTCGGTCACGTAGCTAACGACCACCTGCAGGGCAAGACCGATCACGATAACGCAGGCGATGCGTTTCCACGCCCCACGCGCTCCCCCGCTGAGCGGATGCTCGCTTTGCGAGCGCGCCATAAACGAGCGCGGCCACAGATAACGCCACCACAGCAGCGCCATCAAAAACGACGCCGTCTGAGCGGCGGCTTGGAACCATTGAATATCGAGATTGTCAATCGGATAGCCCGTCAGCACCGACACGGCATCGAGAACAGAAAACAGAACCACGCTCAGGGCAATATCGGCAGCGACAACGCCAAAACAGGCGAGCGCCCACGCTATCGCATTGAGCATGCCAGCCTCCTCAAAACCCGGTACTTGGGGACGTTCCTTAACTGCCGGCAGAAAATGAACGTCCCCAAGTACCGGCAGTTTGGGACAGTCATTGTTGATGAGAATCGGGTGCAGCGCCAAAGGCCCCGTTGGGCGAGATATCGAACGGGAAGGTGCCGCAGCGATTGAACGCGGCGATAAACATGCGGATGGCGTTGGACGGCGTGGTGCCCACGAGCTGGGTTGCCGCCGCGAAGGCCGCCTTTTCCTCGGGCAAGACCTTCGCGACAACCGGGGTCATGTGTTCTGCCATGGCGCTTCCTTTTTGAAACGACGGTAGTGCGGATAGATGCGGGCCACGCGGCTGGGCGACGGGCTGTGAAGGCAACCCGATTGGCCCGCATCTGGAGTTTGTTTCTGCGGCGTTGGTATTACTTGGTATCCCTAAGTTATACCCAGTAGATAGAATACCACACCCGATCCCATGGGGACGGAGAAAAGACGGATGATTTTGTTGCTGGGTTAGTATTTAGAGCGTGATGATGTCCGAGATATCGAGGGCCTAAGCGTCGGCGTATGGCGCGCCCAGGCTGGGTATCCGGCGCATGGCGCCCTATTGTCTTGCATAATTTCGCTTGCGTCATGCATAAAAAGACGGGGGCACCCCTTCTCGTCCCAACGTACCCCCGCTTGTACCGTGCAAAAACCGGAGTTTTCAGCATCGCGGCCCCCGCAGGCGGTGCCGCGAATCGTGGACGCCGCGCGATTGGCGTCGTTTTGGGGCACGGCGCGACGCGAAACGCGCGTTATCGCCGCGCCGGACGCCGTCAGCCAACCCAAATCGCCTGCCGAAGGATCCCGCTGGCTCAAAAAGACGATTCCGGCGCGTATGCAGCCACCCCGGCTTGCTGAAAACTCCCAAAAATGCACGGCGCGCCCTAGGGGACCCGTGCGTGCCGTGAAAAAACACGCCCGCATCCAAAAGAATGCGAGCGCGAAAGCCGGATGGCGGCAAGGGCGCCAGGCAGCGGGCGAAATCCCCGGCGTGTCCGCCCGGGCACCGCAGCCGCCGCGCGTCAGCAGAAAACCTCATGCCCTGCGTTGATGTCGGCCCCCGCATACGCGAATCTCCAACTAGGTCGATAGCCCGTATCTCTTGCCGCGACCGTCTCCGCGCGTTTCCACGAAGAAGACTGGCCCCAACTAATACTGAGCTCAGTAAAAGGGCCTCGAGCATAGTCTGCTCGAGGCCCAAACTCGTGTCGCCTTACCGCGCGACGCGTATAGTTACTTGCGCCTGCCGCCGCCGTCACCGGGGCGACGGGAGCTGCCGCCGCGCTTGCCGCCACGGCTGTTGCCATAGCTGCCACGGTTATCGCGACCGCCGGCACGGCCACCACGGGAGCCGGCCTGGTTGCCGCCACGTCCGCCGCGATAGCCGCCGCGGCGCTCTTCGCGGGTATCGTCGTAGTTGCGCCAGTCATCGCGACGATCTCGACTGGCACGCGGATCGCGACGATCGCGCGACTCGCCAGAACGGCCGGCGCCACTGCGGCCGCCATTTCCGCGAGCATCCTCGCGACGCTCACCGCCGCGGCCACCGCGCTCTTCAAAGCGCTTGCCGCCACGGGACTCGCCGCCGCGGCCGCCGCGCTCGCCATCGCGACCGGAACGACGGCGGTCGCCCGCGCCGCGCTTGCCGCCGCGCGAGCCACGGCCCTCTTCCTCGCGCTCAACACGGCGACGACCGCCGCGGTCCTCGTCCTCGCGGCGACGGCGATGTGCCTCGCCCTGGAACTGCTTGGCACGGCGCTCGGCACGGTTGCCGCGCGGGGCCGGCTCGACGGCACCAGCACCGGCACGCTCCTCGGCAGCCACCTCGCGGGCCACGCTCTCCACGGCCTCGTCCACGCGAGCCTGAACGCCCTCGCGCACGCGGGTCTTGCCGCCGCGCTTGGGACGGCTCGGGCGCTCGCTGTCGCCGCGACGCTCATCGCGACCACGGTTGGAACGACCGGCCACATCGCCGTAATCGTCGCCGTTGCGCTTGCCGTCGCGACGCGCCTGCTCAAGCTTCTTCTTGCTCTTGGACTTGCCGCGCTTGGTCTTCTTCTTCACCTTAAAGGCCGCAGGGTCGCGCTCGGGATCAACCGCGGGCGGATTGGGGCCCACGTGCAGGTCGCCGGCCTCGTAGATGTCGGCAGTCTTGTCCATGAGCTTCTCGATCTCGTAGAACTCATCCACGTCCTGCTCGGTCACAAACGTGATGGCCCAGCCCAGCTCGCCGGCGCGGCCCGTACGGCCAATACGGTGGATGTAGTCGGTCGGCTCGGCCGGCACGTCAAAGTTCACGACGTAGCGCACGTCGCTGATGTCGATGCCGCGGGCGAGCACGTCGGTTGCCACCAGCACGTCGACGGTGCCGTCGCGGAAGGCCGAAAGCGCGCGCTCGCGCTGGGCCTGGCTGCGGTTGCCATGAATCGCGGCAGCCTTGATGCCCTTGCGCTCCAGGCGACGGCAGCAGCTGTCGGCACGGTGCTTGGTGCGCATAAAGACGATGGTGCGCTCCGGGCCTTCCTTTTTGAGGAACTCGGGCAGCAGGTTGTTCTTGGCCTCGATGGACACCGGGAACACAAACTGGTCGACGGTGTCGGCGGTCGACGTGGCGGGCGCGATCTCCACGCGGGCCGGGTCGCTCACCAGGTCGGTGATCTCTCCCACGGCCTCCTCGTCGAGGGTCGCCGAGAACAGCAGCGTCTGGCGCTCGGCCGGCGTCTCGCGCACAATACGGCGAACGGCGGGCAAAAAGCCCATGTCGAGCATGCGGTCGGCTTCGTCGAGCACCAGCACCTTGACCTCGTCCAGGTGGCAGGCACCCTGCTCGATCAGATCGACCAGACGGCCCGGCGTTGCGACCAGGATGTCGCAGCCGTACTTGAGGGCAGCGGTCTGCGGCTTGTAGCTCACGCCGCCCACGACGGTCACGGCAACATGGCCGGTGACGTCGGCGATTTTGCTCGCGACCTCGTCGATTTGCTGGGCGAGCTCGCGCGTAGGGGTGATGACGAGCATCACGGGGCCGCGGCCGTTGCCCTCGGGCTTTTTAGCACCGCGACGACGGTTACGGCCGCCGCGCTCGCGCACAGGTTTGGGAGGAGCGATGTGCTCCAGATTGTTCATGGTCGGCAGCAAAAAGGCGGCCGTCTTGCCGGTGCCGGTCTGAGCGGCGGCAAGCAGGTCGCGGCCCTCGAGCACCACGGGGATCGAGCCGGCCTGCACGGGCGTCGGCGCCGTGTAACCCAGGTTCTCGATGGCACGAAGTATCTCGTCCGAAAGACCCAGCTCGTCAAAGGCGGGCAGGTTCTCGGTAGCGGACTCGACGGTCTCGGCGGCGCTGGCCTCGTCGGCCGCATCGAAGGCAGCCTGGGCCATGGCCTCGCGGGTCTCGTCCAGGATCTCGGCGTCGGTGACGTCGGATACAGAATTACGCATATGTTGTTGTTCCTTATCTGCACGCGCAAGGGGCACGGCATGCGGCCGCGCGGGCGTGCTTGGTAGTGCGCTAGTACATACAAAAACGGGTGCGCACAGAGAGGACGTTGCTCAGCACGCTGGCGATCGCTTTGGCAGCCATATCACGCGCCGTCCAGACGCAGCAGCTCTAAGCGATGGAGCAGATTCGCCGCCGGTTAGTATACCCGTACTCCGTATGCCCCCACGTAAACCACAGATGACGGGGCGGGCGGGGCGGGTCTGGGCCAATTGTCTCAATCTGTAACAGTTACGAGGCAAAACCAGGTCTACACGTTACGAATCGAGACAAACCAAAGCCTCGCAAAACAACATCTCGATCTGTAACAGATAGAGGTCATTTTCCCTGCCAGATGTTACAGATCGAGATGTTAAGCAACCTCCGAATTGTTTGTCTCAATCTGTAACAGTAACTCGGCAAAAACGGAACTAGATGTTACAGATTGAGACGAAGGGCGAGGATGGTGCACTAACTTGGCAGTCGACACCCGTATCGGAATGTCATACATTTCAACTTTTGCCATACACCCCCAGGGGGTATGGGTGTATAGTATCGAGAGGTTAACAATTCCAACACCGAACCACAGAAAGGAGAAGCCATGGCTCAAGATAAGTTCGACGTAGGCGGCATGACATGCGCCGCCTGCCAGGCGCACGTGGACCGTGCCGTGAGCAAACTCGACGGCGTCCAAAGCGTCGCGGTCAACCTACTCGCCGGTTCCATGATGGTCGACTACGACCCCGCGCAGGTCTCCCCCGACGATATCTGCACCGCCGTCGACCGCGCGGGCTACTCGGCCTCACCCGTCAGCACGGGCACCGGTGCCGCCGGCTCAAACGGCAGCGCGCAAGCCAGGTCCGGCGCCGCCCATATGGAGTCGCCCACCAAAAAGTTGGAGGCCGCCGCCTCTGCCATGCGCACCCGCCTCATCGTCTCGATCGTCTTCCTCATCCCACTGTTCTACATAGGCATGGGACACATGCTCGGCTGGCCGCTGCCCGGCATCTTCACCGACCATATCCACAGCATGACGCTCGCCCTCACCGAGCTCGTTCTGCTCATCCCCATCGTCTACGTCAACGACGCGTACTTTATCAACGGGTTTAAATCGCTCGCGCACGGCGCACCCACCATGGACGCCCTCATCGCCGTGGGCGCCACCGCTTCCATTGCCTGGTCGCTCTATGCCATGTTCATCATGGCCGACCAGCTGGCCACGGGGCAGGTGCACGAGGCCATGATGACAGGCATGGACAATCTGTATTTTGAGAGCGCGGGCACGATCCTGTCGCTCGTCACCGTGGGCAAATACCTCGAGACGCGCAGTAAGTCCAAAACCGGCGGCGCCATCGAGGCGCTCATCGATCTGGCGCCTAAAACCGCGACCGTCGTTGCCGACGACGGCAGCGAAACCACCGTCGACGTCGATAACATCCTTCCCGGCCAGGTCCTGCGTGTGCACCCCGGCGAGTCAATCCCCGTCGATGGCGTGGTGCTCGAGGGTAGCTCGGCCGTGGACGAGAGTGCGCTCACCGGCGAGTCAATCCCCGTGGAAAAGGCCGCCGGCGACACCGTCAACGCCGCCACCGTCAACCGCACCGGCTCGTTTACCTTCCGCGCCACGCGGGTTGGTGCCGAGACATCACTCGCCAAGATTATCCAGCTCGTCGAGGACGCCAACGCCACCAAGGCGCCCATCGCCCGCATGGCCGACAAGGTCGCCGGCGTGTTCGTGCCCGTGGTGTTCGTGATCTCGGCCGTGACCTTTGCGGTGTGGATGGCACTGACCGGCAGCATAAACGAGGCGCTCACCTCCGCCGTGGCCGTGCTGGTGATCAGTTGTCCCTGCGCGCTCGGCCTAGCCACGCCCGTCGCCATTATGGTAGGCACCGGCAAGGGCGCCGAGATGGGCATTCTGTTTAAGAGCGCCGAGGCGCTGGAGAACCTGCGCGGCGTGGGTACCGTGGTGCTCGATAAGACGGGTACGGTCACCCGCGGCAAACCCGCCGTGACCGATATCGTGGTAGCCACGCGCGCCGATGGCTCGCCCGCCATGAGTGAAAAGGCGTTACTGAAGCTCGCTGCCGCGCTGGAGCGCTCGAGCGAGCATCCGCTGGCCGAGGCGATTATGACCGAGTGCGAGGCGCGCGGAATCGTGGCGCGCATGGTCGAGGACTTTGCCGCCGTGCCTGGACGAGGCGTTACGGCGCGCGAGGGACAAAACGCCATCGCTGCCGGTAACGTTCGCCTGATGAGCGAGCTGGGTATCACCGTGCCCTCAGGACTTGCGGAGCGATTCGCCGCCGAGGGCAAGACACCGTTGTTCTTTGCCAAGAACGGCGAGCTTGTCGGCACCATTGCCGTGGCTGACGAGGTCAAGGAGACGAGCGCCGAGGCCATCGCTGTAATGCGTTCGCTCGGCGTCGACGTGCATATGCTCACCGGCGACAACCGCGTCACTGCCGAAGCAATCGCCCGCCGCGTAGGACTGAGCAGCAAGCAGGTCATTGCCGACGTGCTTCCCGCCGACAAGGAACGCCACGTGCGCGAACTGCAGGATGCGGGCGGCAAGGTCGCCATGGTGGGCGACGGCATCAACGACTCCCCCGCCCTGGCGCGCGCCGACGTGGGCCTTGCTATCGGCACCGGCGCCGACATCGCCAAGGAAGGGGCAGATGTGGTACTCATGCGCAGCGACCTCATGGACGTCGCCCGCGCTATCGAGCTTTCGCGCGCCACGATTCGCAACATCAAGCAAGACCTGTTCTGGGCGCTGTTCTACAACGGCATCGGCATTCCGCTCGCTGCGGGCGCGTTCTTCCCCCTCACCGGCTGGCAGCTCTCGCCGATGTTTGGCGCCGCAGCCATGAGCCTGTCGAGCGTGTGCGTCGTGTCCAATGCTCTGCGCCTGAAATCCTTTAAGCCTAAAGTGGCAAAATAGGCTCACCATTACGTCCATTTAGCACGGGTTTTCCAGGTGCCCGAGATTGACCTGAAAGAGGAGCGACGCGTACTTTGGTACGCGAGCGACGGCTTGAAGGTCAAGGTCGGGTGCCTGGGAAAGCCGACATAACAGAGAGGAATACCCATGCGTTACACAATTAAGACTTCCGGCCTTATGTGTGGCCACTGCGACGCTACTGTCGAGACGGCACTGCTCAACGTGGCCGGCGTGACCGACGCCGATGCCGATCACGAGACTCAGACGGTACAGGTGGAGTGCGCCGACACCGTGGCCGCTGAGCAGCTCGCTGCCGCCGTCGAGGGCGCCGGCGAGAAGTTCCACGCCCTGTCCGTGACCGCAGCCTAGCAGCTACCAGAAGCATTCGACCCCATCGACCAGAAACGAGGACCCGCCATGATGGCAGACCACAAATCGGTGAACCGTATGCTCAAGACGGCGCGCGGCCAGATCGACGGCATCCTGCGGATGGTCGAGGAGGACCGCTACTGCGTCGATATTTCCACGCAGCTCATGGCCACACAGGCACTCCTCGCGCGCATTAACGCCGACGTGCTCAAGGCGCATATCGAGGGCTGCGTGACTTCGGCAATCGAATCGGGCGACGAAGACCTCAAAGCCGCGAAGCTCGCCGAGATCGAACGCGTCGTCGACAAGCTCTCTAAGTAATCGGCGCATTGGGGACAAACCACTTTGCACCGTCTTGATGTTCCGAGGACAGGTATGTTTGCACCGCATTGGTGCAGATTAACCTGTCCCCCTTGCTCTAAATCGGGTATAAAGGCGTGCGGCATATCGAATGAAAGGCAATTTGCATGAATGACTTTATGAAGGGCCGCAATGGCGCCGACGAGCTCACCATCGTGATGGGTTTTGCGGGCATCGTCATCGCGATGATCGGATCGATGGCCCGCGTCCAGTGGCTCAGTTGGATCGCCATCGCCGTCATCGTGATCGGCGTACTGCGCGGCCTGTCCAAAAACATCGACGCACGTCGCAAGGAGAACGAGGCCTTTGTCGCCGGCTCGGCTAAGGTCCCCGGCTTGGGCAAGTTTGTCGCCAGCTTGGGTGGCGGCGCTGCAGCGGCCAGCACCTCACGCGCGGCCGGCACCAGTAAGGAAGACTTTGAGCGTGCCAAGCGCACGGCCAAGAAGATGTGGAAGGGTCGCAAGACCACGGCATACCTCAAGTGCCCCAACTGCGGCCAGATGCTCTCCGTTCCCAAGGGCAAAGGCAAGATCCGCGTCACCTGCCCCAAGTGCCACGCCAAGATGGAGACGCGCTCGTAGCCGCCATACCGCAGGACAAAATAAAAGCCGAGGCCTCGCACTGGGACCTCGGCTTTTTTGAATGCGACAAAGGGCCCGCCCCCGTCACACCTACGCCACGCCGTCGCGGGCAAGCTCCTCGGCAAGCGCCTCGGCTGGCATGGCCATAATCGTGTCGAGCTCGGCGTCCACCTCGGGAATACGCCTCACCTTGAGTTTGCGCACCAGATCGCCACGACACATCACGTGCATCGGCTCGCGCAGAGCGCACAGGTCATCGAGCGGGTTCTCGCGCGTCACCAGGATATCGGCAGCCTTGCCGCACTCGATCGCACCGGTCTCGCCGCCCAGCCCCAGCAGCTCAGCATTGACCTGCGTAGCCGTATGCAGCGCAAACGCATTGCTCACGCCCACGTACTTGGCAAAATAGGCCACCTCGCGCCACATGTCGTACTGGGTCACGAACGGGCAGCTCGAATCCGTACCCAAACCTACCTTGATACCGGCTTCCAGCGCCGCACGAGCGCTCTCGATAATGCCCGAGCACACGATATCGCCGTTCTTCTTTTGCGTGTCAGTCGAATGAGTCTTCTCCGGATCGAGCAGCACAAACGGCAGTGCGGGGCTGATCGTGCAGGTCACACTCGGCGCACGCCCCTCGAGCTGAGTTCCCGCGGCGCCGCGGTACAGCTCCAGGATCTCGGGCGTCAACGGAGCGCCGTGCTCGATCGTATCGACGCCGGCCTCGAGCGCGGCCTTCACGCCCTCGATGCTCTCGACATGAGCCATAACCGGAAGGCCCATATCGTGCGCTGCCTTGCACGCCGCCGCGGCAACCTCCACCGGCATACGCAGCACGCCCGGCTCGCCCACCTCGGTCGCATCGAACACACCGCCCGTTACGAACAGTTTAATGACGTCGGCACCGCGCGCATACAGGTCGCGCACCTGTTCGGCCGCCTCGGAGGGACTGTTGGCCACCTGGGCGAACAAGCCCGCGCCGTGGCCACCCGGCACCGTGACGCCCGTTCCCGGCGCCACCAAACGCGGACCCTGATACTTGCCGGCGTCGATAGCATCGCGCACAGCCAGATCGGCAAACAGCGGGTCGCCCGCGCCGCGCACCGTGGTCACGCCGCTTGCCAGTTGTTGTTGGGCGCTGCCCTTAAGAATATGGCGCACGATAGCGCGCCCCACGGGATTATCGAGCTTCTTCATCAGCGTGCCCGCATCGCCCGCCGAAACCGGCTTGCCCGAGCCGCACAGATGCACATGCATATTGATGAGGCCCGGCATGAGATACGCCCCGGCCAGGTCGAGGACCTCGGCACCTGCAGGCGCCTGCGCCACAGCACTCGGCCCCATCCACGTGATGACACCGCGCTCAACGGCCACGGCCATGTCGGGCTGCGGCTCCATATGCTCCGAACCATCCAGGACGGTCGCATTGATAAACAACGTGGAACGATCGGCAGACGCCATATCGAGCTCCTCCCTCACGATTAACTTGAACATTTGTCCATTATCACCTAATGCAGCAAACTAAAGTCGAACATATCGGTTAGCGGAGGGACGAGAGAGATGTGAGGGCAAACGGAGACAGCACGGCAATGCTCCAGCCGTTCCAGCAAAACGTCTTGATTTGTAACAGGTAGACCAGGTTTTAGCAGTCAGATGTTACAGATCGAGATCTTTCGGCACCGCGTCCAGCCTTTGTCTCAATCTGTAACAGTTGGGTCGAATTTTGGCCGTTAGATGTTACAGATCGAGATATTCTCCAGCCCTGTCGTCAAACATCTAAATCTGTAACATGTAGACGGGTTTTCGGCCTCTAGATGTTACAGATTTAGATCTTTTAGCGGCAGCCAACCTTCTGTCTCGATCTGTAACAGTTACGAGGCCAAACGGCCCCTTGTTGTTACAGATCGAGACAAACTCGACAGGAACAACCACATCCGCGTTAGTCGTATCCCTCAGCGCCCATACCACTGACGCTTCCATCCCTCAGCCAAATCGGCCCGCTGCGAAATACCCGCCAGCCTCATCTTTTCAGCCAGCTTCCCCGGGTTCTTGAGCTCATCAAACGTGAACCTCAGCACCTTGTGCCCGAGCATTGTCAGATGAGATTCCCGCTGACGCTCTGCTACGAACGGATCGACCGACTCCCGATCCCCACCGTTCTGTAAGGTATACTTCCCCTTTCCATCGAGCTCGCCAATCACGCACGTCCCGTCCTCGAGCCTCCAGAAATAATCGACCCGAAACACCTGGCTCGAATCGAGCGGATCGCGAAACTCCACCTGCAACTCTGGCACCGGAAAACCGTATGCAATAAAGAACGCTCGGAACCGAGACTCGCCACCGTTTTCGGACAGCCCGTCCGCATGCGACGCAATCACCTGAGCTCTGCGATACCCGCGTCTGCCCTCGCAATCGGCCTGGAGCCGTTCGCAGAGGTCGTCGCGCGATATGCCCTTCGCCCGCAGCGCAGAATCGGCAATCGCCAGACCATATGAAAACGGCGCACGCAGCAGACAATCCTCCACCGTGCGCCAAAACGGCGTCACTCGCACGCCGTCGACGCGCTCAAGCGCACCCGCCGCCTGCGGACGCAGCAGCCTATATCCCGTACTCAACGCCACCGAACAACCCGTCTTGACCAAGTAACGCGGCCCGAGCAGATCATTAGGCACCTCCAGACCCCATATCAGCGCAGCGTCATATCCCCAAAACGCCCAATCGGGATGAAACTCCGCAAGCCCCTTGATGGTCCGCCGAGCCCGCTCCGGCGGCGTCAACGCATCCCATTCATGCTGAAAACAGAATAAGTGCGATTCGGGCTCCGCAATATCGTCTGTGCCCACATGGCGCCGCAGCCACATGAGCTCGGCATTGTCGTGCGTCGCAAGCAGCACGCCTTGTTCAGCCGTCTCCGTGAGCCTGGCAAGCATCCTATTCCGCGCCAAGGTGCTACGTGCTGCATGTTTGTGTTTGAAAACGGTATTAGACACTTCCATCACCACCACGTCAGACAAATGGACCATCGTCACCGTTGCCTCCGCTGACAAATGTCTTGATCTGTAACAGGAAGACAGTCTTTGAGCCTCTAGTTGTTACAGATTTAGATTGTTCGGCACCGCGTCCAGCCTTTGTCTCGATCTGTAACAGTTGGATCGAGTTTTGGCCTGTAGATGTTACAGATTGAGACATTTCCCCAGCTAGGTGCCAAACGTCTCGATCTGTAACAGTTGGATCGAGTTTTGGCCTGCAGATGTTACAGATCAAGACATCCCCCCTGCCAGGTGCCAAACGTCTCAATCTGTAACAGTTAGACGTTCTCCAGACCCCTAAACGTTACAGATTTAGACAAATAGACGGGCGGCGGTGGCAGATGCCCATCCCCTACTCCCATTCCTGTTTGTAGATGTTGAGTGACTTTACGTAGCGCCCCTGGGCACCCATGATGTCGCGAACCAGCCGTAAGAAGAAGCTGATACACGAGGTATCGAAGCCATCTTCTAGGTCCTCAGGATGCACGGCGCCAGGCCCGTCGACCGCCGTATCGCTCAGGCGCGCAATGTCGTAGAGGTAGAGCTGCCCCGCCGTCAGCCAGACATCGTCGACGCACGCGAGGCGCACCGCAATCGCGCCATCGCGCCAGTGTTCCTTTTGCACGATATGCGGATCGTAGACGTCAAAGCGACGGTCGGTACGCGTGTCACGCAGCGCGACCATACCGGTCGCGGGATCCTTATCCAAAATGCCAAAGCGAGAGAAATAGTGCGTGTCGCGCACCTGCTCGAGCCGCTTGAGCGAGACGGGCGAAAGCGACGCCGGCGGCTCGTCAACATACAGCTCAAGCAGCGTCTTGCCATGGTAATAGGGACGCTCGAACAGCAGCCAATCGGTAAATGCCATGTTATAGGCCATGATTTCATTTTGCGAGGGCTCCTCGCAATAGCTGAGCCATGGATCGACTATCACTTCGAACTGTGTACGCGCCGCCTCCAAAAACTGAAACTTGCGCAGCATCCAAAACTGGGCCATGCCGGCAATATCGTCACCGACGGCCTCGGCCAGACGTCCCCGGTCCAAAACATGATCAGCCATGGCATCCTCCTCAAACTGATAAACCTCAATTTGAGCTTACGAGGAGGGCGGGTGGTCGCCGCCATCACGGGCGAAATGGGCATCGGGCTGCAAACCAGATGCTGACCAAGCACTTGACGGGATACTTGCAGATTATACAAATTGCCACAAAATCGCAGGTAGAACTAGACGAATCACCCGCGCCGCTGTCCGCAAACAACTAAAGCCGCCACATAAACAGCAGAGCGCAACGAGCGCAAACGCCAACGGGTAGGCAGCCAAACGTCGGCAAACGAGCAAAACGCTCGCAAACCCGCAAGGAGTGTCCCCGGATGCCGGCATATAAGGAACGTCCCCAGCTGCCGGCACTTGGGGACGTTCCTTATATGCCGGCCGTTGGGGACAGCCCTTGCCGATTCGATTGTTGAGTAACTCCGTGATTGTCTTACAGCCCCAGCGCCTCGGCGACCTCGGCTGCGCAGGCGAGGGCGTCGGCCATGGCACTCACCACGAGCGAGCTGCCGTTGCGGGCATCGCCGGCCACATACACCGGCGCGGCATCCGCAGCAACGCCATCCACGCGAGCCGCAAGATGCGAGTCCTCGGAGGCCATCACGGGCAACGGACGGCCCGCCGTGGCAATAGGCACGCTAACAGCATCGAACACGCCGTGCTCCGGACCCGTAAAGCCACAGGCGATCAGCACCAGCTGGGCCGGCACCTCGTGCTCGGAGCCCGCAATGCGTTCGGGCTTGCCGGCCGACCAGTCCAGATCGACCACGCGCAGGCCCGCGGCAGCGCCCTTCTTGTCCAGCAATACCTCAAGCGTATCCACGCCCCAAGCACGCATCTCGCCGCCCATGGCAGCGATAGCCTCCTGCTGACCGTAGTCGGTCTTCTTAACGTTGGGCCACTGTGGCCAGGGGTTGCTCGCCGCACGCTTATCGGGCGCGGCCGGCAAAAACTCAAACTGACGCACACTGCGTGCACCCTGGCGCACCGCGGTACCCACGCAGTCGTTGCCGGTATCGCCGCCGCCAATGACCACAACGTCCAGGCCGCGCGCGTTCACCGCGGGCTCGTCGCCGTCGAGCACCGAGACGGTCGAAGCCGTCAGGTAGTCCACGGCATACACCACGCCCGGGGCATCCACATTCGTAGCCGAAAGACCGCGGGGCGTACGAGCACCGGCAGCCACCACAACGGCGTCAAAACCATTGAGCTTGGCCGCCACCGCAGGGTTCGTAACGTCAGTACCCAGCTCAAAGACAATGCCCAGCTCGCGCATGAGCGCCACGCGGCGCTCGACCACGGACTTCTCGAGCTTCATGTTGGGAATGCCGTACATGAGCAGACCGCCTGGGCGGTCGTCGCGCTCAAACACCGTCACGCGGGCACCGCGACGCGCAAGTTCCCATGCAGCCACCAGGCCAGCCGGGCCGGAGCCCACCACGGCGACCGAGGGCGCGTCCTCCCCTGCCGGCTCAAAGCGACGCGGGCCGCCGTTTGCCCATTCGTGGTCGCTGATCGCGCGCTCGTTATCGTGAATCGTTGTGGGCTGGCCGTCGACCGAACCCAGGTTGCACGCAGCCTCGCACAGTGCCGGGCACACGCGGCTCGTAAACTCGGGCATGGGCGAGGTGAGCGACAGGCGCTCGGCCGCCTCGTCCCAGCGACCGCGATACACCAGCTCGTTCCACTCGGGAATCAGGTTGTGCAGCGGACAGCCACTCGGACGCGCCTTGCCAAAGCTCGCACCCATCTGGCAAAACGCCACGCCGCACATCATGCAGCGGCTCGCCTGGGCGCGGCGCGTATCGTCGTCGAGCTCCACATACAGCGGATCGAAATCGCGGCTGCGCTCCTCCACGGGGCGCAGCTCGTGGGTCACGCGATCGATATCAAGAAAAGCACCGGGCTTACCCATGGCACTTACGCCTCCTTCTTGGTCGAAGCAACAGAGCTGACAGCCACGGGCGCAGTGCCCGCTGCACCGCCCGCGACATCAAAGCGAGCGACATCCGCGTTGCTCGCGCGGCCGGTCACGATGTCAAACGCCAACTCCTCGGCCTGCGCATGCGTCTTGCCCACGGCCTCGGCCGCAGCGACAATCGCCAGCACGCGCTCGTACTCGGTCGGAATGACCTTCACAAAGTGCTTGCTCATCGTCTCGAAGCTGTAGAGCAGCTTAATGCCGCGCGGGCTCTGCGTCGCGTCCACGTGCTCCTGGATGAGCGCGCGAATCTGCGCCAGCTCGACAGCCGTCGGGGCCTTGAGTTCCACGCTCTCGTGGTTCACACGGGCCTCGAGCGTGCCGTACTGGTCAAAGACATAGGCCACGCCACCCGTCATACCGGCGGCGAAGTTCTGCCCGACCTCGCCCAAGATGAGCGCCAGGCCGCCCGTCATGTACTCGCAGCCATGGTTGCCGCAGCCCTCGACCACCACGGTGGCACCGGAGTTACGCACGCCAAAGCGCTGGCCTGCCAGGCCGTTAATAAAGCCGCGGCCGCTCGTGGCACCAAAGAACGCCACGTTGCCCACGATGATGTTCTCGTCGAACTTGTAGGTCGCATGCGGGTTGGGGCGCACCGACACCTCGCCGCCCGAAAGGCCCTTGCCAAAGTAGTCGTTGGCGTCGCCGCACACGTTGAGCGTAATGCCGCGCGGCAGAAAGGCGCCAAAGCTCTGACCGGCCGAACCATCGCAATCGATGGTGATGGAGCCGGCGGGCAGACCCTCGGGATGCGCCTTGGTCACCGCATTGCCCAGGATGGTGCCCACGCAACGGTTGACGTTGGCGATATCGGCGCGGAAGCGAATCGGACGCAGGTGCGCACGGGCATCGGCCGTATAGGGCACAAACAACGTGGAGTCGAGCGTCTTGTCGAGCTCGCTGTCCGCAGCCATCTGCGGCAGGAAGTGGCGACCGTCGGCGCCCGGGATATGGGCACCGAACTCGCAGGTCGCGCTCGCCAGCACGGGCGACAGATCAAGCAGGTTGGCCTTGCGGTTGCCCGGTACCTCGATCTGGCGCAGGCACTCGGGATGGCCGACCATCTCGTCGACGGTGCGGAAGCCCAGGCTCGCCATGACCTCACGCAGCTGCTCGGCAACAAAGAGCATAAAGTGCTCAACGTGCTCGGGCTTGCCGCGGAAGCCGCGACGCAGGCGACAGTTTTGCGTGGCGATGCCGGCCGGGCAGGTGTCCTGCTGGCAGTCGCGCTGCATGAGGCAGCCCATGGAGATGAGCGGCATGGTCGCAAAGCCAAACTCCTCGGCGCCCAGCAGGCAGGCGACGGCAACATCGGTGCCGTCCATGAGCTTGCCGTCGGCCTCGAGCACCACGCGGGAGCGCAGGCCGTTTTGCAGCAACGTCTGCTGAGCCTCGGCAAGGCCGAGCTCCAGCGGCAGGCCGGCGTGCCAAATGGAATCGCGCGCCGCGGCACCCGAGCCGCCATTGTGGCCGCTGATCAAGATCTTGTCGGCGGCACCCTTGGCCACACCGGTGGCGATGGTGCCGACGCCGGCCTCGCTGACCAGCTTGACCGACACGCGCGCACCGGGGTTGGCGTTCTTAAGATCAAAGATCAGCTCTGCCAGGTCCTCGATGGAGTAGATGTCGTGGTGCGGCGGAGGCGAGATCAGGCCGATGCCGGGCGTGGACTGACGGACCTCGGCGATCCAGGGGTAGACCTTCTTACCGGGCAGGTGGCCACCCTCGCCGGGCTTGGCGCCCTGGGCCATCTTGATCTGAATCTCGAAGGCGCTGCACAGGTAGCGGCTCGTTACGCCAAAGCGCGCACTTGCCACCTGCTTGATGGCGGAGTTCTTGGAGTCACCGTTAGCCAGCGGGGTCTCGCGACGCGGATCCTCGCCGCCCTCGCCCGAGTTAGAGCGTCCATGCAGGCGGTTCATGGCGATGGCCATGCACTCGTGCGCCTCTTTGCTGATAGAACCGTACGACATGGCACCGGTGTTAAAGCGGCGGACGATGTTGCGCGCGGGCTCCACCTCGTCGAGCGAAACCGGCGTGCGGCCGTTGGCATTAAAGTCGAGCAAGTCACGCAGGCGCACGGCACGGCCGGTGCGGTGCAGGCGGGCGCTGTACTCCTTAAAGGTGTCGTAGCTGTCCTCACGACAGGCGGTCTGCAGCAAGTAGACAGTCTGCGGATCGATGAGGTGATCCTCGCCGCCGAGCGGGCGCCACTTGGTCAGACCCAGCGTGGGCAGCTGATCGGGAGCCGGGCTCTTAAGGATTGCGAGCGCGGCGTCGTAGCGCTCGTTTTGCTCGCGCTCAACGTCCTCGACACCCATACCGCCCACGCGGCTCACCGTGCCGGCGAAGTACGCGTTGACGAACTCCGGCGTAAAGCCCACGGCCTCGAAGATCTGCGCCGAATGGTAGCTCTGCACCGTGGAGATGCCCATCTTGGACATGATGGAAACGATGCCGGCGGTCGCAGCCTTATTGTAGTTGGCGATGCCCTGCTCGGCTGTCACGTCCAGATCGCCGTGCGCCGCCAAGTCGCGAATGCACGCATGCGCGTTGTACGGATAGATGCCGCTCGCGGAGTAGCCCACCAGCGCCGCAAAGTCGTGCGGAGACACGGCGTCGCCACACTCCACCACAATGTCGGCAAAGGTACGCACGCCGGCGCGGATCAGGTGGTTGTGCACGCAGCCCACGGCGAGCAGCGACGGCACGGGTACCTCGTCCGCTCCGGCGCGATCGCTCAACACCACGATGTTCACGCCGTCGCGGACCGCAGCCTCAACGTCCTCTGCAAGCTGCTTGAGCGCAGCCTGCAGCGCGCCCTCTCCGGCATCGCGGCGGTAAACGGCACGGAAACGGCAGGTCTTAAAGCCAACACGGTCAATCGCGCAAATGCGGTCGAACTCCTCCTCGCTCAGCAGCGGGCGCTCCAGACGCACCAGTTGGCAGGCCGTACGAGAGTCCTCGAGCAGGTTGCCGTGGTTGCCCAGGTAGAGCGTGGTCGAGGTGACCATATGCTCGCGCAGGGCGTCGATCGGCGGGTTCGTGACCTGGGCGAACAGTTGATAGAAGTAGTCAAAGAACGAGCGCGTCTTCTTGGACAGGCAGGCCAGCGGCGCATCGATACCCATCGAGGCGAGCGGGGCCTTGCCCTGCTGGGCCATGGGGCGCACGACCTCGTCAACATCATCCCAGTGGTAGCCGAGCTTGGCCATACGCACGGCGGCAGGCACCTCGGCATCCTCGGCGGGCGTTGCCGCGGCGGGCTTGTCGAGCGCGTCAACGGTCAGCGTCTCTTCGGCAATCCAATCGCGGTAGGGCTTTTCCTTGGCATAGCGGGCGCGCAGCTCATCATTGTAGATCACACGGCCGCGGGCAAAATCGACCTCGAGCATCTGGCCCGGTCCCAAACAACCGCTTGTCAGGATATTCTCGGGACGCACCTCGATGGTGCCCACCTCGCTTGCCAGCATAAAGCGGCCGTCGCGCGTCACGTAGTAGCGAGCCGGGCGCAGGCCGTTGCGGTCGAGGGCGGCACCCAGCGTACGGCCGTCGGTAAAGGCGATGGCCGCCGGGCCGTCCCAGGGCTCCATGAGCATGGACTGGTAGGCATCGTAGGCGCGACGCTCCTCGCTCAGGTTGTCGTTGTGGTCCCACGGCTCGGGCAGCAACATGGACGCGGCACGCGTGAGCGGACGGCCGTTCATGACCAAAAACTCGAGCACATTATCCAGAATCGCGGAGTCGGAACCCTCGCGGTTGATGATGGGCATCACACGCTCAAGATCATGCTGCAGCACGGGGCTGTACAGGTTAGGTTCGCGGGCGCGAATCCAGTTGACGTTGCCCTTGAGGGTGTTGATCTCGCCGTTGTGGATAATAAAGCGGTTGGGATGTGCGCGCTCCCAGCTAGGCGTGGTGTTGGTGGAGTAGCGCGAGTGGACGAGCGCCACGGCCGTCTTAACGGCGGCGTCGTTGAGATCGATAAAGAAGCGGCGCATCTGCGTGGCGACCAGCATGCCCTTGTACACGATGGTGCGCGAGCTCATAGAGCACACATAGAAGATCTTGTCGCGCAGGGCAAACTCGGCGTCGGCCTTCTTTTCGATGGCACGGCGGCACACGTACAGGCGACGCTCAAAGGCATCGCCGGCGGGCGTGTCGTCCGGACGGCCCAGGAAGGCCTGCAGGATGGTGGGCATGCAGGCGCGGGCCGTCTCGCCCAGATCGTGAGGGTCGACCGGCACCTCGCGCCAAAAGAGCAGCGGCACGCCGGCCTCGGCACAGCCTTCCTCAAACACGCGGCGGGCATCCTCTACGCCCTTGTCGTCCTGCGGGAAGAACAGCATGGCCACGCCATAGTCGCCCTCTGCCGGCAGAATCTGGCCGCACTTTTGAGCCTCTTTGCGGAAAAAGTGATGCGGAACCTGGAACAGGATGCCGGCGCCGTCGCCGGTATTCTTCTCGAGTCCCGTGCCACCGCGGTGCTCCAGGTTGACCAGAATGGACAGCGCATCGTCCAGAATCTGGTGGTGGCGCTCACCGTTGATATCGGCAAGCGCGCCGATGCCACATGCATCGTGGTCGAATTCGGGGCGATAAAGGCCCTGCTGCTGAGCGGAATCTGCCTGCATCGCGATCCTCCCCTAGATATTTAGACAGTCAGTTGAATAGGCATACTAGAAGCATCGCCGGCCCATTGTGTTTCCCGCCCGTTTCGAAACAATTGCGTAATGCACGCCCTACGAGTGGACACCGCCGACCTCAAGGGCAACAACAAGGGCCCAGGTTCGGCCTGTAAGCTCACCGCTTCAAACATCTCAATCTGTAACAGGAAGACCCAATTTCGACGACTAACTGTTACAGATTGAGATGTTCTCGAGAGACGGTTACGAATGTCTCAATCTGTAACATGAAGGGCCGGTTTTGGCGGTCAGCTGTTACGGATCGAGATTTTCCATAGGACCATTTCTTCCTGTCTCGATCTGTAACACCTAGGCCCAATTTCCATCCCTAGTTGTTACAGATCAAGACATTTCGGCAACCCCCTTTTACCATCACAACAATTTTGTTAGTCATGGTCAGATTTCGAGCCTAAAACGGGTATCCTTTGCGGCGTCAAACAAACGGCACGCAGGAGTGCACCATGATCGACCATATCAAACAACACTTTGGCTCCCCGCGCACCGGTGGCCACGGCGGACTCGACATCGCACGGCATATCGGCCCCGGGCTGCTCGTGACCGTCGGCTTTATCGACCCGGGCAATTGGGCCTCCAATATGGCCGCCGGCTCGCAGTTTGGCTACGCGCTGCTGTGGATCGTCACGCTGTCCACGATCATGCTCATCGTGCTGCAACACAACGCGGCTCACTTGGGCATCGCCACGGGCATGTGTCTTGCCGAGGCCACGACGCGCCACCTGCCCCGCCTCGTCGGGCGTGCGATACTCGGCAGCGCGTATCTAGCCACGGTCGCCACCGCCATGGCCGAAGTCCTGGGCGGTGCGATCGCACTTCAAATGCTCTTTGGCCTGCCCGTACGTGTCGGCTGCATCATCGTGGCGGCGGCATCGATTGTCATGCTCATGACAAGCTCCTACAAACGCGCCGAACGCTGGATCATCGCCTTCGTGGGCGTGGTGGGACTTTCGTTTTTAGCCGAGCTTCTGCTGGTAAAGGTCGACTGGCCGCAAGCCGCCACAAGCTGGATCACACCCAGTATGCCCACCGGCTCAGTCGCGATTATCGTAAGTGTCCTAGGCGCGGTCGTTATGCCCCACAACCTCTTCCTGCACTCCGAGGTCATCCAATCCATGCACTTCGAAGGCCAAGGCGAGCAGGTTATCGAAGAACGCCTGCACTACGAGCTCTTCGACACGCTCTTTTCGATGGGTGTGGGCTGGGCAATCAACTCGGCCATGGTCATCCTGGCCGCAACGACCTTCTTTGCGCACGGCATTGTCGTAGACGACCTCGCCGTCGCAGCGGCCACGCTCTCCCCCATTCTGGGCCCGGCAAGCTCGACCATCTTTGCGGTGGCACTGCTGTTTGCGGGCATATCGAGTAGCGTGACGGCGGGCATGGCGGCGGGCACCATCACCGCGGGCATATTCGACGAGGAATACGACATCCACGACCGACATTCCTCGATCGGAGTGGCGGCCTGTTTCGTCGGCGCAGTGGCGGCGTGCCTGATCGTCCCGAATCCTTTTGAGGGTCTCATTTGGAGTCAGGCACTGTTGTCGCTTCAGCTGCCGATTACGGTCTTTGTGCTCATACGACTCACCAGCTCGCCCCGCGTCATGGGCAAATACGCCAACTCGCGCCCGCTCAACGCGTTGCTCGTAGGGATCGGTGTCATCGTGACGATTCTCGACATCGTGCTGCTAACGGGGATGTAATGGGATGGCGTGACTGTCCAGATATAACGTCTCAATCTGTAACACGTGAGGCCGCTTTGAGCCCTTAGATGTTACAGATTGAGATTTTCTGAGAGATAGTTTCAGTTTGTCTCGATCTGTAACAAGTGGACCCAATTTCCGCGCCCAGATGTTACAGATCGAGATATTTCTTCAGCCCCAACCTTTTGTCTCGATCTGTAACAAGTAGAGGGGGTTTACGTGCCTAAATGTTATAGATTGAGATTTTGAGAATGATGGTTTTGGTTTGTCTCGTTCTGTAACAGGAAGACCCGTTTTGAGCCGTTAGATGTTGCAGGTTAAGACAAAAGGTCGGCCGGACTCACAACAGACAGGATCGGCTAATAGCAGCCGTGATCCCTTGGGGACGGAGGAAAAGGGCCCCGGCCGGGATATCCGACCGGGGCCCTTGGACAGAGCTATATGTTGCTGCAAGTCGTGTGTCTACGAGCTACTCCTCGACGAGCTCAAACTGATCGGGACCGACGCCACACACCGGGCACACGTAATCCTCGGGCAGCTCGGGCGTGTCGACCTCTACCTCGTAACCGCAAACGGTGCACACGAACTTGTACGTCTTCTTTTCCTCGGCCATGATGTTCTCCTCTCGAACGTGGCTGCTGATGTACTTTGCTTATTAGTATATATTCTTAATAATATAATGCAAGCGGTTTTACCGCATTTCTACCCTTGGTACGAAGACGCCTTGGGCGGCGTCTTGCCCTTCAGGACCTTATGGTAGTAATCGTAGGTGAGCGGCGTCTCGTCGCTCAGGCGCTCGGCATCCTCGACCTCGCCGATAAACAGTAGATGCGTGCCCACATCCACTGTGTCGATCAAACGGCAGCTAAACAAGGCCGCCGCATGCTCGGGAACATAGGGCATGCCCAGTGCGGTCTCGCGCGTCTCGTACTTGGCAAATTTGTCATAGTTGCTGCTGGTACGGAATCCAAAGTTACCAATGTAGGGCATATCGGCCGTCTGATCGATCACGGTCAGCGCAAAGGCCTTGGCAGACGAGATAACGCCAGACGTGACATTTTCCTTGTTCACGGCAACCGAAATGCGCGGCGGCGTGGACGTCACCTGCACCGCGGTGTTGATAATGCAGCCGGCGCGCGATCCATCTGCCGCGGCACTCACCACATACAGCCCGCAGGGCATCGTAAAGAACGCAGTTTTATCCAAAACGATCACTCCCCTAACTCGGAATTGAGCCTTGCAGACGTATATACCCACAATGAGACATATGTGTCAGAACGGTAAGAAAAATGAGCCACACGCAGTTGCGGTGAAAAAGTCCCTGTTTAAGCCTGGATACCCAACAAACAGGAACTATTCCACCGCAACTTGCGAGGAGCAGACCGGGAGTACGACAACAGTGATGGATGAACATCCCCGCCCGCCCGGATATCAACCCTTAGCGATTACGCTCCTTAAGCGCGCGATCGATTTCGCGCTGAACGTCACGTTTGGCCATGTCCTCGCGTTTGTCGTAGAGCTTTTTGCCACGGCCCAGGCCCAACAGCAGCTTAACGCGACCATCGGTATTAAAGTAGAGCTCGAGCGGCACCAGTGCATAGCCGCGGTTGCGCAGTTTGCCGTCAAGAAAATCAATCTCCTTGCGATGCAGCAGCAGACGGCGCCGGCGATCGGGATCACGGTTCCACACGCCACCGTGACTATAGGGATGGATGTGCAAACCCACCAGCCAGCACTCGCCGCCGCGAATCAGCGCAAAAGTATCGGTAATCTGACAGGCGCGCTCGCGAATCGACTTGACCTCGGTACCGCTCAACTCAATGCCGCACTCAAAGGTCTCGTCGATAAAGTATTCGTGATGCGCCGAACGATTCTTGGAGATGAGCTTGCGCTCGCGCTTACTGGGCATCGCCGGCCTCCTCGGCGTCATCGGCTTTCCCGCTCGCGGCCTCGCGTTTGGCCTTGCGCTCGGCGTTGAGCTCGGCATCGCTTTCGCGCACCAGCTTAATGATCGCCGCGCATGCCTCCTCGCCCACCAGGTCGCGGGCACGGACCGTCAGGCGTGTAGCCTCCTGCTTGTCACCGTCGCCCGCAGCGTCGGTCGCACACATAATCAGACAAATGGCAATCTCGGCCGAAGGCGAGGTCGGTACGCCCTGCAACGCCAGCTCGCCCATCACATGCTCATCACTCTCGTCGGCGGCATCCGGATAGGTGGCATGGATCTTGCTGAGCAAGCGCGTCGTATGTGAATCGCCAGGGGCCAAGCGCAGCGCCAGACGTGCGCAACCCACGGCCGCCGAGACGTTCTCGGTCTCGGGCTCCAAAAAGTACTGGCCCAAGTTGGCGTAGGCGCGGGCGGCGCACCTGCCGTCACTCGCACGCTCCAGCACCGAAAACGAAAGCGAAGCCCACTCCTGCTTGTCCTCGAGCGCACGGAACAGCTCGGCCAGATCCAGTCGGTAGTTGCAGTTCATGGGGTCCCAGCGCACGGCCTGCATCAAGGCATTGCGGGCGCTAACATAATCCTGCTGACGGATGTAGGCAAACGCCATGTCGGAGTACAGGCGATCAAAGGGCACCTCGACCTGCACCAGCTCGCGTGGATCCTTTTCCACGCGGCGGTAGGCCAGGCGCTCAAACTTGCTATCGAAGCTAAAGTACTGGCGGTTCTCCTCCGTTTTGCACTCGGCATCGATATACTCCTCGGCGAGCTCCACCAAACGCTCCAGCAGCGGCGTCGCCGTGGCCAGGTCTCCCTGCGCCAGGTAATTCTCGGCATACGTAATGTCTTGTAGGCTGATGGGCAGGTCCATAGCAACTCCTCGGTCCAGGTGAAACGCGGCTCATTCCACACATGCGGTGTATACACAAAACCCGGGTCTCTTGCGAGGCCCGGGCATTCAATTTGTGGTAGCCCGTACCAGATTCGAACTGGTGATCTCCGCCTTGAGAGGGCGGCGTCCTAAACCGCTAGACGAACGGGCCATATGTAGCAAATGCAATGGCTGGGATGGAGGGAGTCGAACCCCCATTGACGGAACCAGAATCCGCTGTCCTGCCATTAGACGACATCCCAATGATTGCATCGCTGCGCTCGGCTGTGCCTTTGCGCAAGAAAGAAATATACGGGAAGCATCGCGATGACGCAAGTCTTAATTTTGACTTTTTTAAAATTGGCCTGATTTTAGCCAACCCGTGAAGGACCTGTGAAGCGACACATCTGCCCCTTATGGACAAAGGATGGCGAAGCGATACTTCGACAAGCACGCATAGCTCTTCGGCCCGCTCGGGTGGCCGCGGTTCAAAAACTGACCGGAGCAAGTCTGTCAGCGAAAACTGTATCCCAAAATCGGCATCCAAAACGGGATACAGCTTCCCCGCAGTCGCTACAGCAACGCCTCGGTCCAAGCCGCTTCCCTAAAGCCGGGGATCGCAAAGTCATCGCCCACCAGCAGCGGGCGCTTAACCAGCATGCCGTCAGTCGCGAGTAGCTCAAAGCACTCCTGGTCCGTCATGCCAGCGTCCAGACGAGCCTTGAGCCCCAGCTCGCGATACTTCATGCCCGACGAGTTAAAAAAGCGTCGCACCGGCAATCCCGACCGCGCAACCCACGCGGAAAGCTCCTCGGCTGTTGGGTTATCCGCTACGATATCGCGATCGATATACTCAACCCCGTGCTCATCCAGCCATGCCTTAGCCTTTTTACAGGTAGAGCACTTGGGATACTCAACAAATAGCACTGCCACAGGAATCTCCTCTTCGTAAAGACGCATGTCTGGGTAAGCGCCGAAGCGTCGATGGCGCGTATCGACAGTTGACATTGTAACCGGTTGCCATAAAGAGTATCCAACGATGCCGGTAGTATCTTGGGTATCCAGACACGTCTTGCATGGGCGCCGATGGGACAAGTGGCATAACGCGCCAACGCGGCCACCAGCAGCACCAGCACGATAGCGGTGACATCGCCCGCAGCATCGAAACCCAGGTCAATAATGTCGAAGTGCCTGCCGGGAACAAAAATCTTATGCACCCGGTCGCCAACCAAGTTTTTTCTGGCCAAACTAATGGATGAGCTTAAAGTCCAAGTGCCCGCGCGTGGTATTGACACGCGAGACCTCGATAATCACGCGTTGCCCCAACTCAAAACGGCGCCCCGTGTCGGCACCCGTCAACGTGAGCGCGTCCTCGTCAAACTCGAACCACTCGCTTCCCAAACTCTTAATCGAGACCAAGCCCTCGACCTGTGTCAGGTCGAGGCGCACAAAGAGGCCCATGCTGCTGACCCACGAAATGGTTCCGGCATAGCGCTCGCCCAGACGATCCTCGTAATACTGGGCAATCTTGATCTTTTGCGTCGCATGGCTGGCGGCGTCGGCCGCACGCTCGGCATCGCTGCATGCACGGCAAATCTGCGGCAAGATGCGCGGCAGCGACTCGTGACCCCTGCCGATCAACCGCGGCGTGCGCGCCAAGGCATCCTTGCCGCCCAGCTGCTCATACGCCAGCTGCAATTTGAGCACACGATGGACAACAAGGTCCGGATAGCGTCGGATAGGGCTCGTAAAGTGGCAGTAGCACGGCGCGGCGAGCGCAAAGTGGCCCTCGTTGCGCGGCTTGTACAGCGCGCGCTGCATGCTGCGCAATAGCAACGTGTTGACAAGCGGGGCATTTGCCGTGCCAGCGGCAGCGTCAACCGCCGCCTGCAGCTCATCGGGACTTCCCAGGGCAATGCCGGCCGCGCGGCGATCGTCGATGATACCCAGCTGCGCCAGCGCCACAGCGGCCCCGTGCAAGCTGTCGGGGCTGGGATCCTCATGCACGCGATAGCATGCCTCAATATCGCGGTCTGCCAGCCACTCGGCAACGCACTCGTTGGCAAGCAGCATAGCTTCCTCGATGAGCGACGTGGCACACGAGCGCTCGCGGGCCACAATCTGCACGGGAATGCCGTCCTCGTCCAGCAAAGCGCGAATCTCCGCCGTGTCAAAGTCGACCGAGCCGCGCGCACGGCGAATGCGACGGCGTCGCTCGGCAAGCTCGTTGGCAGCGACTAGGAAATCGCTCAGATCCACGTCGTAGTCGCGGGCAGTCTCTTCGCCAGTCAAACCGCGCTCAAGCGCCTCCTCGCGCGACGCCTCGGCTGCAGCAACATCCTCGGCGGCACCTTCCAACACGGAGTACTCCACCGCACCGGCACGCACCAGCAGTGCCTCGGCACCGTCATAGTCCATGCGCACGCGCGAGCGAATCACACTGGGATACGGATCGTAGTGGCGGACGTGCCCCTGCGCATCGAGCTCGATGTCGACGGTAAACGCCAGGCGGTCCTCGTCGGGGCGCAAGGAACACAGGTCATTCGACAGGCGCTCGGGCAACATGGGGAGCACGCGATCGGCAAGGTACACCGACGTCGTGCGATGGCGAGCCTCTAGGTCGATGTGTCCGTCCCAGGCCACATAATGCGATACATCGGCGATATGGACACCCAGCTTGTAGCCGCCCTGCGTCGTGCGCTCCAAAGAGATGGCGTCGTCAAAGTCGCGCGCGTCGACCGGATCGATCGTGATGATAAAACGGTCGCGCAGATCACGGCGAAG
Source organism: Collinsella sp. LCP19S3_A7 (assembly GCF_052121995.1). Classification (NCBI taxonomy): domain Bacteria; kingdom Bacillati; phylum Actinomycetota; class Coriobacteriia; order Coriobacteriales; family Coriobacteriaceae; genus Collinsella; species Collinsella sp. LCP19S3_A7. The sequence continues at coordinate 116,702 of NZ_JBQKDE010000001.1, read as the reverse complement.
TGGGTCCTTAAGAGCTGTCGCCACGTCGAGCGATAGCTCCTCGGCCTCGGCAAGGGCGGTCTCGGGATAACTATCGGTATAGCCGTAACGAGCCATGACATATTGAACGCCCAAGTCGGGTGCATCGTCGCCGCCAATGCGGCGCTCAAGAGTCACGGTGCCCGATTCCAAGCGTGTCGGATAGGTCAAGATGCGTGCGACAACTGCATCGCCCGGATGCACGCCCAAACGCTCCGCCGAAGTATCCTCGGGCAAAATAAAGAAATCGGCCTTGAGACGCGAATCAAGCGGCTCGATCACACCGAGGGGGCCTGCCGTCTGATACGTGCCCACCACGCTTATGGCCGCGCGCTCGACAACGCCCTCGATCACGGCACGGCGATCGCCGCGCGGTCCGGTCTTAATGCTCACGGCCACGATGTCGCCGTCCATAATCTCGCGCTTGCCGCGACCCATAACCTTATAGTCGCCATTATCGGTGACAACATAGGCGCTATGCTCATGGAGCTGCACGCGGCCCGTCAGGCTGGGACGCCGCTCGCTACGCACCGGCGCGCGCTTGTTGCGAGCGCTACGCTTATGTTTGTTATTGCGCCCCATGGCGCCTCCTTACTATCTGTTGCGGGGCCCGCAGGCGCAACCGCATCATGTCAAAACACTGTGCAGGCCTAAACCGCACGCATCAATGAGTCTACCCAATCAACAACAGGGCACGCACCTCGCGTCATGATCCCTATGTGACGGAGAAAATCGAATTATCGAGACAAGCCGAACTGCCGGTGAGCCCTTTTCCTCCGTCGCACGGGAATTAAAAAACGGGCCGCCCCAGAGCGGGACGGCCCGTTAGCAAAACTAATTCCAGCTGTGTCTACACACGCAGGTAGCGACGCATGGCAATGGCGGAACCAAAGAGACCGATGATCACGCCGACCAGGATCAGTGCGGCATACGTCACCAGATAGTATTGCATCGGCAGCGCAAACGACATCCAGCCAATGCTCTCCTGAAGACGCGGAACCAACAGGTTGCGAAGCAGCTCCAAAACACCGATGGAAAGCAGCGAGCCCAAAACGGCCTGCAGCACGCCCTCGGTGATAAACGGACCGCGAATAAAGCCATTGCTGGCGCCCACCAGGCGCATGATAGCAATCTCGCGGCGGCGAGCCGTAATCGACAGGCGAATCGTGTTGTTGATAAAGATGAACGCGATAAACGTCAGCAAACCAACAAGCACAACGGCAGCGATGCGGATGTAGTTCGTCACCTGGAACAGGCGGCTCACTTCCTCCTGACCGTACAGAACGCTCGCATCGACGTCACCGTCATCCGCGATCTTCTGGAAATCGGAGTTCTTCTTGAGCTTCTTGGCCGTGCTCTCGACCTGGGACGGATCGTCCATCTCGATCGCGAACGAAGCAGGCAGCGGATTCTGGCCGTCAAGTGCGCTCAGAGTGGCGTCGGCGTTACCCGACATCTTGCTCGTGTACTCGGCCAGCGCGTCGTCCTTGTCCTTATAGGTCACGGACTTAACGTTGTTCCACGTCTTGAGCTCACTCTCGAAAGCCTGGACGTCGGCCTGGTCGGCGTCATCGCTAATAAACGCGTTGATAACAACCTGGTCCTCAACGGTGCCGATCACGGAGTTCAGCATCGCGGAACCCATGATGAACAGGCCGATGATAAACAGCGAAAGGAAAATCGTGATGACGGCGCCGAGCGAGGTGGTCCAGTTACGGAAGAAGTGGCTCATTGCCTCTTTGAGCGAATAGCCCACGTTAGTTGGTGCCATAGTTGCCGTAACCTCCCCTCTCCTGGTCGCGGATTACGTGGCCGCCCTCGAGGGCGATCACGCGACGATGCATACTATCGACCATCTCGCGATCGTGGGTAGCCACGATCACGGTCGTGCCGGTGCGGTTAATGCGCTCGAGCAGCTTCATGATGCCGAGCGAAATTGCCGGGTCGAGGTTGCCCGTTGGCTCGTCGCAAATCAGCAGCGGCGGACGGTTGACCATGGCGCGGGCGACGGCCACGCGCTGTTGCTCGCCGCCGGAAAGCTGATCGGGCAGCGAGTCCATCTGATCGGCCAAACCGACCAGACGCAGTACCTCGGGCACCTGGCTGCGAATGACGCCCTTGGGCTTGCCTATGCACTGCAGGGCAAACGCCACGTTTTCATAGGCGGTCTTTTGCGGCAGAAGCTTAAAGTCCTGGAACACGGCGCCAATCTGGCGGCGCAGGAAGGGAACCTTGCGGTTCTTGATTTTCATGAGATCCTGACCGGCGACCAAAATGCGACCGCTCGTAGGCCTGACATCACGGTTGAGCGTGGAAAGCAGCGTGGTCTTACCCGATCCGGAATGACCGACCAAGAAGACGAACTCACCCGGATAGATCTCGATGTTGATGTCGTCGAGTGCGGGCTTGTTGGGCTGTGCCGGGTAGATCTTGGTGACATGCTCCATCAGAATGACGGGCTCGACACCGGCCTGCTTGGCCATCTTCTTGCGACTTGCCTGCGGATCGATAGGCGCGAACACCGACGTAAAATCGGGGTTGTTGAGCGCATTGTCAAGACTTGCGACCTCGGCAGCCTGATCATTCTCGACCATGGGCGCAGCGGGCTGCGTAGGATCGGGAATGCCGGCAAAGAGGCCGGACTGCGCCGGCTGCGGCGCGGGCGCAGCAGGAGCCATGGGATCGGGAATGCCCGCCATGGTCGGCTGAGGCTCGGCTGACGTCTGAGGCTGGTTCACGCGAGCAGTCACCTTTTGGACGGGCTCAAAGCCCGCAGCGGCGGAAAGCTCGACATCGCTGGTGGGATTGTAGGCAAAGGGATCGGATGCCGGCCGTGCCTGATCTGCCGGCTGTGCGGGGGCCTGGGCAATATGCTGGCCCTCTGAATCCGGAGTGGCGAAACGTGTGCCCGGGACACCTTGCCGTGTCTTGGGGGCCTCATCGCCCGCACCGGAGGTACGGAAGTGGTTACCCACTGGTGCTCCTTATCATCGTGCGTTTAAACTACATGAGCGCTTTGTATTTTAGCAGCATTAGCTTCACTGCACATAAGAAGCATGGCAGGGTTTTGGTCTCACCGGCCGCGCACAGGGCTACCTCCCAAATCGTCCTCGGACATGTCGGAGTCCCCGCTGCGCGCTTCGCGCTGCGGGGACTCCTCCGTCCTGCGGAATGATTTGGGAGGTAGCCCTGTGCGCGGCCTGCGGCTACTAAGGAATCGCCGCGTTTTTCTTGGGGTGCTGCATATACAAAGTTGGAAGGGCTGAGTTGCACTTTGCTGGTCTGGGCCCGCTTCCCGGAGGAAGCCCTTGCTTGGTGCGGGCCTGATTTGTTTGTTACCGACAAAAACAGGGGCGCCCTCTTTGGGGGCGCCCCTGTTCTGGCTTGCTTACGGTTGCCGAAGCGATACTTCGCCTCGTCTTGCCCTAGGCCAAGAACTCCTTGGTGGTTGCCACGATGTTGGCGGCATCCAGGCCGTACTTGTGCAGGAGCTCGGCGCCCGGACCGGACTCGCCAAAGGTGTCGTTGATGCCAATCTTCTTGAGCGGCGTCGGGCACTGCTCGCAGAGCACGTCGGCAACGGCGCTGCCCAGGCCACCGATTACGGAGTGCTCCTCGACGGTCACGACGTGACCGGTCTTGGCGGCGCTCTTGACGATCAGATCGGCGTCGATGGGCTTAATGGTGTGCATGTTGATGACCTCGGCGTCGATGCCCTCGGCAGCGAGCTGCTCGGCAGCCTCGAGAGCCTCGCCAACCATCAGGCCGCAGGCGATGATGGTCACATCGGCGCCCTCACGCATGACGATGCCGCGGCCCGGCTCGAACTTGTAGGTCTCGGGGTCGTTGATGACCGGCGAGGCCAAACGGGCAAAGCGCATGTACACGGGGCCGTCGCACTCGTAGGCGGCGCGGACCACGGCGCGGGCCTCCACGTCGTCGGCCGGGACAATCACGGTCATGCCAGGGATAACACGCATAAGGGCGATATCCTCGCAGCACTGGTGCGTGGCACCGTCCTCGCCCACCGAAATACCGGCGTGCGTGGCGCCGATCTTGACGTTGAGGTGCGGATAGCCGATGGAGTTACGGACCTGCTCAAAAGCGCGGCCGGCGGCAAACATGGCAAAGGTGCTCGCAAAGGCAGTACGACCGGTGGTCGCGATACCGGCGGCGACACCCATCAGGTTGCTCTCGGCAATGCCCACATCAAAGAAGCGGTCGGGGCAGGCGGCCTTAAACTTACCGGTCTGCGTTGCGGCGGCCAGGTCGGCGTCGAGGACCACAAAGTCGTCGTGCTCGGCAGCGAGCTCAACGAGGGCCTCGCCGTAGCTTACACGCGTGGCGATTTTCTTGACGTCTGCCATCCTAGAGCTCCTCTCCGGCGGCCGTGAGCTCTGCCATGGCCTGCTCAAACTGTTCATCGTTGGGGGCCTTGCCGTGCCAACCAACCTGGTTCTCCATAAAGGAAACGCCCTTGCCCTTCATGGTCTCGGCGATAATGGCGGTAGGCTGACCCTTGGTGGCGCGAGCCTCGGCAAAGGCGGCGCGAATCTGACCGAAGTCGTTGCCGTCGGCGAGCTCCACCACGTGGAACTTAAAGGCGCGGAACTTGTCGGCGAGCGGCATGGGATCGTTGACCTCCTCGACGGGACCGTCAATCTGCAGACCGTTGTGGTCAACGATCACGCAGAGGTTGTCGAGCTGCTGATTGCCGGCAAACATGGCGGCCTCCCAGACCTGGCCCTCCTCGCTCTCGCCGTCGCCCAGCAGGGCGTACGTGCGGTAAGTATCGCCCCAGTGCTTGGCGGCGACGGCCATGCCCACGGCGGCGGAGATGCCCTGGCCCAGCGAGCCGGTGGACATGTCGACGCCCGGGGTGTCGTTCATGTTGGGGTGGCCCTGCAGGTGGCTGCCGATATGGCGCAGCGTCTCGAGGTCCTCCTTGGGGAAGAATCCGCGCTCGGCGAGCACGGCGTACAGACCCGGAGCGCAATGGCCCTTGGAGAGCACAAAGCGGTCGCGGTCGGCCTTGCGAGGATCGGCCGGATCGACATTCATTTCCTCAAAGTACAGATAAGTCATGATGTCGGCAGAGCCGAGCGAACCGCCCGGATGGCCGGACTTGGCAGCGTGCACGCCGGTGACGATGCCCTTCCTTACCTCGTTGGCAACCTTTTTGAGCTCTTCGTCGCTCATTGTGCCTTCCTTTCATCCTCTTTAGACAAGATGCGCACGGCGCAGAAGGTAATCCCAACCCAGCCGCAATGCACGTGCGCCATTCATTATGCTGGAAACTGAAGGCTTTACCAGAGTTTTTATCATTATTTGAATAATTTAGCAGGCAGACCCGCTGATGAATCGGTTTATCAATGTGAATGTCTTTTGGATGGAGAGCAGTCTACCCTACGCGTTAATGTCCTTGAACCCCTCGCCGAAGGCTTCCGTAACGTCGGCGACCGTCACGATAGCTTGAGGATCGCGCTCACGCACGATGGTCTTGAGTGTATTGAGCTCGCGGCGGCTAACGATCACCATAATCACCGGCTTCTCAGCGCCCGAATACATGCCGGTCGCCTTAAATTTAGTGCAGCCGCGACCCAGGCCATACATGATATCGGCCGCGATATCGGGGAAATTCTCCGAGATGACGAGCACCATACGGCGCTTGTTGCCGCCATCGACCACAGCGTCGATCACATAGCCGCTAATTACCATCGAAAGCCCTGCATACAGCGCGTTCTCCAGAGAGAAGACGGGGGCCGATGCCGCGCATACGGCGACATCGATCGCCATGACGGTCGAACCCACCGGCAGCGAGGTGTTACGTGAGATAATCTGGCCGATGGTGTCGGAGCCGCCGGTGTTGGCGCCGGCGCGTAACACCATGCCGTAACCAATGCCCGTGATAATGCCGCCCCACATAGCGGGAAGCATCAGGTCTGCATCTGCCAGAGGCGCTACAAACGGGGCAAACAGGTCGGTAAAGAAACCCAGTAGCACAAAGCCTGTCGCCGTCTGTACCACATAGAACATGCCGCCCTCGCGCATTACGACCAGCAACAGCAAGGCATTCATCACGATGGTTTGGATACCGACGGGCAGCGACACGCCCCGCGCGGCACCGACCGCCTGGATAATAGTCGCAAGGCCCGTAACGCCACCGGCGGCAAGACCGTTGGGAATCAAAAACAGGTCGGTCGCGATGGCCGCCAAAGCGCACCCAAGCATGATCTGGGGTAGATCGCGGAAGAAGTTCATTGAAAGAATGCGCTTGATATCCAAACGATATGCCATGCTACCTCCCTCAAAAAAGCGCACCCCCTTGGGTGCGCTTTGAACTTCTTACCGTATTTGATTCTACCGATTCGCCGAGGAAAAACCACCCCGCGGCGGGTTTGCTCTGGATATAAAACCGCCCTTTCCAGAGTTTAGTGTCGGTCCGTGACTCACCCGGGGCTTAAGCGGACGGAGACTCCGCATCAGCATTGCCGGTAGCCCAGCGATGGTAGCCGATCACAAACGGATCCAAGTCGCCATCGTCGAGAACGGCGTCGACGTTGCTGGTCTCCACGCCCGAGCGTAGGTCCTTGACCATCTGATACGGATAGAGCACGTAGCTGCGGATCTGGTTGCCAAAGCCAATCGTAGTCTTGGGACCGCGGATCTCGTCGAGCGCCTCGGCGCGCTTCTCGAGCTCAATCTCGTACAGGCGGGCCTTGAGAATCTGCATACACGCGGCCTTGTTCTGAATCTGGCTGCGCTCATTTTGGCAGGTCACTACAATGCCGCTGGGAAAATGCGTCACGCGCACGGCGGAGTCGGTGGTGTTGACGCCCTGGCCGCCCGGGCCGCTTGCGTGGTACACGTCGACGCGGATATCGTCGGGGTTGATCTCGATATCGATATCGTCGGGCAGCACCGGAATGACCTCGACGCCGGCAAACGTAGTCTGTCGACGCTTCTTGTCATCGGTGGGGCTAATGCGCACCAAACGGTGAACGCCGGCCTCGGCACGAAGCATACCGAAGGCATCCTTGCCCTCAACGGTAAAGGTCGCGCGATCAATGCCAATGACCTCGGCAGCGGGGCAATCGTTGATGGTGACCTTCCAGCCGCGGCGCTGGCAGTACTTCATGTACATCTTAAAGAGCATGAAGGTCCAGTCCTGCGCCTCCAAGCCGCCCTGTCCGGGCTTGATGGTCACAATCGCGTCACCGTGATCGAACTCGCCGGTAAACCAGCTCGAAAGTTCGAGCTCATCGATGGCGCGCGCCAGACGATCCGCCGTGGCGGCAGCCTCCTCACGCAGTGCAGCGGCATCGGGGTCATCGCCCATTTCCTCGGCAAGTTCCAGCGCCGCGCGGGCATCGGAGAGCTCGCCGCGCGCGGTATCCACGGCGGCGATATCCTCCTTGGCGCGCGCAATCTCTTCCATCGTGGCGCGAGCGGCATCGGCGTCGTCCCAAAAGCCGGGAGCGACGCTCTTGGCCTCAAGCTCGGTCACGTGGGTGCGCTTCTCGTCCAAATGAAGATACGACTCAACCTCGCCGAGCCGGTCCGCAAACTTGTCCAGCTCGGCGGGCGTTACCTCTAAAGCCTCGGCCATTAACGATTCCTGCCGTGGCAGTACTTGAACTTCTTACCGCTGCCGCAAGGGCACGGTTCGTTGCGGCCCACGTTGACATACGGGTCGTCGCTCTCGGACTTGCGGTAGGTGGTCACCTTAGCGCCGTTGTTGACAGCTGCCGGTCCGCCCTGGACGGCCGTGCGAGCCTGTGCCCGTGCCTCCTTGCGCAGGACCGAGTTGCCGTTGTCGCCATCGACGTCGGCGGGGCCGGAGAAGCGCGCACCCTCGAGCGCGGGGTCCTCCTTGCGCTCCACAGCCTGCGGGGCGGCCTTGATCTCGATGCGCAGGACGGTGCGCAGGTAATCCTCGTACATGGTGTCAACGAGCATCTGGAAGGCACCATAGGCCTCGGTCTTGTACTCAACCAGCGGGTCGCGCTGACCAAAGCCGCGCAGTCCGATACCGGTCTTGAGGTAGTCCATCTCCTGCAGGTAGTTCATCCAGCGGGTATCGATGACGCGCAACATAACCTGAGTATTGAGCTCGCGCATGAGGTCCTCGCCCAGGCGCTCGGCCTTCATGTTGTAGCACTTCTCGACGTAGGCCAGGACATCGGCAGCAAGGGCCTCGTAATCCTCGTCGGGGAACTTGGGCGTATCGATATGGCCGGTCAGCTCCACGACCCACTTGCGCAGGCCATCGAGGTCGCGCTCGCCGTCGTGGCTGTCCTTAGTGCAAAACTCCTGCACGCAGCGGTACACGGTGTCGTGCATGACCTCGGTGATGTGGTCGGTCAGGTCCTTACCGTCCAGAATCTTGTTGCGCTCGGCGTAGATAACCTGGCGTTGTTTGTTCATCACGTCGTCGTACTCAAGAACGCTCTTGCGCATGGAGAAGTTGATGCTCTCGACCTTGTGCTGGGCGCTCTCGACGGCCTTGGAGATGATCTTGTGCTGGATGGGCATGTCGTCGCCCATTTCTGCCGTGACCATCATCTTGGAGACGCGGTCCATCTTGTCGCCACCGAACAGGCGCATCAGATCGTCCTCGAGCGACAGGTAGAACTGGGTCTCGCCCGGATCGCCCTGACGGCCAGAACGGCCGCGCAGCTGGTTGTCGATACGGCGGGACTCATGGCGTTCGGTGCCGATGACGGTCAGACCGCCGGCGGCAAGCACGCGCTCGCGCTCGGCCTTGCAGGTCTCCTTGGCCTCGGCGTTAAACTGCTCGAGCTGCTCGGGCGTCACGTCCTCCATGGTCAGGCCCTCGTACTCAAGGCGCTCGCGCACCAGCTCGTCGGGGTTGCCGCCCAGCAGGATGTCGGTACCACGACCGGCCATGTTAGTAGCGATGGTCACGGCGCCGTAGCGTCCGGCCTGGGCAACGATATGAGCCTCGCGCTCGTGGTGCTTTGCGTTGAGGACCTCGTGCGCGATGCCGCGTTTGGTAAGGGCTGCCGACAGCTTCTCGGAACTCTCGATGGAGACGGTACCGACCAGGACCGGCTGGCCCTTGGCGTGACGCTGCTCGACATCATTGGCAACGGCGTTGTACTTGGCCTGGATGGTGCGGTAGACCAGGTCCTCGTGATCGACACGCTGAACGGGCTTGTTGGAGGGAATGACCTCGACGGGCAGCTTGTAGATCTCGCGGAACTCGGCGTCCTCGGTAAGCGCCGTACCGGTCATGCCGGAAAGCTTGTCATACAGACGGAAGTAATTCTGCAGGGTGATGGTGGCAAGGGTCTGGTTCTCCTCGCGCACGAGCACGCCCTCTTTGGCCTCGATGGCCTGATGCAGGCCCTCGGAGTAGCGACGGCCCTCCATGATGCGGCCGGTGAACTCATCGACAATCTTGACCTCACCGTTGGTAACGACGTACTGCTTGTCGCGGTGGAACATGTATTGGGCCTTCAACGCCTGCTGCAGGTGGTTGACCAGCTGGCCCGAAAGGTCGGCGTAGATGTCCTCGATACCCAGGCGGCGCTCGATCTTCTTGAGGCCGCGCTCGGTGGCGGCAATGGTGTGCTTGGCCTCGTCCATGACGTAGTCGCCCGTGGGCTCCACGTCCTCGGTGGCAGTGAGCATATCGTGCGACACGTCCTCGCCGCGCTCCAGCCCGCGCACGGCGCGCGCGAAGTCCTTGTAGGTGCTGGCAGACTTGGTGCCGGCACCCGAGATGATCAGCGGGGTCCTGGCCTCGTCGATCAGGATGGAGTCGACCTCGTCGACGATAGCGTAGCTGTGGCCGCGCTGGACGCGCTGCTCGGGGCGGGTGACCATGTTGTCGCGCAGGTAGTCAAAGCCAAACTCGGAGTTGGTGCCGTAGGTAACATCGGCCTGGTAGGCCGGGCGCTTAAGCTCGAGCGGCATGTTGTTCTGCAGCAGGCCGACGGTCATGCCCAAATACTTGTAGATGCGGCCCATCCACTCGGAGTCGCGCTTTGCCAGGTAGTCGTTGACGGTAACGACATGCACGCCCTTGCCGGCGATGGCGTTAAGATAGCCGGCCAGGGTGGAGACGAGTGTCTTGCCTTCGCCGGTCTTCATCTCGGCGATATGACCCTCGTGCAGCGCCATGGCGCCGATGAGCTGTACGTCAAAGTGACGCATGCCCGTGATGCGCTTTGAAGCCTCGCGCACGGTGGCAAAGGCCTCGGGGAGCATGTCGTCAAGCGACTCGCCGTTAGCATAACGCTCGCGGAACTTATCGGTCTGGCCGCGAAGCTCCTCCTCGGTCATCTTCTCAAACTGAGGCTCAAGCCCGTTGATCTGGTCAACGATCTTGTAGTAGCGCTTAAGGTCCTTATCGGATCCAAAGGACAGCAGCTTTGACATGAATCCCATGTGGTTTTCCTTTTTTGGCCATCGCCCGTAGCGCACTGCACTGGGCGAGTTAAACACAGATAGTTGTACTTTAGCCAAACGGGACGCACGCTATACGCTCGACCTCATCCCCCACGTAATAACTACGACCGACCTGCCAAAAAGGGACGTTTTATTTTAGTGGCTACGGCCCAGATAGGCGCCGATAACTTTGCGCTGCTCGGCGCTCGCCCGATAGTAGACGCGAAGCTCGCCTTCGGCATCCAAATCAAAGCGCGTCTCGTCAATCAGGCCATTCTTGTGCGCGGTCATGAGCGCCTCCTGCATGCGCGGCCTTGCAAAGGCGGCAAACGATGCGTACTCGGCCGCGAGATCGGCCATCACATCGTCGACGCAAGCCTCGTCATGGCAAACAAAATAATCGAGCATGGCATAGTTAAGCGGAAGCATCCCGATCACCGTCCTTTTTAACCATGTCGAGGGGATTCACGGCGATCAGGCAAATGCCGACGAGGTTGACGACGGCCGCCACCCATGCGACGGACGGAAGCGCGTAGCCGTCAAAGCCCAAGACCAGGCCGACGATAATCCACGTAAACAGCGGCGCTGTAAAGGTATAGGTGCCGTTGATGGCCATGCCCAGCGCCGTTCCGCACATGGAGTTGGCGCGATACCAGCTCATAAACGAAAAGTAGGCGGCAAAACCGGAGCAGGCGAAAAACACGACGGAGGATTTGTCGGTGAGCGCTTGGGCGACAAGGACGTAACTCTGACCAAGGGGCTCTCCGCATGCCAAGGTTAGGGCCGGCAGTACCAAGCACAGGTTGCCGACGCCCGAGACAAGCTGACGGATGTTGATGGCGATCTGAGGATCGATCATGCAGGTGGCGCGGCCGCCCACGCATCCCTCGACGCCCCAGCACAGGGCGGCTAACAGCGCCAGGCCCAGGCCAAGCGCCATGCCGGAAGATGCCTGCCCGCTCAGGCCGGCGCTACCGATCATGGCGCCGGCGACCACGCAGACAACGATGCCGGTGACGACACGGGGGCTAAGCGGCTGTCGGTAGAGCACGCGGGCGAGCACCGCACCGATCGCGGGGTTGAGCGCGGCGATGGGCACGGCAAGCGTGCCTGCCTGCGAAAGCGCGATAACGTAGGCGGCAGAAGCGATGGGCCCGCCAATGAAGGCGGCGGCGATAACGATGACGCCGGGCTTTGAGGCGATGCAGCGGCCTAGGTCGGCGAGTTTGCCCTGACCGGCAGTGAAAAACGTGGCCCAGACGGCACTCAGCACATCATTGACGCCCGAGGCGATTGTGGGCAAGATGAATACCGCCAAAAGACCGGAGGGAGCAAATGCATCGAACCAACCGGCCCAAACGCCAAAGAGCTGACCGGCGGTAACAAAGGCCGTGTACAGCGCATACATGCAGCTCGAAAGCGCCGCGACAGCGATACCCTTCCTAAAATAGGCAGCATCGAGCGCACGCTTCTTTGCCACCGCGAGCTCGCGATTGCCCAAGGACGTCGATGTGTCCACGTAGCCTCCTATCGGTTACCTGCCAAAAAGGGACAGGTTTATTTTGGCAGGTTTTATCTGGGCAAACGAAAAATCCCCACCGTTCGGTGCAAAGAGGACGTGCTACTTTGCGTCGATAAGAAAAGGGCCGTGCACCAATTGGATGCACGGCCCTTTTGCCATGAATGCGAGCGATTCCTCGGCGAGCTATTTACTCAGCAGCCTCGGTGGTCTCGGCCTCGGCAGCGGCCTCCTCGACGGGAGCCTCTGCGGGAGCCTCGGCGGCCTGCTTGGCAGCCTCCTCGGCAAACTTAGCGGCACGCTTGGCCTTCTCGGCAGCCTTAGCCTCAGCGGCGGCCTTGCGAGCGGCCTCGGCCTCAGCAGCCTTGGCGGCCTTGGCAGCCTTGGCCTCCTCGGCCTTCTTGAGCTGGGCGGCAGCGGCGCCACCGAACTTGTCGGCGAAGCGCTGGACGCGTCCACCGGTGTCGACGAACTTCTGCTGGCCGGTGTAGAACGGGTGGCACTCGTTGCAAAGCTCGACCCTCATCTCGGACACGGTAGCGTGCGTCTTGAAGGTGTTGCCGCAGGAGCACGTCACCGTGCACTCGACATACTGGGGATGGATACCCTGCTTCATGGTAGGACTCCTTATTGGTCAGGCGCTGGTTACCGATCAGCGCATAAGGCGTCTTGGTTTCCGACCAAGACAACAAACTCGGCTATGTTACCACGGCGTCGAGCGTCCCACAAAAGGTTCACGGTCTTTACGCCGGAGCGCACAGGCGAATCTGCCCGATCGCAGCGCCAACAGAGCCGCCCGAGCTGTCCAGGGTGCCAAAAATACACCCTACGAGACAAGCGCTCCATGTTGCAGACGTGTAACGCCGCAGCAAAGGTGCCCCTTTTTGCACGGGACAGGTACAATGATGAACACTGTACCGTAGCGGAGCGCCGCCGCGCGCCGCCAACACGCGAAAGGGTTTCCCATGGCCGAGATCTCGTCCTCCCGTATCGTCATCACCGTCCTTGGCAAGAACCGCCCCGGCATTGTCGCCGGCGTCACCCGCGTCCTGGGCGAAGCCAATGTCGACATCCGCGACATTACGCAGTCCATTATCGAGGACATCTTCACCATGACCATGCTGGCCGACACCGCCGAGTCCAAGCTCGACTTCGCCGAGCTGCAGAAGGCCCTGGCCGAGGCCGGCGAGCTTTCGGGCGTCAACGTGTCCATCCAGCGCGAGGACGTCTTTAACTTTATGTACCGCCTGTAGCGAACAGGCTGCGTGACGACGGCCCAACGTGCGCCCAGGCGCAACGTCGCCACATAGCCCGGAGAGGAGCGCGCATGGCCTACGACGCCAAGAAAATCTATTACCGCTTCGACGACCACCTGAGCCGCCTGGTCTTGGACTACGAAGCAAGCCGCCAGATTTCGCCCGAAAGCGAAAATCTATACTACGGCCTGCCGACCGACCCTTATGACGAGGAGCTGTTTGTCGAGCACGATGTCAAGCGCGGCCTGCGCAATGCAGATGGCTCGGGCGTGGTTGCGGGCCTCACTCGCATCTCGGATGTGCATGGTTACAACAAGGTCGACGGAAAGGTTGTGCCCGATCAGGGTAAGCTCACGCTTCGTGGCTACAGCATCGAAGATCTGGTCAACAATGCCCAGGCCGAGAACCGCTACGGCTACGAAGAAGTCGCCTACCTGCTCATCACGGGCTCTCTGCCCACCAAGGAAGAGCTTGACGGTTTTTGCGAACGCCTGGGTGCTTTTAGGCACCTGAGCGACGAATACGTCCGCGTGTTCCCCATGACCACGGTATCCTCGAGCATCATGAACGTGCTTCAGCGCGCCGTGTTGCTGCTCTATGCCTTCGATGCCGAGCCCGATGTAATCACACCCGAGCACGAGATCGACGTTGCCATTTCCATGCTGGCACGCCTGCCCCGCATCGCCGCTTTTGCGCACATGGCATCGATCGCAAAGTGCCACGGTTCGGAGATGCACGTGCCACACCCCACGCCCGGTCTCTCCACCGCCGAGACCATTCTGCAGGTCCTGCGCGGCGGCATGGCGTTCACCCGCGACGAGGCCATGCTGCTCGACGTGATGCTCATGCTCCACGCCGAGCACGGCGGCGGCAACAACTCCACCTTCGCCTGCCGCGTGCTGTCGTCTTCGGCCACCGACCCGTATTCCGCCTACGCCGCGGCTATCGGCTCGCTCAAGGGCCCGCGTCACGGCGGTGCCAACGCCAAGGTCGTATCCATGCACGAGGACATTCGCGCGCATGTTTCCAACTGGGAAGACGATGACGAGGTCGCTGCATATCTGAGCAAGATTCTCGACAAGCAGGCCTTTGACGGCACGGGGCTCATCTACGGCATGGGTCACGCCGTCTATACGCTCAGCGACCCGCGCGCCGAGGTCTGCCGCCACTACGCACGTTCGCTCGCCGCCAAGAAAGATCTGGGCGAGGAATTCGCGTTGATCGAGCGCATCGAGCGCCTGGCGCCCCAGGTCATGCGCGACCACGGCATGACCAAACCTATCTGCGCCAATATTGACCTGTACACGGGCTTTATCTACAAGATGCTCGGCGTACCCGAGACGCTCTTTACGCCGATGTTCGCCGTGGCCCGCATGGCAGGCTGGTCGGCACACCGCATGGAAGAGCTCTTCTGCGCACACCGTATTATTCGCCCGGCATACCGTCCGGTGATCGAGCCACTGGAGTACAAGCCGCTCGCCGACCGTTAGGACGCGCACCGTTATAGAACACGAGCGTGGCCAGGGCATCACCGCCCTCGGCCACGCTTTTTATGCCAGCAGAAAGGGCTGCATCGAATGATTGTTTTTTCCGATATGGATGGAACACTGTTGACGAGTGACAAGCAGATGAGCGACGCCACCTGGGCGATGCTCGACGAGCTCGCACGTCGCGGCATTGAGTTTGTACCGTGCACGGGGCGTCCGCTGTCGGGCGTCTTTGAGGCCATCCTCGCCCATCCCGCCGTGCACTACGCGGTCTGCGCCAATGGCGCTAGCGTCTGGCAGCTCGACGAGGATGTGCCCACCGATGCCTCACGCGCCACGCGCATATTGAGCCGACCGCTCGACCGCGCCATCGCCCACCGCGTCCATAGCATTGCCGCCGGCCACGATGTGACCTTCGATATCTTCGCGGACGGGCAGTGCTTCCTCCCCCGCTCGCTCTACACGCGCCTGGACGAATTCTGCGGCGGAGATCCTCACATCGCGGCTTCGCTCAAGCGCACGCGAACGCCGATCGACATGGATATCGACAGCAAAATCGACGAGGTCGAGGTGCTCGAACGCATCGCCATGTACTGGCACGACTCAGCCGACCGCGACGCTATCGTGGCGGCGCTCGACACACTCGAAGGCATTGAGGTCACGCGTTCGTACGCCATGAATATCGAGGTCATGGGCGGGGGCGCCACCAAGGGAACGGCATTGGCTTGGCTATGTGGGCATCTGGGCGAGCCTCTCGCCGACGCCTGGGCGTTCGGCGACAACATCAACGACATCCCCATGCTGCAGGCAGCGGGCCACGGTACGGCGATGATCAATGCCGAGCCCGAGGACCGCGAAGCCGCCGGCGCCATCACCGAATACGACAACGACCACGACGGCGTCGCCCGCGCCGTCATGGCCGCCCTCGCCTAGCAGCAGCAACCCGGCAAGGTAGCTAATTTGGGACGGGGCTTTTTTAGCTACCCTGGTCACAGTAGTCGTTGGGGGCACTCTTCGCGGGGCGCTGCAAGGACTGTCCCCATCTGCCGAATTAGGCGAGACTCTCCAGCACGCGACGGAGCTCCTGCTGGACGGCGTGGTCGCGGTTGCGCCCCACCACGCGATCGGCGACTGCCTTGAGCGCGGGGCGCGCGTTTTCCATCGCGCAGCCCGTGCCGACAAAGCGAATGATCTCGTAGTCGTTCATCGAGTCGCCAAACGCCATGACCTCGTCGCGTTCGACGCCATAGTGCTCCATGAGCTGTGCGATGCCCGAGGCCTTCGACACACCGGGCTGCATGGCATCGATCCACGCGTTGCCCGAAGGCGCAAAGGTAAAGAACTGGCCGAGTTCGCGCTGTAGCACGTAGGCGCTGTCCATAACGGCACAGTCATCGCAAAAGATACTCGCCTTGATGATATTTACGCTGGGATCGGGCAGCTCCCAAATGCGCTCGGCATTGGGAAGGTCCTTATCGACCTCGCGCACGAACTTGCACTCGTCATCGAGCAAAAAGGACTTGGTTCGGTCAAAGAGTGCAAGATGCAAATTGGGAAACGTCGCGACGGCCTGGGCGAGCTTTCGAATCGCCAGGTGCGAATACACCTCGCGGTCTACCATTTTGCCGTCCGCGTAGACCTGGGCACCGTTAGCTGCGACAAAGTCCATCTTGTCGCGAACGGGTGCAAAGAACTCGCACAGGCGATCGTAGCGGCGGCCTGACGACGCGGCAAAATGCACGCCATGCTCGCGTAGTGCCAGGATCAGTTCGTAGGTCTCGGGAGGCACCTGGCCGTTTTCGTCAAGCAGCGTGCCGTCCATATCGGATGCAATCAGCTTAAACATAGTAAAGCTCCCTTCGGGCTTGCTGGAATCGAACGTGTATCCGATTCCAACGTACCCAAAGGGAGCTCAAATAAGACCCCGCAGTCATAAACGTTACAAAGACCTGGCAAATAGCTCACGCGCGCCAGAGAGCCCACGGTCGCGGTGTCAGGCGACACGCCAAAGAGTGTCCCCAGCGACTAGTCGTTTAAGAACGTCCCCGATGACTAGTCGGCGTAGGTGAAGGTGGTGACGTCGAACATGCCCTCGGGGCGGATGCGGAGCGTCGGGATCACCGGCAGAGGCAGGAAGATGATGCCCATGATGGGATCGAGCGGCGGCTCAATACCCATGGCGCGTGCCTTGACCATAAAGTCGTCGTGCTGCGCCGCGACATCCTCGGCCGTGCCCTCGCTCATCAGGCCACCGAGCGCCAGCGGAATGCGCGCCACGACCTCGCCGTTGTGCACCAGCACGTGACCGCCCTGGCCCACGGCCTCAACAGCAGCCATCATATCGGCGGCGTTGTCGCCCACCACGCACACGTTGTGCGAGTCGTGGCCGATCGTGGAGGCAATGGCACCACCGGTGATGGTGAAACCGCGCACCCAGCCGCGACCGATATGCTTGCCGACCAGGCCCAGGCCAGCGGGACCGTCGCCGTCGACGCCCTCGGCTTGCAGCGACACGCCGCGGCCATGGCGCTCAATCAGCATAATGCGGCGCAGGCCCTCGGCGCTCTCGGGGCGAGCCATACCCGTGATGGCCTTACCCGGCACCACGTCAATCACAGCCTCGCCCGGCTTAAAGGCATAGTCGAAAACGTCGAGCGAAAGCTTCGGCAGCTTAACGGAAGCGCGCAGCTCGTCGGCAAGGGCCGCAACCTCAGCCATCTCGGGTGCGATCTCGCCCACAAAGGTGCCATCCTGCGCCACCAGAGCACCGGCGGCATATACGCGATGCGGGGCCGTGGCAAACGTCAGATCGTTGAGCACCAGCAGGTCGGCACGCTTGCCCGGAGCGATGGCGCCGCGGAGCTCATGCGGATCGCGGCAACCGTGGTCCAGGCCAAAGGCCTCGGCCGTGGAAAGGGACGCCATGGAGATGGCAACCACGGGGTCGATGCCGGCCTCGATGGCCACGCGGCAGGCGTTGTCGATCATGCCGGTCGAAAGCGCATCGGAGGGAGCGCGGTCGTCGGTCGCAAAGCAGCAGCGGCGAGCACGGGCGGGGTTTTCCAGCAGCATAGGCGACAGGTTGGCAAGGTCATGGCTGCAGGTGCCCTCGCGCAGCATGACATACATGCCGCGGGATAGCTTGTCGAGCGCTTCCTCGGGAATCGTCGACTCGTGGTCGGCGATAATACCCGCCGCGGCATAGGCGTTGAGATCCTTGCCGGCAACAAGCGGAGCATGACCGTCGACCTGCTTGGACGGCGTCTGGTTGGCAGCATCGATGCGAGCGCAGGTCTCGGGGTCGGCCATAAAGACACCCGGCAGGTTCATCATTTCGCCCAGACCAAAGACATCGCCCGGATGCTCGGCAAAAAACGCCTGCATATCGGCAGCGGTGATGACGGCACCGGCCTGCTCGTCGGGCAGTGCGGGCACGCACGAAGGCATCATGTACTTGATGGAGATGGGCGCGCGACAACCGTCCTCAATCATAAAGCGCAGGCCGTCTAGGCCGGAAACGTTAGCGATCTCGTGGCTGTCGGCAATAGCGGTGGTGGTGCCACGCGTCGCCGCCATGCGCGCATACTCGGCAGGGCGGATGTTCGAAGACTCGATATGCAAGTGTCCGTCAATAAAACCGGGTGCGAGATAGCGACCCTGACAGTCGATGACCTCAGCTGCCTCGTACGTACCAGCAGCGTCATCTCGACCATCGTAGAGAACACCGACGATCACGCCGTCCTTGACGGCGACGCTACCGGGCGCCACGCGCTGACCGTACACATCGACGATCTGTGCGTTGGCAAACAGCGTGTCGACGGGCACGCGGCCCTCGGCGGCATCGATCACAGACCTCATGACCTCAACGGACATACATACTCCTTTAACCGTAGAAAAAAGCTGCGGAGCGGACAGACCTTCACCGCAGCAAGCCAATAGCCATTGTATGCCCAAACGATGGGCCAGCAATACGCCCCTCTGCTTAACGGCACACACCGCTTGGCGCAATGGGGACAGGCTGCTTTGCACCACTGACAAGGAGTGTCCCAAAGTGCCGGCACAAAAGGATCGCCCCTAAGCACCACCCAAGTGCCAACCACGGAAACGCCGATGTTTTGCTAACGCCAGCGAAAGCCCGCCAGAGCGAGCAAGGTGCCTTGAAACGAGGCGGCATTGACCTTCTGGTCATGCCGCCGAAGTTGAAAGGCAGATTGCCGCTCTGGCGGGTTTGCAGCGTCGAGCCGTTACGCGGTTTGGTAAAACCGCGTAACTAAATTCTGGTCATGCCGTCCTCTTTGAATGACAAGTTGTCGCTCTGGAGCCCGCGCAGCGTCGACCGGTCCGCCGTTCGTTAGAACGGCGGAACTGAGGGCAGCGTCGAGCTGTTACGCGGTTTGGTAAAACCGCGTAACTAAATCAACTTGAAGCCCTTGCGCTTGCCCACGGAGAGGGTGTCGCCCAGCTTGAGGGCACTGGGGTCGATGTTGTAGCTCTTGGGAGCCACGGCCTTGCCGTTGATCTTGACACCGCCGCCGTCAATGTCGCGGCGGGCCTGGCCGGCGCTGGCCGAAAGACCCAGGTCCTTGAGCAGGCCGGCGAGGTAGATCTGGCCCTCGTCGTTAACAGTCAGCTCAACGTGCTTCTCGGGGAAGTCGGCAAGCTGGCCCTCCTTGAACACGCGGTCGAACTCGGCCTGAGCCTCGTCGCCGGCACCGGCGCCGTGGTAGGTGTCGCACAGGTCGCGGCCCAGAGCGCGCTTGAGCTCATAGGGATCGGCAGAGCCATCGGCCAGGGCAGCGTCGATCTTGTCGACCTCGGCCGGGGTGAGCGAGCTCGCCAGGCGGTAGTACTTGCCGATCATCTCGTCGGGGATGGACATAGTCTTGCCGAACATATCCTTGGGCGCGTCGGTCAGACCGATGTAGTTGCCATAGGACTTGGACATCTTACGGACGCCATCGGTGCCCTCGAGCAGCGGCATGGTGAGCGCGATCTGCGGCTCCATGCCCATCTTCTCCATGAGCTCACGGCCGGCGAGCAGGTTGAAAAGCTGGTCGGTGCCGCCCATCTCCACGTCAGCCTTGATCATGACCGAATCGTATGCCTGCATCACGGGATACAGGAACTCGTGCAGGGCGATCGGCGTCTGGGACTGATAGCGCTTGGTAAAGTCATCGCGCTCAAGAATGCGGGCGACGGTGAACTTGGAGCACACCTGCAGCAGACCGGCCAGGTCCATCGACAAGATCCAGTCGCCGTTGTGCACGATGGTGGTCTTCTCGGGGTCCAAGATCTTCATGGCCTGGCTCACGTAGGTCTCGGCGTTGGCCTCGATCTGCTCCTGAGAAAGCTGCGGGCGGGTGGAGTTCTTGCCCGAAGGATCGCCGATCAGCGCGGTACCGTTGCCGATGATCAGGGTGACGTTATGGCCCAGGTCCTGGAACTGGCGCATCTTGCGCAGGGGCACGGCGTGGCCCAGGTGTAGGTCGGGGCTGGTGGGATCGACGCCGAGCTTGATGTTGAGGGGCTCACCCTTCTCAAGCTTCTTGCGAAGGTCGGCCTCGGGGACGATCTTCGCGGCGCCCGAGGTGATGATACGCATTTGCTCGTCAACAGACAGCATTGGGTATCCTCCTTTTGCTATAGCACCCTCGCCGAAAACGGCGGTGCTGGAAGTCCATAAACTCTCATATGATAACAAACTGACGCGACGCAGCACCTACGACAGGAAAATCCTCGTCCTGCCGCATGCGTCGATGGCAACTGGCAGACGTGTACCGTCACGCTCAACCAGATAGCGCGTCTGCCGGCGACGCAAGCAGTCGCGGCAACAGGCCTGTCCCGTCGCATCGGTGGCACAGACGCCCTCGGCGGTCAGCAGGCAGTGCTCGCACACCATGAGCTCGGGACGATCGGTGTCGACGGGGCCCAGGACGCCAGGACAGGCGGCAAGCTCGGCAACGCGTTTCGCATCGTGAGCGACAAGTTCGGCAGGCAAAAACACGCGCTGCGCCCCAAGCCCTCGCAACCAGGCGAGCGTTGCCCGGTTCGCACAGAACACCGGCGCCGCCACGTCAAAGGCGACGCGCAGTTCGCGAGCTATCGCCACTTGTCCCAGATTACGACAGACGATGCGGCCGGCGCGCTGCATGAGCGACCGAATACGCTCGATATCGCCCACACGGCAGACCTCGTCGAGCACAACAGTCGCATCGGACAGGTCGAGCTCTTCGTTCGGGTCCTGGTCCATCAGCTGCCAGGCAAAGACCAAGCGAGCGGCGACAGACTCTGCAGGTTCTTCCGGCTGCGCGCCACCATCCATCAGAACGCCCGCAAACGGCAGCGTCTCGACAGCGCGTTTCGCAAGCACGGCCGTATCGGCCTCGGCCCGCATGCGCTCCAGTGCCGCCGCCGTTTGCTCAAGCACGCCAGCGCTGCGAATCAGATACACTTCGCAGCCCGCGTCGACCTTGCGCTTGCAATGGACAACGATGCGCTCCCCCGCCGCGGCATCCACCGGGCAGGGAACTTGCGGCCAGCGTTTAGGTACATCGGGCCGAGCGTCGGCGCCCGGGTAAAACCTGATCTCGAGCGTATCGCCCGCCGCCACGGCGGCATCGAGCTCGACGGTAACCTCCTCGTGTCCCACGGCAACCAAACGGCCCACATGCACGCCCTGGTTGATCGCGCGTTCAAAACTCATAAGCTCCTCGCCCGAGCGGCCTCGCAGATACGCGTCGGTAAACCCGCGGTTAAACGACCTTCCCAGCTCACGTTCGAGCGCCTGCACGGCATCGGGATCCCACGCGCCATCACGCAGCATATCGAGCGCCCGGCGCCACGCCCGCACCACGTTGTAGACGTAGTCGGGGTTCTTCATACGCCCCTCGATCTTGAGCGACGCCACCCCGGCAGCAACAAGCTCGGGTAAATGAGCAATGCCCAGATAGTCACGCGGGCAGAGCAGACGATCGCCTTCGACGGCAACGACGCTCTCCCCAGCCTCATCCACCAAGTCGTATGCCAGGCGGCACGGCTGCGTGCAGTCGCCACGCATCGCCGACCGTCCGCGCCGCAGGGCCGAAAACTCGCACGCGCCCGAATAGCCAATGCATATGGCGCCATGGCAGAACACCTCGATGGGCACACCGGTAGCGCAGAGCATCGCAATCTCTGCCACGGTCAGCTCGCGCGCCGTCGTCACGCGCTCGACCCCCAGCTCGTCAGCCGCCAAACGCACGGCCCCCTTGCTATGGACGCCCGCTTGGGTGGACAGATGAATCTCGACCCCCGGAATTGCCGCATGCAGCGCGCGGGCTAGGCCCGCATCCGCCACGATCAGCGCATCGGCGCCCAGCGCATGCGCATGTGCCCCCAGTGCCACGGCTTCGGACAGCTCGTCGTCGAACACGAATACGTTGAGCGTCACGTACACGCGCACACCATGGGCGTGCGCCACGGCACACCCGCGCGCAAATTCGTCGTCACTAAACCCGTGCGCACTCACGCGGGCGTTAAATCCGCTCAACCCGGCATAAATGGCATCGGCACCTGCCGCGATCGCGGCGAGCATCTGACTGAGCCCGCCAGCCGGAGCCAACAGCTCGGGCAGTGCCAGACCCGATGTTGGCGTCCCATTCCCGCATTGTCTGCTAGGCTCCGTCGCCCAAATCGCCATCGGCAAACTCCTTACCAAGGTATGCAATCACTCTGTTAATTGCCGTCAACCAGCATACACGAGGCTTCGCGCGGCTCGATTGGTTTATCGTGTAATAACTTATGTCCATCCTGCCCGACGCACACCCGCCGCCTGGCACGACATACTTGGAGGTCAACATATGGGTCCTCGCCAACGACAGGGACACGGTCGCTCTAAGACGCACGTCCTGCCCGTCATCCTGCTTTCGCTTTTGGGCTTTTTGCTCATCGCGGGCGTAGCATTTGGCATCGGCATGATCGGCAACGTCAACCGCTGGCTGTCCGACCTGCCCGACTACACCGACGCCAACGCCTATCTGGTCAGCGAGCCCACCGAGATTGTTGACTGCAACGGCAACAAGATCGCCAGCTTCTATACCCAAAACCGCAAGTCCATCACCAAGGACCAGGTCTCCCCGTACGTCCTGCAGGGCACGATCGACGTCGAGGACGAGCGTTTCTACGAGCACGGCGGCATCGACCTCTTGGGCATCGCGCGTGCCTCGGTGGCAACCCTTGCCGGCGGCCACGAAGGAGCCTCGACCATCACCCAGCAGCTGGTGCGCAACACCATCCTGCAGGAGGAGCAGTTCGACTCGACCATCGAGCGTAAGGTGCGCGAGGCCTATATCGCCATCAAGATGGAGGACATGTACTCCAAAGACGAGATCCTCATGATGTACCTCAACACCATTTACTATGGCCACGGCGCCTATGGCATCGAGGCCGCCGCCGAGACCTACCTCTCCAAGAGTGCTTCCGACCTCACCCTGAGCGAGGCCGCGCTGCTCATCGGTCTGCCCAACTCGCCTTCACAGTACGACCCCACGGTCAATCCCGACCTGGCGCTGTCCCGCCGCAATAAGGTGCTCGACAACATGCTGCGCCTGGGCCACATCACGCAGGAAGAGCACGATGCCGCGCAGGCTGAGCCCATCACCCTCAACGTGACCGAGATCTCGGGCAGCGGCGTCGACGTATACTCACAGCCCTACTTTGTCTCCTATGTCAAACAGCTGCTCGAGCAGGAGTTCTCCACCGACGTACTCTTTAAGGGTGGCCTGACTGTTAAGACCACCATCGACCCCACCATGCAGCAGGTGGCCGAGGAGGCTGTGCGCGCCCAGCTCGACACGCTTTCGCTCGATGGCCTGGACATGGGCATGGTTGTCGTTGACCCCAAGACCGGCTACATCAAGTGCATGGTGGGCGGCTACGACTACAACGCCGACGAGAATCACGTGAACCACGCTACGGCAAAGCGCCCCGTGGGCTCCACGTTTAAGGCCTTTACGCTGGCAACTGCCATCCAAAACGGCATGAACCCCAACGTTATTCTCAACTGCAACTCGCCACTCAAGGCCAAGGGCACCACGACCGAGGTGCAAAACTATGACAAGCAGAGCTATGGCAACATCACGCTTAAGCAGGCAACGGCATACTCATCCAACACCGGCTACATTCAGGTGGCCGAAGCCATCGGCAATGACAAGATCATGTCGCTCGTCAAAAAGCTCGGCATCGATCCCGCCAAGGACAATATCGAGGACGTTCCCGTCATGACGCTCGGCACCGGGTCCATCTCACCGCTCGAGATGGCATCGGCCTACGCCGCTTTTGCCAACGGCGGCTATTATCGCCAGCCGATCGCCATCACCGAGATCGACTCGCGTACCGGCTCGGTTCTGTACCAGCACACCGACAATCCCACGCGGGTGCTCACCGAAGGCGAGGCTGCCGCGGTTACCGACGTTCTATCCGGCGTCATGCAGGGCAGCGGCACGGGTGCCGCCGGCGCGCTGAGCGTCAACCAGCCCTATGCCGGCAAAACGGGCACCACTGACAACACCACCAACCTGTGGTTCTGCGGCTACACGCCGCAACTGGCATGCGCCCTGTGGACCGGTTATTCCGCAGGCGAGATTCCCATCCAAAAGTACGGTTCGGACCTGCTGGGCGACAGCACCAACCTGCCCGTCTTTAAGAAGTTCATGAACACCGTTCTTGCGGGCGCCGAGCGCGAGGAGTTCCCGACCGGAACGGCTCCCACGTACAAGAACAATAACGTCTGGAAGTTCTACGGCACAAACAACAAGAAGAAGGAAGAGGACGAGGATAAGGACGAAGACGAGGAAGAAGAGACGGAGACCACCGGCGGGAGCGGCAACGAGGGCGGTAACACCGGCGGCGAAGGCGATGGCGGCAGTACCACCCCTACTCCCGACCCCAGCCCCAGCCCCGATCCCAGCCCCAGCCCCGACCCTGGCCCGACCCCCGATCCCAGCCCTAGCCCGACCCCCGATCCTTCCACAGGTCAGTAGATAGCAAAGCGCCCGAGCAGCTCAAATGCTCGGGCGCTTTTTGTTGGGACATACATGGCATATCGCGCGCAATCGAGATGCCACGACAGGACCGCCACAAAAAGGGCGTCGGCTCAAAACCGACGCCCCTGTATTTCTGCCGTCTTAGCTGGCGTTGTTTACGCGCGTAAAGCTATTTACGCGCGGCACTGAGCTTGTTAATCAGCGCTTCGAGGCGTTCGCCATCCTCGGCAGTCTGAGCGATAACCAAAATCGTGTCATTGCCGGCAAGCGACCCGAGCACATCGGGCAGCTCGGCCGCATCGACAGCCGCGGCAATGCCCGAGGCGGTGCCGGGCTGAGCCTTAATCATAACCAGGTTGTCGGTGCGCAACACACCGGTAACCAGCTCGGAGACCATGCGCTGCAGGTGCAGGTCCTCAGCCAGAACATAGATGCCCTCGGGCAGTTTGCGCAGCCCCATATCGGCGATGTCACGCGAAACCGTCGCCTGCGTGCAATCAAAGCCCATGGCGCGGAGTTCGTCCACCAGCACGCGCTGCGTACGCACGTCTTTATTGCGCACGATATCTCTGATGGCATCCTGGCGCCCGTTGCGTTTTTTAGCCATATAAAACCTCACTCCATAGATGGCGAAGACAATCTATCAGTGATTGAATAGTTTAGCGCTATTTGAGGCTATTTGTGAATAAGAACGCATTTCGAAACAATTATATGCAAATTATTTGCGAATATGACACAGCTAGGCTATCCTTGCGCCCGTTCTGTTCAAAAAAGCAGCCAGATGCGCATACATAACGCAGCGCATAGGCTTAACGTTGGCAATCGGCCCAAACAAAAGTCCAAGGCCTCGGCGCTCTCCCTTAAGGGCCACCGCCATCTGGCGGGTCCGCACGTCATTGAGCATATCACGCAATCGTGCCGTGCGCTCAATTGAAGACACCCCATGGGGGCTCAGGCACAAATTCTCGATACAAGCAACCAGGCGGCCATAGTAAAACCGTTGGCAGGCCAGCTTTAGATGGTTATCGTCATCTATTGCGTCAAATGGCACGCAAAGCTCTTCAAGCGCCTTGGCGTCATCGGAAAGTCGCGAGAACATAGTGGGGTCGAATGAATCCGCAACCGATCGCGCGGCCGTATGGAAACAAGCTTCGGCGCACCCAAATACGCGTTCCGCATGCGAAAGGGCAGGCGCCAAAAAGGCGATCGCACGATACGACTCGGCATGCTGCAGACACAACTCAAACAGGGAGCGTTCATACATCACACCGGAATGTTGACAAACCAGACCGCTCTCGACCAGCTTGGCCAGGCCTGAAGCCCGGTCTCCATCGTCGGCAAGGGCAATGGATTGCGCGTCCAACATACGAGAATGGCGTTCCCGATGCGTATCGTAGCGATCGAGCGACACCGAGGGAAATACGATATCTGCCGAGGTCTCACAAGCGACATCGAGCATTGCCAAAAACGCGTGCGGCGCAAACCACTCGTCGGCGCTCATTGCGATAATGTGGGCCCCGCGCGAAGCGGCAAAACCCTCGCGAAGGCAAGCTCCGCTCGACGGATCGTCAACGTCTATCAAATCGATGTGAATATCTCTGCCCGCGGCAACATCGAGCGAATGACGAACGCCCGGCGCAGCGTTGCGACATGCAACGACAATCTGCATATCGTAGAGGTCTTGGTTTTGGACGCTTTCGAGTGCGCGCATCGCGTAGCTGGGCGAACCCTCCACAACAAGGATCACCGAAAGTCGCGGAAGCGAGCCACGTCGAAGCAAGTTATCCATCCTCTCGACAGCAATAATCAACTGCCGTTCATGGTACACCCCGGCAATATACGCAATGAGTCGCCTGATGCGCTGCACGCCAAGAACAGATGTTGCACACGGCTCGCCCACACGAGCAGCATACTTAGATGGCTCTCGCTTCTCCCCTATTCGAGCGCGACGAGCTCGGTGGGGTCATAATCTACGCCCATAAAGGTAAGGCCGCACGCCGGCGCCGTGGGACCCGCAGCAGTACGATCGCAAGCGTCAATCACCTCGCGCATCCACTCGGGATCGCGGCGATGCATGCCGATCTCGACGAGCGTTCCCACGATGGTGCGCACCATCGAATGCAAAAACGCATTGCCCTCGATGGTAAACGTAAGGATATCCTCGCCAAAGACGACCTCGTGGCCAAACTCGGCACGCATCACGCAACGATGCGTTGGCTTGCCCACGGCAGAAGCGACCTTACAAAAGCTCTTAAAGTCCTGTTCGCCCAAAAGCGCTGGGCAGGCGGCTGCCATCGCATCCACGTCCAAAGGATAACGATGCCACCATACCGCACCACGCGATAGCACCGGACGCGCATCGCGATCGGCAATGCGGTAGGTATAGGTCCGAGAGCGTGCGTCAAAACGCGCAGAAAAGCCCTTACGGGCCTTGTAGACCTCATTAACGGCGATATCTTTGGGCAGCAGCGCATCCATAGCTCGCAGCCACCTGCGGCGCGTTAAAGCGAGCTCTGCGTCCGTAACGGGCACGCTGATGTATTGGGCCACCGCATGCACCCCTGCATCGGTGCGCCCGGCACAAGTCAAATCGACTGAGCGGCGCAAGAGCGTCTCTATGGCAAGACGCAGCTCTCCGGCAACCGTCGTCTGCCCTGGCTGCTCGGCAAATCCGCTATAGGACGAGCCGTCATAGGCAACACGAAACACCAACGTGGCATCGAGCTCTGGAGTCAAATTGAAATCAGACGGCGCGGTCATGGGCGCTCCCAACAAACAAACAACGGTATCGCGACAAAAAAAGAGGGGTACGCGAACGTACCCCTCGAATATAGCCTATGCAGACGAATTGTCTACTCAGCGGTCTCCTCAGCAGGAGCCTCCTCGGCAGCGGTCTCCTCGACAGCCTCGACCTTCTTGGGAGCAGCGGCCTTCTTGGGGCCGGAGCAGCCTTCTTGGCCTTGGGCGTGCAAGGCTCGGTGACGAGCTCCATGATAACGATGGGAGCGTTGTCGCCCTTACGGTTACCGAGCTTCATGATGCGGGTGTAACCGCCGTTGCGATCCTGCCACATGCCCTGAGCAGCCTTGTCGAAGATCTCGGCAACGAGCTGCTTATCGCCGAGCTTGGCGATAGCCAGACGACGAGAGTGCAGGTCGCCCTTCTTGGCCCAGGTGATGATCGGCTCGACAACCGAACGCAGCGCCTTAGCGCGGGTCTCGGTGGTCTTGATGCGGTCGTTCTCGAAGAGGGCCTTGGCCAGGCTCTTCTTCATGGCCTTGGTGTGGCTCGCATCGGTGCCGAGCTTCAGGCCCTTCTTAACGTTGTGACGCATGGTCTAGTTTCTCCTCAAATATGCGAAGCATTAAGCCTTCAGGCTCAGGCCCATGGACTCAAGCTTGTCCTTCACTTCCTCGATCGACTTAACACCGAAGTTGCGGATGTTCAGAAGATCGTTCTCCGAGAACTCAACGAGCTGACGGACCGAGTGAATGCTGGCACGCTTAAGGCAGTTGTAGGAACGGACAGAAAGGTCCAGATCCTCGATCTGCTTATCCAGCTCGGCGTTGTCGTTGGTGACCTCGGGAGCGAAGATCGAAACCTCCTCCTCGACCTCGGGGGTCTCGGCAAGGTTCATAAAGGCAGCCATATGCTGGTTGATGATATTGGCAGCCTGGACCACGGCGTCGCGCGGGGCGATGGAGCCGTTGGTCTCGATCTCGAGGACAAGGCGGTCGTAGTCGGTGTGCTGACCGACACGGCAAGCCTCAACGAGCTTGGCGCAACGGGATACCGGCGAGTACAGCGAGTCGACGTGGATCACACCGATGGGATCGTTGTCGCGCTTGTTGGCCTCGCCAGAGACATAGCCGCGGCCATAGCCGATGCGCATGCTCATGGTGAGATGGCCACCCTCGGTGAGCGTAGCGATGTGCTGCTCGGGGTTGACCAACTCAAACTCGGACGGAATAAAGAAGTCCGCACCGGTGACCTCGCAGGGGCCGTCAACCGAGATGGTGGCGGTCGCCTCGTCGGTCGTGCCGAGAGCCCTGAAGACAAGACCCTTGACATTCAGGACGATGTCAGTGACATCCTCGACCATGTTAGGGATGGTCATGAACTCGTGCTGCGCACCATCGATCTGAATAGCCTCGACAGCGGCACCCTCGAGCGAGGACAGAAGAACGCGACGCAAGGAGTTGCCCAGCGTATCACCGTAACCGCGCTCGAGCGGCTCGACGGAGACACGAGCAGACGTCTCGTTGATCTCTTCGACCTGAACCTGAGGCCTAATGAATTCTGACATGTATTACCTCCAGCCTCAGCAGCCCGGATGGACTACTTAGAGTAGAGCTCGACGATGAGCTGCTCGTTGATATCACCGCTGATCTGCTCACGCGTCGGCAGAGCGAGCACGTTACCAGACAGCTTCTCGATATCGACCTCAAGCCAGCCAGGGACCTCAAAGCGCTCGGAGGAAATCAGAGCCTCCTTGATGGGGAGGAGGTCACGGAACTTCTCGCCGACAGCGACGACGTCGCCGGCCTTGACGCGGTAGGACGGGATGTCCACGCGCTTGCCGTTCACGGTGAAGTGACCGTGGCGGACGGACTGACGAGCCTCTTTACGGGTGCGAGCGAAGCCAAGACGGAAAACAACGTTGTCGAGGCGAGACTCAAGGATGATCATGAGGTTCTCACCGGTGACGCCGTTCATCTTACGGGCCTTGTTGAAGTAGCCGTGGAACTGCTTCTCCAGAACGCCATAGATAAACTTGACCTTCTGCTTCTCGCGCAGCTGCATGCCGTACTCAGATTCCTTGCGACGGCGCTTGGGCTGACGGATAGATTCCTTCTTGCTGCTGTAACCGAGCTCAGCGGGATCGATCCCGAGCTGACGGCAGCGCTTAAGAACAGGAGTCCTGTCGATTGCCATATTGATACGATCCTTTCAGTTACACGCGGCGACGCTTCTTGGGGCGGCAGCCGTTGTGCGGGATGGGGGTCTTGTCCTGAATGCTCGAGACCTCGAGGCCAGCAGCCTGGAGGGAGCGGATGGCGGTCTCACGACCGGAGCCGGGGCCCTTGACGAAGACGGAAACCTTCTTCATACCGTGCTCCATGGCCTGCTTGGCAGCAGCCTCGGCAGCCATCTGGGCAGCGAACGGCGTGGACTTACGGGAGCCCTTGAAGCCCACCTGGCCAGCCGACTTCCAGGAAATGACGTTGCCCTGGGGATCGGTGATCGAAACGATCGTGTTATTGAACGTAGAACGGATGTGAGCCTGGCCCACGGAAATGTTCTTACGGTCCGCGCGCTTCAGACGGGCAGCGCGAACGTTCTTCTTAGCAGTAGCCATCTATCTAGCGCTCCTTATTTCTTCTTCTTAGCACCGATCTGACGCTTCGGGCCCTTGCGGGTACGAGCGTTAGTGTGGGTGCGCTGGCCGCGGACCGGGAGGCCCTTGCGGTGACGAAGGCCGCGGTTGCAGCCGATGTCCATAAGGCGCTTGACGTTCTGGTTGCGCTCACGGCGGAGGTCGCCCTCAACCATGATCTGGTTCTTGTCGATATACTCGCGGATGGCGTTAACCTCATCCTCGGTGAGGTCCTTAACGCGCGTATCCACGTTAACGTTGCACTCGACGCAAATCTTCGTCGCAGTGGTGCGGCCGATGCCGTAAATGTAGGTCAGACCGATCTCAACGCGCTTCTCACGCGGGAGGTCGACACCATTAATACGGGCCAACGTAGTCTCCTCTCTTAACCCTGACGCTGCTTATGACGGGGGTTCTCGCAAATGACGAGGACCTTGCCATGGCGCCTAATGATTTTGCACTTATCGCACATCTTCTTGACCGAAGGACGTACCTTCATCGTTCTTCCTTTCGGTAGCGCTCAAACTACTTCCCTACTATCTACTCGCCCAGCCGCAGGCGTTTAAAACTATGGCTGGTCTTCACACACAATCCGACCGTAGGTTGAGCTAAGCCTGCAGTCGGAAATAGAGTGCGTGTATGCGTGCCGCTATTTGTAGCGATAGGTGATGCGGCCGCGGGTCAGGTCGTACGGGGAAAGCTCCACGACAACCCTGTCACCGGGGAGAATACGGATGTAATTCATTCGAATCTTGCCAGAAATGTTGCACAGAACCGAATGACCGTTCTCGAGCTCGACCTTAAACATGGCATTAGGCAACGGTTCCTTCACCGTACCCTCGAGCTCAATTGCGTCTTCCTTCTTCACAAGCAATCATCTTTCTCTAGAAAACGACAGCGATTGAGTATTCTACAACACGTATACACGCATCGTAATAACTTCGTAATGGCTCCACAACTACGTGGAACTTGTTACATTTGAAATGTAAAACAAAGCCGTTCCCTGATGCCCAAGATCGCCTTGAAATGAGAAGGCATAGACCTTGGGGTCATGCCTTCGAAATTGAAAGGCGAGGTTGGGCATCAGGGGGCGGCGACTTTTACATTTCTCCGCCTTGGAGCGAACACCAGGATCCTTGCGCATCGGTGGTGAGAATCACCGGACCGTCATTGGTGATGGCGACGGTGTTCTCGTAGTGCGCGGCGGGCAGGTGGTCGTTGGTGGTGACGATCCAACCGTCGGAGCCCGTGCTCACATGGTTGGAACCCATCGTTACCATCGGCTCGATGGCAATGACCATACCGGCCTGGAGGCGAACGCCCCTCCCCTTCTTTCCATAGTTAGGAACGTTGGGGTCCTCGTGCATCACGCGGCCAATGCCATGGCCCACATAGTCACGAAGCACGCCATAACCGTGAGACTCGGCGAGGGACTGGACGGCATGGCCAACATCCCCGATATGGTTACCGGGAACAGCCTGCTCAATGGCAGCCTTAAGGCAATCGCGCGTAACCTCGCACAGGGCCTTGGCCTCGGGCGTAGGGGTGCCGACGAAAAACGTCCATGCGTTATCGCCAACCCAACCGTCGACAACGGCTCCCGTATCGATAGAGATAATATCGCCATCGCGCAGGATCATATCGGGGTTGGGAATACCGTGGACCACGGCATCGTTGATCGATGCGCAAATGGTCCCCGGGAACCCGCCGTAACCCTTAAAGGCCGGGGTGCCGCCATGCATGCGGATAATCTGCTCCGCGAGCTGATCGAGCTCAAAAGTCGAAACGCCGGGGCGCACCATGGCTCCAACGTGGCGGAGCGCCATCTTAGATAGCGCTCCTGCCTTCTTCATCTGCTCGATTTGCGTTGCAGACTTAATCTTAATCATAGACCGAGGGCCTCTTTGACATCCCCGTATACGGTCTCGCGAGCCTGGTCACCGTTGACCGACTTGAGCAGACCCTGGCCACGATAGTAATCGACAAGCGGGCTCGTGGACTTCTCGTAGACGTCGAGACGGTTCTTGATGGTCTCGGGCTTATCGTCGTCGCGCTGATACATCTCGCCGCCGCATTTGGGGCAGGTAACATCGGCAGCAGTGCCGGTGTAACCGCAGGCGCGGCAGGTGCGACGCGAAGACAGACGATCGATGATGACCTCGGGGGCAACGTCGACCAGAAGGGCGCAGTCGATCTCGCGACCCATGGTGGAGAGCTCGGAATCGAGCGTCACAGCCTGGGCGGTGTTGCGCGGGAAGCCGTCGAGGATGAAGCCCTGCTGGGCGTCATCGGCGGCAAGGCGCTCCTTGACAAGGTCGATCACGAGCTGGTCGGGAACGAGCTCGCCAGCGTCCATGTACTTCTTAGCCTGAATACCAAGCTCGGTGCCACCCTTGACGGCAGCACGCAGCAGGTCGCCCGTGGAGATGTGGGCGACGCCAAACTCGGCGACGAGCTCCTGTGCAACGGTGCCCTTACCGGCACCCGGAGCTCCGAGCAATACGAGGTTCATGAGCAATCCTCCTCTAGCCTATTTAAAGAATCCATCGTAATCATACATCTTGATCTGGCCTTCGAGCTTGTCGACCGTGTCGAGCACGACGCCGACCATGATGAGGATGGACGTGCCGCCAAATGCCTGGATCAGCTGATTGCCCGTGAAGGAGAAGATGATCGAAGGCACGATGGCGATGAGCGCCAAAAAGACAGCGCTGGGAAGCGTAATCTTGTTGAGCGCGTTCTTGATGTAGGCCGCGGTAGCCCTACCCGGACGAACGCCCGGAATAAAGCCGCCCTGCTTCTTAAGGTTGTCGGCCGTGTCATCGGGATTGAACACCATGGAGGTGTAGAAGTACGCGAAGAACACGATGAGGACAACGTTAAGCACCCAGTTGAGCCAACCGGTCGAAAGCGCAGAGGCAACTGCCTGAATCCAGCCGATGCCGGGGAAGAACACGGCAACCTGAGCCGGGAAGTACAGCAGCGCCGAAGCGAAGATGATCGGCACGACACCCGCGGTGTTGACCTTGATGGGCAGGTAGGTGGTCTGGCCACCCATCATGCGACGGCCCACGACGCGCTTAGCGTAGGAGACCGGAATGCGGCGCTGGCCGCGCTCAAGGAAAACAATCAGCGGGATAACCAGCAGGATGATGGCGCAGATGATCACCATAGTGATGATGCCACCGCCATTGCCCTCGGTGCTGGAGAAGATCGCCTGCGGCAGACCGGCCATGATGTTCGCAAAGATGATCAGCGACATGCCATTGCCGATACCGCGCTGGGTAATGAGCTCACCAATCCACATGATCAGCATGGCGCCCGCGGTGAGCGTGCCGACGATCATGAGGTCGAAGATGATCTCGGGAGCGGCGGCGCCATTAAAGCTGATGCCGAAGCTCTTAAAGAGAAAGAGGTAACCCACGGAGTTGAGGATTGCCAGAGCCAGGGTGAGGTAACGCGAATACTGCGTAATCTTGGTCTGACCGACCTCGCCCTCGCGGGCAAGCTCATGCAGGGAAGGCACAACGGCCTGGAGCATCTGGAGGATGATCGAGCTGGTGATGTAAGGCATGATGCCCAGCGAAAACACCGACACATAGCTCAACGCGCCGCCAGAGAAAAGATTCAGGAGGGCCATAGCACCTGCGGCGACCGAATTGTTATCGGTCGAGAAAAGGCCCAGCATCCCCTGGAAGGGAATGCCGGGCACAGGAACGTGCGCACCAATGCGGTACACGACGAGCATAGCTATGGTAAAAAGAATCTTTTCGCGCAGTTCTTTGATGCGGAAAGCATTCTTAAGACCATTTAGCACGGCAGCTCGACCTTTCCGCCGGCGGCCTCGATCTTGGCCTGCGCAGAAGCGCTGACCTTGTCGACCTTGACCGTGAACTTCTTGGTAAGCTCACCATTGCCGAGCACCTTGACGGGCTCGAACTCGCTCTTGGTGATGCGAGCGGCCTTAAGAGCGGCACCGTCGATCACAGCGCCATCCTCGAACTTACGCTCGAGACGCTCAACGTTAACAGCGGTGTACTCGATACGACGGGGGTTGCGGAAGCCCGGAAGCTTGGGCAGGCGCATAGCCAGCGGAGTCTGGCCACCCTCGAAGCCGGCACCCTTGGTGCCGCCAGAGCGAGAGCCCTGGCCCTTCTGGCCGCGGCCAGAAGTGGTGCCGTGACCCGAAGAATTGCCACGGCCAACGCGCTTGCGGTTCTTGGTGGAACCGGGCGCGGGAGTAAGATCGTGAAGCTGCATTTGCTACTCCTCTACAATCTCGACAAGGTGCTTGACCTTGAAGATCATGCCGCGGACGGACTCGTTGTCAGTAATCTCGCGAACCTCGCGGATCCTGTGGAGACCGAGGGCACGGACAGTACGGACCTGGTCCTGCTTGCAACCGTTGGTGCTGCGGACCTGCTTGATCTTGATGGTGTCAGCCATGCTTAGTTCTCCTTACCGACGAACATCTCGGAGACCGTCAGGCCACGGCGAGCCGCGACGTCCTCAGGGCTGGAGAGCTCCTTGAGGCCCTCGACGGCAGCCTTGATGATGTTGAGGCCGTTGTCGGTACCGAGAGACTTGGACAGGACGTTCTTGATGCCAGCAAGCTCAAAGAGGGGACGCACAGCGCCGCCGGCGATAACGCCGGTACCCTCGACAGCGGGCTTGATGATGATGCGGCCGGCACCAAAGTGGCCGATAACCTCGTGCGGAATGGTGCCCTCTTCGGTCACCGGCACGTGGAACATGTTCTTCTTGGCATCGAGAGACGCCTTGGAGATGGCCATGGGCACCTCAGCGGACTTGCCCATGCCAACGCCGACGTTGCCCTTGCCGTCGCCAACGACGACGAGAGCGACGAGGCTCATGCGACGGCCGCCCTTGACGGTCTTCGACACGCGGTTGATGTAAACGACGCGCTCCTCGAACTCGGAGGCCTCGCGCTGCTGCTTCTGATTACGAGCCATGTGCTACATACCTCCTAGAACTCGAGACCGGCGGCACGAGCACCGTCGGCGAGGGCCTTGACGCGGCCATGGTAGATACGGCCACCGCGATCGAAGGCGACCTTGGTGATGCCGGCCTCGATGGCGCGCTTGCCAACGAGCTGACCGACCTTCTCCGCAGCCTCCTTGTTCGAGGTGTGGGTGCCCTTGAACTCGGCCTCGAGGGTCGAGGCAGAGACGAGCGTCAGGCTGGAGCCCTTGCTGTCGTCGATGATCTGGGCATAGATGTTGGCGTTAGTACGGGTCACGCGAAGACGCGGACGCTCGGCGGTACCCGAGATCTTGCCGCGAACACGACGCTGACGACGCTTGAGGCCTTCCAGCTTCGCCTTATGCTTGTTCATACGTAAACTCCTAAAAAGGTTGATCTTGCCAGCACCTAACGGGGTGCTGGTCTTATGCGAGTGAGTCGGTTACGACTACTTGGCGGCCTTACCCAGCTTGCGGCGGATGTGCTCGCCAACGTAGTGGATACCCTTGCCCTTGTAAGGCTCGGGAGGACGATGGCCGCGGATCTCAGCGGCGATCTGACCGACCTGCTGCTTGTTGATACCCTTGACGTTCACGTGGGTGTTGTCGGGAACCTCGAAGGTGATACCCTCGGGAGCCTCGACGATCACGGGGTGCGAGAAGCCCAGGGAGAACTCGAGGTTCTTGCCCTTCTGCTGCACGCGGTAACCGACGCCGGCGAGCTCGAGCTTCTTCTCGAAGCCCTCGGAAACGCCAACAACCATGTTGTGGATGAGGGCGCGGGTGAGGCCGTGGCGGGCACGGGTCTCACGCTCGTCGTCGGGACGGGAAACGGTGAGGACGTTGTCCTCGATATTGATAGCGAGCTTCTCATAGACATCGAGCTCGAGCTGGCCCTTGGGGCCCTTGACGACAACGTTGTTGCCGTTGACTGCCACTTCGACTCCGGCGGGAATCTGGACAGGCTTATTACCGATACGAGACACGGTGATCTCCTTTCCTTCTACCTACCGAGCGAATTACCAGACGTAAGCGATGATCTCGCCGCCGACGTTGTGCTTGCGAGCATCGCGGTCGGTCATGACGCCATGGCTGGTGGAAATAATGGCGGTACCAAGGCCACCGCGGACGCGGGGCATGTCGGCAACGCCGGTGTACTTACGCAGGCCCGGCTTGGAAATGCGGCGGATGCCGTTGATGACCTTAGCCTTCTTGGGACCATACTTAAGCGTGATGTGCAGAGTCTTCTGGGGAACGGTGTCCTCGACATCGTAGCCCTCGATGTAGCCCTCCTCGTGCAGAACACGAGCGATCTCGACGAGCTTCTTGCTGCTCGGCATGGAGACCGTGGCCTTGTTCACAGAGTTAGCGTTACGAATGCGCGTAAGCATATCTGCGATCGGGTCTGTAAGGTTCATACAGATTCTCCTTCGTTCTTGATGAACACGTGCTCTTGGTTCTTCGCCGCCCTTAACGGCAAAGCCTAACTAGCACGTTTTCCCTGTTCCAAACGGATGCTTGAAACGCTGGTAGTGACTTACCAGCTGGCCTTCTTAACGCCGGGAAGCTCGCCCTTGAGTGCAAGCTCGCGGAAGCAGACACGGCACAGGCCGAACTTGCGGTACACAGAGTGCGGACGGCCGCAGCGCTGGCAGCGCGTGTACTCACGAGTAGAGAACTTCTGCTTGCGATTGCACTTGACGATCATCGATGTCTTAGCCACTTATATCCTCCTCACATAGAGTATTGTTCGCCCCAAGCGCCGCCCCCTTGTGGGAACGGCGCTTATAGGGCAGGTGAACCTATTTCTTGAACGGGAAACCAAAGGCGTCCAGAAGGGCCTTGGCCTCCTCATCGGTGTTGGCGGTGGTCACGAAAGTGATGTCCATACCACGCTGGTGATCGACGGAGTCAAAGTCGATCTCGGGGAAGATGAGCTGCTCGGTGACGCCCATGGAGAAGTTACCACGGCCGTCGAAGCTCTTGGCGGAGATGCCGCGGAAGTCGCGGATACGGGGGATAGCGACGGAGGTCAGACGATCGAAGAACTCCCACATACGGTCGCCACGCAGGGTAACCTTGCAGCCGATCGGCATACCAGCGCGCAGGCGGAAGGTAGCGATGGACTTGCGGGCACGGGTGATCATCGGCTGCTGGCCGGTGATGGCGCGCAGGTCGCGCACGGCACCGTCGATGGCCTTGGAATCGGTAGCGGCCTCGCCGACACCCATGTTCACGACGATCTTCTCAAACTTGGGGATCATCATGACGTTCTCGTACTGGAACTTGTCCTGAAGCTGCTGCTTGACCTCGTTGTTGTACTTGGCCTTCAGACGCGGCACATACTTCTCTTCTGCCATTGTTCACTCCTTCTTGGGGTTTTAAGCACGGGGCGTGGCCACGGTGGGTTGTCCTCGTGCCTCCTGACTGCATCCGCGCCGCTCATGGCATTTCGCGGTTTGGACTCGACGCAGCAGGAGCCGACAAAACAATCGGTACTATACGCGCATTGGGTGCGTATTTCCAGAAAAACATCGTCTGCCTGCACAACTCCACAACTCCCTCGCACAAATGGGTCCCAAAAAGCCGTTGCGGTGAAATAGGGACTGTTTGACAGCTTAACCGGCTTAAACAATCCGTATTTCACCGCAACTCATATATGGGGCGTTATTTTTGGCGAGGCAGGACCAGGTTGAGGACGACGGCGACAAGTGCGGCGACGGCAATGGAGGATCCGCCAAAGACGGTGTCGACCCATGCGGGGAATCCAGCGCCGGCAAGCGCGCCGGCCGTGCGCTCAATGCCCGTGCCAAAGGCGATAGAGAGACCCATGAGCGTGGTATCGCGCTGAGACAGGCCGTGGCGGGAAAACATGACCACACCGTTCATGCCGATGGTTGCGAACACGCCGATCGTGGCGCCGCCAATCACCGGTTGCGGAATGGACGTGAGCACTGCCGCGCACTTGGGCAGCAGGCCCGCGACGAGCAGAATGGCGGCTGCGAGCGTAAAGACCATACGGTTGACGACCTTGTTCTCGGCGATGATGCCCACATTCTGGCCAAAGGTTGCCGTGGGGACGCCGCCCAAAAAGCCCGAGAGCATACCGACGAGACCATTGGCGATCAATCCGCCCGAGATCTGACTATCGGTCGCGGGGGTATCGAGCGCCGCAGAGGACACGGCGGCAAACTCTCCCATAACCTGCACGGCGTTCACGATGGCCACAACGCCCACCACGGCGCACGCCGCCGGATCGAACACCAGACGATGGGCGCCAAACGCCGGTGGGGCAAACCAACTTGCAGTCGCGACAGCCGAGAAGTCGACCATCCCCAACACCGCCGCAACGACAAAACCTGCGCAGATACCGGCCAGGATGCTGCCCAGCTTGAGCGCGCCCTTGCCGTAGTTACCGACCATAAAGGTGACGACAAACGTCACGAGCGCGACGGTCCAGTTGGTGACGCTGCCAAAATCGGCCGCGCCCTCCCCGCCTGCCATGGACGCCACGGCAACCGGGCACAGCGACAGGCCAATGACAAAGATGACGGTACCGAGCACCGGAGCTGGGAACAAAAAGCTCACGCGCTTAAACAAAAGACCGAAGAGCACGACGAGCGCGCCGCCGATAACTTGAGCGCCCAGCACGGCCTCGAAACCAAGCTCAAGACCGACCGCTTTAAGTGCCGGCACGAAGGTAAAGCTCGCGCCCATCACGATGGGCAGGCCCGAGCCGACGATGCCTTTTATGGGGAACTGTTGAAGGAAAATGTCAAGCGCCGAGAGGACGAGCGACGCCTGAATGACGGCGGCTTCCTCTTGAGGGGTAAAGCCGCAGACCGACGCGATGATGATAGCGGGCGTGACGATACCCGCGAATGCCGCCAGCACATGCTGCAGTGCATGGGGCAATACCTGCACAAACGAAACTTTTCCCGTACGCTCGAACAGGGCGTCCCCTGCCACCGACTCTGCCATTTGCGCCTCCCATACCCTAGGCAGCGGCCCTATGCCGCCCAACGGGCGAACATTATAGGGCATATGGCACAGGTAGCATTTTGACCCGCATGCGGCAGAGGGCTGGGGTAGCTAATTTGGGACGGGGCTCTTTTAGCTACCCAACAGTGAGCGAACGCCTCGAGATGATTTTTCTGGGACGGGGATTTATAAATCATTGCGTACCTAATGATTTTTTAATCCCCGTCCCAGAAAAATCATCGAGCAGGCAGGGTAGCTAAAAGAGCCCCGTCCCAAATTAGCTACCCCTGGGATGCGACTAGCGCTTGCGGGGGACGAGCTTGGTGCGACGCAGATGGATCATCTCGGCGGCGATGGAGATGGCGATCTCTTCGGGGTCCTCGGCCTGAATGGCAACGCCGATCGGCAGGTGCAGCTCGTCGATCTGGTCCTGCGTAAAGCCCTCCTGCTCCAAGCGAGCCCGCACAAAGGCCGTCTTGCGGCGCGAACCCAGGCAACCCAAATAGGCGGGCTTGGCGCGCAAGGCCTGAATCACCACATCGATATCGGACTTGTGGCCCGCCGTGGCGACGACTACCAGATCGCGCGGACCGATGGGGCATTGCTCGTCCAGGTTCTTGTAGTCGACCAGACGACGATCGTAGACGCCGGGCACCCATTCGGGCGTCAACGTGCCGGGGCGGTCATCGCACGTCACGACGGCAAAGCCCGCCGCCGTGAGCACGCGCGCCGTCGCGGCGCCCACGTGTCCGCAGCCAAAGATGTATGTCAGGCCCTCGGGGCAAAGCGTCTCGATGTGCGCCGGGGGAATCTCGGAGGCGGCGTTGGTGTAGGTGACCTTACTCCCCTCTTCCGTCAGCGAAAGCCCGGGGCAACCCACAATGGTGCGGCGCGACTCCTCGCCATGGTATTCGGCAGCGTCGCTTTCGAGCGCGCTTGCGATAAACGGTTCAAAGTCGATGACGAAGTCGCCGATGCGTCGATACGCCAAGACGTCGGCAACCGACTGGAACAACGGCGCCTGCGATGCATCCAGGTGCAGATAGCACAGGCAGATGGCTCCGCCGCAGATCATGCCGGTATCGGAGTTCTCGCCGCCCATGGTGTAGCGGACCAGGCGCGATTGCCCTGCGGCCAACAGCTCGCGCGCCTCGTCCAGCGCAAAGAGCTCGATCTTACCGCCGCCGATGGTGCCCGCTTGGCTGCCATCGGCAAAGACGGCCATCCAGGCACCCACGCCGCGCGGCGATGACCCTGCCGTGCCGGCAACTACCACCAGCTCGCACGTCTTACCGGCCTTCAGAGCGCCAAGCGCAGCATTCACCACATCGAGCTTTTCCATCGTCGCTTCCTATCCCCTAAAAACGTCGGTGAACATGGCAAGCGCCTCGAGTACGCCGCCGCCGACCGACGTCGCCTTGTCCGAAATATAGTTGATATAGCTGGCATCGCCGCGCGGGTCGACGTCGGCACATTTAAAGCCCTCGGTCACCAGAACGCCGTCGGCCAAAAGGCCGCGCAAGCAGCCGTCAATCTGCGTGACCATGGGAGTGTCGCCCGCATACCCGATCACATCGCCGGCACTCACGATGTCGCCAATCACATGGTCGGACCTAAACACGCCGGCGGCGGGGCTGTGGATAACGCGCTCCTTGCCATAGCCGGCGATGACACCCGGCACGCCCGTATTGGGCTGGGGCGAGCCCTGGGTGATGACGCGGCCGAGGAAATGACCGCGCATGGTCTCGACCACGGCATCGCAATCGACCGGCGCGGTAAAGCCCGGCCCTACGGCGATGACGACAGGCGCCATATCGCGCGTGGTGCCCAAATTGCGCTTGGCCAGGATCGCGTCGACCACGGCAGCGGGCTTAAGTTCGCCGAGCATCTTGGCCTGGGGATCCACCACGACGGCAACATCTCCGGCCTGGGTAATTGCAAGCGCCTCTGCCGGCGTCTGCGCCAAGCGGGCGCGAATGCCCTCGACCTGAACCTCGCCCAGGCGAATGGCCTCGCAAAAACTGATTGTGCGGCGGATGCACGTGGGAACCGCGATATCGGCCATGACAACCGACACGCCGGCGCGCACCAAACGGGCGGCGACGCCCGTGGCGATATCGCCGGCGCCGCGAACATAAACGAGCATTTTCGGGGCACCTCCCTGTGCTACGGTTTGAGCAGAGCAAAAGCGGTTCGACCGCTACTCTGATGATTATTTATTATCACAGTATTATACGGCGGTGAACAGATGGAAACGGTTAGCGGCAATCTCGCCTCGGCGCTCAGGATCGAGCCGGGCATCACCGCAATTATCGGCAGTGGCGGCAAGTCGACCTTGCTAAAGACGCTCGGCCTTGAGCTTATGCGCGCGGGCGGCCGCGTGCTCCTCTGCACCACCACGCATATGTTTCCCGTCGCCGGCGTGCCATGGGACGGGTCGAGTCGTCGCCTGGACGCCGCACCTTGGAAGCCGGGCGCCTCACATGTCCCCGGTTGCACCTGCGAGGCCTGCGCGAGCCTTGCGCGGGGAAGCATCTGCCAAGCAGGTGTCTTGGACCCCGAGACGGGCAAGCTCTCCGCCCCCGCCGAGCCGCTCGGCAAGCTGGCACAGCGCTTTAACTACGTCTTGGCCGAGGCGGACGGCAGCAAGCGGCTCCCGCTCAAGGCCCACGCCGCCTGGGAGCCGGTGATTCCCTCTGGCACGGCCAACATCGTCTGGATCGTTGGCGCCTCGGGGCTCGGCAAGCCCATCAACGAAGCCGTCCACCGCCCCGAGCTCTTTTGCGAGCGTTGCGGCTGCGAGCCCACCGATACCGCCACGCCCGAGCGCGTCGCCCAGGTGCTCAATGCCGAGATGCAGGCGCTGGGACTCTGCACCGCACGCGTCATGCTCAACCAAGTCGACGCGCTCAGCGACCCCACGATGGCCGACCGCTTCGAGGCTGCCCTCGGCCGCCCCGTCGTCGCCACCAGCCTCCAGGGGTAGCTAATTTGGGACGGGGCTCTTTTAGCTACCCCATGTTGAGAGAAAAATCATCAGGTAGGCAGGGTAGCTAAAAGAGCCCCGTCCCAAATTAGCTACCCTGGCGGCACCCCCTGCTAGCGAGGCGCGTAGCAGGCCGCAACGTGTTCTGAGACGCGGCGCTGGCCCTTGGCGGTGTCGACATCCCACAGCTCGTAGGCACGTGCCTCGACCAACTGGATATCGGCACGGCCGCGCAGCAGCGATGATCCGCCGTCCTTGCCCTTAAGCCCCATAAGGTTAGGAAAGAAGCTCGCGGGGAACAGCACCGGAGAGGCCGGCTCGCCGTTCAGGGCAAGACGCACGGGCGCGACACCGC
Source organism: Collinsella sp. LCP19S3_A7 (assembly GCF_052121995.1). Lineage (NCBI taxonomy): Bacteria > Bacillati > Actinomycetota > Coriobacteriia > Coriobacteriales > Coriobacteriaceae > Collinsella > Collinsella sp. LCP19S3_A7. The sequence continues at coordinate 74,303 of NZ_JBQKDE010000001.1, read as the reverse complement.
CGTTGGCCTTAAAAGCACCGGCGAGTGCCTCAAAGGAATCCGAACTCACGAGCGGCTGGTCGCCCGGCAAAAAGAGGCAGCCCCTCCAATCGCGATCGGCTCCCCAAGTAAGGCCGGCGCGCACGCTCTCGCTCCTGAGCGCGCCATCGTGCCGTACGCACGCGCAGCGCAGCTCACGGCAGATCTCGGCAACCTCGGGCCAACGCGTCGAAACCACAACGTCAAAGCCCCGGGGAACCGAATCGATGGTCCGGGCAATCAGCGGCTCGCCATAGATATCGGCAAGCATCTTGTTAGAGCCAAACCGCTTGCCCTCGCCCGAAGCCATAATGACGCAACCAAGTTTCATGGCGATACCTCCCCTGAAGCCATCGTACCCATAACGCGCGCCGCGGGGCACCTACATCGAAAGCGCTTATCCCGCACGCCCACGATGCAAAAAGGGGGCACCCCGCCGGTTGGCAGGGCGCCCCCTTTACATGGCTTACCTCAACCCGGCTTTAGGCCTGAAACCAACGGACGGCGTTGCGCTCATAACGCTGAGACGCTTTCGTTATTTGCGAACAAGTGGGGTTTATGGCAAAGTGTGCCCAAACTAATTTTTAGGAAGGCACCCATGACCCCCGCACAGATTGAGTTTTATAAGCGCCTTGCACACGGCCTGGCGCTCCAGTTTGGCCCTAACTGCGAAGTCGTCGTCCACGACCTGGAGACCGAGGACGTGGATCACTCTATCGTGGTAATCGAAAACGGCCATGTCAGCGGGCGCAAGCTGGGTGACGGTCCCAGCCATATTGTGTTTGAGTCCATGCACGAGGACATCACCGACGTGCACGACCGCGAGCCATACCTCACCAAAACCGCCGATGGCAAGCTGCTTAAGTCCTCGACCATCTTTATCCGCAACGACGAAGGCAAGCCTGTCGGCATTTTGGGCATTAACTTTGACATTACGCTCATGAAAGCTTTTGAGCGCTCGCTCGATGCCTTTACCGGCACCGACGGCACGGGCTACACCGAGCCCGAGCCCATTACCAAAACCATCGGCGACCTGCTCGAAGATCTGCTGCGCGAGTGCGAGCAATACGTGGGCAAGCCCGCAGCCCTTATGACCAAAGATGAGCGCATTCGCGCCATTGGCTACCTCGATCGTCGCGGCGCCTTCCTCATTTCCAAGTCGAGCGAGCGTGCCTGCGAGTTCTTTGGCATCTCTAAGTACAGCTTCTATAGCTACCTCAACGAGGCAAAGGCTGCCGCCGGCGACAAATAGTCAGCGCGCCTGCGCCCCTCCCCTTTTGGGCGTGAGTTCTGGAATGCACGAATCCAAGACTCGGCCGCAAGGCAAGTTCCATATAATCGAAGGACGAGACAGTTCGAAAGGATGGAACAAGATGGGGTCGAGCAACGCATCGCGCAACGGCCGCGGAGGCTTCGCTTCTGGCGCCAGGCATGCGAAACGCGTGTTTGACGAGGGCGAAGACGATCTGTTTGCGTTGAGCCTCGACGACGTGATGAGCGACCGCCCTTGGACCGCCGACGAGCTCATGGGCGGCAAAACCCATTCGGCAGGCGATCCTTCCGAGACGGCATCGTTTATCGCCGCGGCGCAGCATCTTGCGCCCGAACCGCCCGTTGCAGATCTCGACGACTTTGCGACCCGTCAGCTTGCCTTCGATTCCTGGGCTGATGCCGATCTGGACGAAACATCTGCCGGCGCGCCGACGCTCGGCGAGCCGGTAAATCCACTTGTCGCCGCGTCCGCTTCCGAATACGAGCCGGACGACCATGCGCAAGCTATACCCACATCCTCATACACCGATAGCCACACTGATAACGACGATTATTATGGCGACTACTACGCTGCGGAAGAGGCGCCGCGCTTTTTGGATTTCAATCCAGTAGCAAAGATTATCTTTATAGCGATCGTCGTGGTGCTGCTTGGCGTCATTGCGTTTGAGGGATTTCAGCTGTTCCGCAGCCCCGTCGAGTCCGAATTGGCAACGCAGCAAAAAGAGGACGAGAGCAACGACTACCTCGACGTCAACAACCTCAAGGGCGACCCCAACGACGGGGACGAGTAGCGAGGGCTGAGGGCGACCACATAGTCAGCGGTGCGCTACGGCTCCAAGAGCCCTGCCATAAAGATGGGCAGATACAGCACGTCACCATCGCGATGCAAATTACATTCCGCAAGTACCAGGGCGCGATCGATTCCGTAGCCCTTCGTTGCCAGTGCGTTGTCGAGTGCCGCGTGGGACTTAAAGCTCTTGCCCGATTTGACCTCGATGGCAAGAACCTCCCCATCGAGCGTCTCCTCAACAAAATCGAGCTCGCCAACCTTTTTGGACGTAAAGTAGCGCAATCTGAATCCGTGGGCTTTGAGCTCTTGCGCGACAAAGCCCTCAAACGCCGCCCCCATATTCATGCCAAAGGGGCCTTCTGCCTCTCCATCAAAAACCCCTTGGGCAACCTTCTTGGAATACGACGACATGAGCATTCCGGTGTCCAAGTAAAACAGCTTAAACAGATTTCGCTGCTCCCCCAATAAAAGGGGTGCCACGGGCGCCGTTACGTTATACACGGGAAGCGCAACGCCCGCCTCCGAGAGCCAAAGAAAATGGTCTGTCACCTGCGAAAAACGTTTGACACCGTTAATCGACGACAGCTTGAATCGCTTGTTTTTGGAGCCAGCCTCGCTGGGAATCAAATCGTAGATATCGCGAATAACCAGGCGCAGCTCGGGCGGAGCGTACTTTGCGATGTCATCGCGATACAGGGCGTGAAGATCGCGGTGGATGTTTCGAACCTCGTCGACATTGCGCGTCGCCAAGAAGGAATTGACCGCGTCGGGCATGCCTCCCACCACCACATACTGATGGAACAGATCGAGCAAGCGGTCATACAGGTAGCTGGGGAGCTCCTCCTCATCCTTTAGACAGCCCCTGAGCATGTCAAAAACGCTGGCACCAACGCCATTTGCCCAGCAAAACTCCTCAAAGTCGAGCGGGTACATCTGGACCTGCTCGACATAGCCCACCGGCAGGGAATCGATGCCCTCGAGCTCAACGCCAAGGAGCGAACCGGTAAGGATGTATCGAAAGTCGCCGCGCTGGACCAGGTATTTGATAAACGTCACCACGTTGGGACATCGCTGCACCTCGTCGATAACCACGACGGTCTTGTTCGCAACCATCGGCTGCGTCGCAGCGATAGACATGCGCATAAGCAGGTCATCCGCACTTTTCGCCGCCAAAAACGAATCACGCACGGACGCGTCGGCGATAAGGTCGAACGTCACAACATTTTCGAACGATTCGTTTGCAAAGACGTTGACCAGATATGACTTTCCTACCTGTCGGGCGCCCTTGACCAAAAGAGCCTTGTTAGGCGACGAGGCAAGCCAAGATTGAAACTGTGCTTTCGCTTTTCTCTGCAGCATAAGCGCACCCCTTATTACGTGCTGTTTTAGCACTAGGATACACTTTTCCGTAGTTGAATGACGGTCGAATCGACACTTTTCCGTAATTTGAGCGGCTCGAATTTGACACTTTTCCATACTTTCTTACGGCCGATTTCGACACTTATCCGAATACAGGCCGAATAATTGCCGCGTAATCAAGCGCCGTCTGCACATCATTTCGCAGGCGCGCTTGATTTGTGTCCGCGCGCGCTGATAGACTCCATCGTGCCCGCAAGGAGCGGGCGCGTTTTATCCAGAGTCGGGGTAGAGAGTTGGCTCCACGATCCCGACGCCAACCGGCCAAGAGGCACGGTGGCCCTGCCAACATCGATGAAAGGAGTCCGTATGGACAATTTCTCTGTGCGCAGTGAGCGCAATTTCCACAACTTGGTAGCCAAGCCAAAACGAATGCATCTTCTAGACGAGCCGAACGGCTATGCCTCGGCCATGGTCAAGAACAGCCTCTCCCACCAGATGCGCTTTACGGTACAGAAGCTCGAGGAAGAGCTCTGTGCTGCTGGCAATCCACATGTGCTGCAGATCAAGCTGCTCGGAGATGACTCGTGCGAGCCATCCAGCTGGAAGCTCTTCGCCGACGGCGTGTGCGTTGCGGACGGATCTGGCACCTTTGCCCGTGAGTGCTTCTGCGAGGGAGCCGAGGTGTTTTTGGACCTGTGCCGCGACGCCGTGCGCGCGGCCGAACTGCACCAGTGGAGCCAGAGGGAGTACGAGCTGCTGAGCGCCGCGCGCGGGATCGCGGGGATGTAGACAGGATGAAATAGACTTGCGCACCCCAATGTCGCCAAAACGACAATACCGTAGCCCTTAGCCACCGTCGCGCGCGGCCACATAGGCCACACGGTGTCAAAAAACTGACACTTGTGTATGCCTTTTGACATACACAAGTGTCAGTGATCTAAACTGGGCAACCACAACGGCATATACAACGGCCGATAGCTCGCCAATCACGACATGCCCGCCTTCCGCGACCTGATTGCCGAAGTACCGGCACCCAGCAACGATTGCGTCGACATTTCGAGCGACATGCGGCTTGGAAGGGCTGATGAGAGATGGCTGAATGCTTGGTACGAGAGAGTGTAGTTCAGCGAAATCAGCCTAGACAGTGTGCCCCTCTGGTTCGAAGAACCTTGTCGAGATACTCGATAACCATACGCGCGGTTTCTTCGTTCACCTCATCCGCAGCGATGCAAAGTTTCGCATGGACCAGATTCCTCTTCTTGCGAATCTGGTGAGCCATGTCCGCCTCCTTCATCCAACGAGGCCTCTCCAGATACTTAATCTCGTTGATGTAGTCGATAAGGGCCGCGGGTTTCATCTTGCCGCTCTTCCTGTCCCGCACCATATACTTTTCCGCAAAGTAGTTAACGTGCTTGATTTCAGAAATCCAGTCGATAAGAACCGCCTCAAGAATGGAACCGGCAAGGATGATTGACGCCTTATAAGCGCCGTGCGAAAAACAAGTATTTAGCTCACGGATGTCCGAGGAAAGGAAAGCGCGTAACTGTTCCTCGTTATATGCCTGAATCCTATCGGCGATTTCGGCGTTAAGGATCTGTTCCGCCGCAGACGGTTCCGCACCCTTTAGGCCTTCGAGGTCTTGGTAGTTCCTCGGCGCACGTCCGGACAGGATGGCATATTCGGTGAGATAGTACTGCTCGTCCATCGATGGTTCGACAACGGGAAAAACACTGAGGTCGCGAAGCGCTAGACGCTTCATGATGACGCCACCTGCCAACGATGACAGGGCCTGCTTTGCGATATCGCTGGAAAGGTAGAAGCAGAGATACTCCGGAGATATCCCGTTGGCACGAATAACAGCCATACTCGTGCCCGCATAAACGGGCTCTTGCCCATCGCGGTCAAAGACGATGGCGTGATTCTCCTCGCCAATGAGGCACATGACAATATCACCCTTGCGCAGGGGCACCGTTGTTGCCTCGCCCCGCTCCAACGAGTCAAGATCAACTGGGAATCTAATGTTTCTTGGCCTGAGAACCAAGACGTTTCTGGCGGCGTCGCTAACCTTTCGCGGCAAAAGAATGCTGGCGACTTCCGAAAGCTCTACGGTCTTTGAACTCGCAAGCGTGCTACGTATCTTACGATTTCGAGGAGAATAGAATGCGGGGGTAAATCTTCCTTCTATAAGTTCGCTTGGAGGCATACCGTAAAAAGCTCCGCACTTAGACGGGCAGTCGGGAGTCCCTCCATTTGCATAATCTTCGACCGCCCGAAGATATGCGAGATAATCGTCGCTGAATCGATCGGCCGGAATCTTGCAGAGATTGTCAGTCCTGCGCGAGCCACGCGCCTTGGCGACAAGCGGTTTCTTGAGCTTGAGCGTCGAAAATCGACACTCTCCGAAGCCGGGTCGTGCGAAAACATAAAGCATGAGGAAAAGCGAAGTCCCAGACAGGATGTCCCCGAGCTCAAAGGCGCCGCGCAGGATGTAACCATCCGGAATAAGACTGCGCTTCTTACCGGTGTCAAAGAAACCGCGAGCGCCCACAAAAGCGTACTCATCCGACTCATCTGAGAATACGAGCTCGGCCAGTTCGTCATGAGTTCCCGTAACGAGAAAGCCTTCGCGGTTATCTAAACACTTTTGCAAGTCAATCGTCATTGCATCCTCCAACAACTATGCCGCGCGGTCCATGCCATAGAAGTAGTTGTATATCCCCTCGATGCACTTGCGTAATACTTCATCAGGGCAATTGAATTCGGGAAGTTTGCAGACCCCGTTACATACAGTAAGCCTTGTGGCGACGCAAGTCTCGGTGTTTTAGGCCAAAGAGTCTAGAAACTCTTGAGCCCTTCTTCGCCCCAAAACTTGTCGCAGTATAATGTTGCGAACGCATTTGTATTGCATTTCGAGCGATGGGAGCGCAGATGCCCGACAGCTACAAGGAGCTCATCAAGAGCAATCCCGACGAGACCGAGATCAGGAGCTTCCTGGTGGACGGTGACCAGGTCTCCGTGACCCTTCGCATCCCCGACACCCTGCGCGACGCTGCGAAGGAGGCGGCGGCCCTGCGGGGCATGAGCTTCTCCGCCTTCGTGCGCACGTGCATGATCGAAGAGCTCGCGAAGAAAGGGGCGTGAGCATGATCCGGGTCAAGACTCTCACCGTCCAGCTCATAGACGCGCAGCCGAACCGCATCCGCATCTGCCGCATCGACGGCGAGTCGCTTGTGACCGTCGTCGTTCCGAGGGAAGACCTCGCCGAGGCGAAGTCGCTGCCGAACATCCCGCAGTGCGGCATCTACTACCTGCTCGACGAGGACCACGGCAACGTGAGCCGCGTCTACGCCGGACAGACGACCCAGGGCATCGCCCGGCTCGACGTACACAAGGCAAAGAAGGAGTTCTGGAACAAGGCCATCATGTTCCTCGATGACGACCAGAACATCAGCAGGGATGCGCTGGACGTCCTCGAAGCGAAGGCCATCGACTACGTGCGCACCCACGGCTCGTACGAGACCGACAACTCGGCGACGCCCAAGCCCTACGTCGACCCGTACAAGGAAGAGGCCGTCGAGCGCCTGCACGAGAGGATCCTCTTCAGGATGGCGGCTCTGGGGTACGACCTCGACGGGGTCGACCAGGGTCCCGCGGGTGCGCCGGCAATCTTCCACACGAAGCAGAATGGCATACGCGGAGCGGGGCGCTACGACAAGGCCACCGGGCGCTTCACCGTGCTCGCCGGCTCGAAAGTTAATCTCTCGAGGCCCGTGCTGAAAAACGCGGGCGTGGCGGCCGTGCGCAGGGCAATCTTCGGCGATTCGGGCGGCATCGCAGAACTCGTCGAGGACCTCGAGCTCCCGACGCCCAGCGCCGCAGCGGTGTTCGTGCTCGGCGGCAGCCAGAACGGCTGGATCGAATGGGTAAATGACGACGGAGAAACGCTCAGCCAAGTCTATAGAAGTGAGGAAAACTAGATGAACAAGCAGCGGCTGGCCTCCAAGATATGGGAGTCCGCCAACAAGATGCGATCCAAGATCGAGGCTAACGAGTACAAGGACTACATTCTGGGATTCATCTTCTACAAGTTCCTGTCCGAGACCGAGGTTGCCCGCCTGAAGGCGCGCGACTTCGCCGAGGAGAACCTGCCCAGCCTGGTGGAAGACGACGAGGAGACAGTCGAGTTCGTCAAGGGCGAGTGCGGCTACTTCATCGCCTACGACAACCTCTTCTCCACCTGGGTGGCAAAGGGCGGCGACTTCGAGATTTCGAACGTTCGCAACGCGCTTTCCGCTTTCAGCCGCAATATCGATCCTGCACGCCGCGCACGGACGCGTCGGCGATAAGGTCGAACGTCACGACATTGTCGAACGATTCGTTTGCAAAGACGTTGACCAGATATGACTTTCCTACCTGTCGGGCGCCCTTGACCAAAAGAGCCTTGTTAGGCGACGAGGCAAGCCAAGATTCAAACTGTGCTTTCGCTTTTCTCTGCAGCATAAGCGCACCCCTTGTTACGTGCTGTTTTAGCACTAGGATACACTTTTCCGTAGTTAAATGACGGTCGAATCGACACTTTTCCGTAATTTAGGCGGCTCGAATTTGACACTTTTCCGTACTTTCTTACGGCCGATTTCGACACTTATCCGAATACAGGCCGAATAATTGCCGCGTAATCAAGCGCCGTCTGCACATCATTTCGCAGGCGCGCTTGATTTGTGTCCGCGCGCGCTGATACACTCCATCGTGCCCGCAAGGAGCGGGTGCGTTTTATCCAGAGTCGGGGTAGAGAGTTGGCTCCACGATCCCGACGCCAACCGGCCAAGAGGCACGGTGGCCCTGCCAACATCGATAAAAGGAGTCCGTATGGACAATTTCTCCGTGCGCAGCGAGCGCAACTTCCACAACCTGGCAGCCAAGCCAAAACGAATGCATCTTCTGGACGGGCCGAACGGCTATGCCTCGGCCATGGTCAAGAGCAGTCTCTCCTACCAGATGCGCTTTACGGTGCAGGTACTCGAGGAAGAGCTCTGCGCCGCCGGCAATCCGCATGTGTTGCAGATCAAGCTGCTCGGAGACGACTCGCGCGAACCGTCTAGCTGGAAGCTCTTCGCCGACGGCGTGTGCGTTGCGGACGGATCTGGCACCTTTACCCGTGAGTGCTTCTGCGAGGGAGCCGAGGTATTCCTGGACCTGTGCCGCGACGCCGTGCGCGCGGCCGAACTGCACCAGTGGAGCCAGAGGGAGTACGAGCTGCTGAGCGCGGCCCGCGGGATTGCGGGGGTGTAGACGGGCGGATGAGCCATCGACAATTTTGAGCTGGCAAGGGCCGGGAATTAGATTCCCGGCCTTCAACCTAGCACTGCTTTATAAGATCGAGCACCGCGGAGATATCGTCAGCGCTACGGAGTGCAACATAGGTCGGCATACCCGGCCCAAATCCGCCCTGAGTGCGCTTGTCCTGACACATGGCCTCCGGGTCAATCAGCTCGTCCACACTCTTTGCCAGGCCGACGGCAATCCAACCACCGTTGCTGGTCCTGCCTTCCAGCACGGCATGCAATTTTCGCTTGCCCGACCTGAAGCCTACATAGTACTTGGCTATATAGGACTCCCACGAAGGGTTACCACTCAGAACAGACTCGCATACCTCATCGAAAAGCTTCTGGTTGAGTCCGCCTTCAGCAAAAGTAGGGTGATTCTCCTGCAGAGTCCAGACAGGAGCCTTGTCGGACTCCCCGCGAGAGGGGCGATACTTATCGACGACATCTGCCGGAAGATCGGGGTACTTCCATATCTCGCACGCCTCTTTCGCCAGCTCGTCCGCACGCTGCCTAATCTCCTCCTCGCCCCATTTTTCATGCGAGGCGATCGACTTGTTCAGGTGGAGCGGACTGCACATAAGTCCCACGTTCGGAAGATTGAGCTTGTCCGAGAACGACCGGTTTGAGTACTCCTGGTTGTAACCCGTCAGCGTTAGATTTCCCAAGTTGTTGCACAGCCTGTCGTGGATGTCTTCCCAGTTCTCGCCAAGCGATTCCTTCCAGCCGTGCTCATCATCAATCGTCTGGGGCATGACGTGCTCGATCTGGTAATCGTCAGCCGAGATGGGCTCCTTCGGGTGGTGCCAGTTCTCCATGCGTTCCAGGTAATAGCGCTTTTTGGAGAAGCGGTTGTAGCAGTCGCGCGTCTTAAACTCCTCGACAAAATACTCGTCTGTCGGGAAGTACGCAGTCATGCCACTGCCATGGATAAGGAGCATCGCCGTAACGTACTCCTCTATATCGTCCTGCTGCTCGAGATTGCGATACATGCCGGCAAAGAAATTATTTAGGCCCGTGGTAAGTCTGCCGCAAACCGCACGCCTGAACAGGAACGACTCGATAGTCTCGCAGATACGTAGAAACGCATTGCGGCTTAGCCCATTCCCCTCGTAAACCGAGTAAAGCAACATTAAGAGGGGCCTTATCTGCTTCACGTCGAGGCTTACGATTCTGCCGAACACTCGGCGCAGTCCGTCGTCCTTCTCCTTACCAAGGAACAGGCTGGCGTATCTATGTGCATACCCGCGCAGCTCCTTAAGCAGGCCCTCGGTGTCACCATCGTAGTCGTCGGTGAAATAGCGCTTAAACTCGTAGTAGGCCTCGTTCTCCTTTGGCATCCTATTGGGAACTTTAAGCCACAGCCAGTACCAGATAAATGCATTGAACTCGTCCTCGCCGCCTTTTCCGAACAAGTGCTCGAGTGGATGCCAGTAACCCTCGTAAAGCTTGGTCTGTTCGTCGTTGGGAAGCGACATTAGAACGTAGTTACGGATGAGGTCAATGGGCGTGAGCGGCTTGCCCTTGGAGTTCATGGACTCAAATATGAGCTGGGCATTGTCAACGCCAGCGGTGAGCTTAGTGTCGATGACCTGCACGCGGTTTAGCCCCGCCCAAAGCCTTGCCGGATCGAATGATTTCCCGCGCATCTTTTCGCGGAAGAACGCATGGTTCTCGACAATGCGATCCGATTTTTCATCCGGCACGGGAGACCCGGATACGATGGAGAACAGCGTCTCCTTATCGTCCTGCGAGAGCACCAGCTTGTAGCGCGCCAGACCGTTGTAGTCATCATCGTTAAAGAGGTAGTTCTTCCGCAACGCCGAAATCTTGAGGTCGCCAAGGAAGCCGGCCTTGTCGGGATTGTTCTCCAGATAATCAGCCAAGGCAGCGATCATCAACGAAAACGTCGTCATGCGCTGCTGCCCGTCGATTAGAAGCACGCGCGATATACTCGTGGCAGAGCTCTCGGACTCGGGGATATAAAGCATTGACCCCACGAAGTGCGATACGCCATCACGACCCGCTCGCATGACGTCATCCCAAAGCACCTCGCACTCTTTGACACTCCACGAGTAAACTCGCTGGTACACGGGAATGACGAACTGCATCTTCGCCACGCCCATAAGGTCGAGTAGATTTGCCTCGGTTGCTTTCATTTGCGGTTGTCCCCTTTTTCCAACATCAATCTCAGGAATCCTACTTGAACTTCTCCACCAGCAACTGCCCGATGGCGCTCATCATGGCGCGATACTTCTCACTGTCCTCAAAGAGGCTGGTGAAGGAGTCCGTGTTCTCCACGTAAGCTCTACGTGCCTCCTCGTCAAACACCTTGGGCAGCAGGCTCGATTCGAAGACCTGTCTGCCATCGCGGCGGATAGTATCGGCGACCTGCGGGTTGTCGGCGATGCGCTTCCATAGCGTATCGATCACCACGCGGTCTCCCTCGGTGAAGTTGCCCGCCCACTGCTCGTTGAACTTGTCCACGAGCACCTGCAGCGGGTCGCGCTTCTTGTCGGGCACAACAGTCTTGGCCGAGCCGCCGGGTTCGAGCACTCCGCCAGTACCCTCGAGCGAGATGCTCCCCTCGAACTCGCGCTTGAGCTTGTAGAAGCGCATCTCGACCTTGTCGTCCACCGCCTCGACGGGAATCTTCTCGACCTTGAGGAGATGACGCAGGTAGCTTAGATACACGTACTCCTTATGCAGGTCACGGTCGAACATGCGCACGATCTGGGTGATGTAGGTGTACCACTTGCAGAAGCTGCGCACCTTGCGACGGACCTGATAGCGCTCATCATCGTCAAGCTCGTTGTAGCGCGCAACCGCCGGCTTCAAGACGGCCGCGAGCTTACCCTGCACGTTGCCTTGCGATTTGCCCTTGCCATCGGTGAAGACTATCTCGGCAGCCGCCTCGATATCGGACTCGTCATAGAGCCCGTAGCCGCGGATGTCGGTCTGTACCTGGTAGAGGAGGTCGGTGTTGATCTGCTCGGAGAGCGACGTCTCGGTGTAGAAGCGCTCGAACGCCTTCTGGATGTCCTCGGGCTTGTTGACGAAGTCGAGGATGTAGGTGTCCTCCTTGTCCGGGTGGATGCGGTTGACGCGGCAGAGCGTCTGGACCGCCTTCACGTCCTTGAGCTTCTTGTCCACCACCAGCGTGTGCAACAGGGGTTCATCGAAGCCCGTCTGGTACTTCTCGGCGACGACGAGCACGTCGCCGTAGTTGTGGAACTCGGCCTTCGTCTGGCTTTCGGCGACGCGTTGGCCGTCGTGGCCGACGTTAAGGGACGGTTCGGTGTACTCGGGGCCGTCGGGGCCATCCGCGGGATCGCTGATGCCTCCCGAGAATGCCACCAGCACCTCGATGTCGTCGTATCCCTTCTTCTGCATATAGCGCTTGATCTCGTGGTAGTAGCGAACCGTCGCGAGGCGCGACGCCGTGACCACCATCATCTTGCCCTTGCCGCGGATCTTGGTGCGCGTTACGTTGCGGAACGCCTCCACGATGATCTCGGCCTTCTGGCCGAGAGCGTAGGGGTGCAGCTCCTTGTACTTGCGGAGCAGCTTGAGCGTGGGACTGCTCGGCACGTCGGGGTTGTCGGGGACCGTGCGCGCGAGCTCGACCGCCTCCGAATAGCTCACGTAGTTGGCGAGGGGGTCCATGATGAAGCCCTCCTCGATTGCCTGGCGCATCGAGTAGATATGGAACGGATGGAAGGTCCCGTCGGGCCACTCGTCGCCGAACATCTCGAGCGTCTGCTCCTTCGGCGTGGCGGTGAAGGCCACGAAGGTCAGGTTCCGGTGACGGCCGTGGCTCGCGAGCTCGTCGGCGAGCTGGTCCTCCCAATCGGCTGCGGCCTCCTCGGCCTCCGCCTCGATCTCGGCGTACTCCTCGAGCGCGTCGCGCTTGTCGGCAAGGGCGCTCTTGAGCTTGAGCGCACTCGTTCCCGTCTGGGACGAGTGAGCCTCGTCGACGATGATGGCGAAGCGCTTGCCCTCGCTCTCGACCTGCTCGTAGATCACGGGGAACTTCTGCAGGGTCGAGACGATGAGGCGGGCGCCGCCGTTGATGGCGTCCCGCAGGTCGGCCGAGGTCTTGTCCTTGCCGATGGTCACGACCGATCCTATGGCGTGGTCGAAGCCCGCAATGGTCTCCTGCAGCTGGCTGTCGAGCACTCGGCGGTCGGTGACGACGATCACGGAATCGAAGAGCGGGGCGTCGTCCACGAAGAGGGACGCCAGGCGATAGGCCGTCCAGGCGATGCTGTTTGACTTGCCCGACCCCGCCGAATGCTGCACGAGGTAGTTCTTGCCAGTCCCGTTCGCGCGCACGTCGGCGATAACCTTGCGCACGGAGTCGAGCTGATGGTAGCGCGGGAAGATGATGCGCCCCCTCTTGCGCCTCACCTCGTTGCCGCGCGCATCGAGCTCCGTCTCCTCCCTGACCTCCAGGTGGAGGAACTTGTTGACGATGTCGAGCAGGCTGTCCTTCTGCAGGGCGACCTCCCACAGATGGCTCGTGGCATAGCCGTGCGCGTTTGCGGGGTTGCCGGCGCCGCCGTCGTTTCCCGCCCCGGCGGAGCCCTGGTTGAACGGCAGGAAGAAGGTCTTCGAGCCCTCCAGCTTGGTGGTCATGTAGACGTTCTCGAGGTCGACGGCGAAAAACGCCACCATGCGCGTGTTGAACCTGAGGCAGCGGCACCGCGGGTCGCGGTCCTCGCGCCACTGGCGCATGGCGTTCTCGACATCCTGGCCGGTGAACTGGTCCTTGAGCTCTATGCCCACCAGGGGGATGCCGTTCACGTCCAGGACCATGTCGATGGTCTGGTTGCCCGTCTCGGCGAAGTGGAACTGGCGGATGCAGCGGCAGACGTTCTTGGCATAGCGGTCGGCGGCGCTTTCGTTGAGCCCGCTCTCAGGCTTGAAGAATACGACCTTGAACGGGATCCCGCGGTGCTTGAAGCCGTGCTTGAGCACCGAGACCATGCCCAGGCGGTCGACGGCGTCGTTGAAGACCTTGGCGAACTTCGCCGTGGGGTCGGAGTTGCACATGCGCTCGAAGCGCTCCCAAGCCTTGGGCTGCGTCGTCTGAATGAAGTTGACCAGGGTGGCGACGTCGAGCGCGCGGTCTCGGTGCTCCATGTAGCCGCCGCCGACCATCTGATAGGTACCGTCCTCGACGTAGAGGAGCGAGTGCTTGTCATCGCACTTGAGAAAGCCGCCTGCAAGCGAGCAGAGAAACGCCTCGATATCCTCTTCGAGGTTCTTTTCCTTGGTCTGCGCAGACATGGCTAGACCTCCCTTTTGCCGGTAACGGCCTCGAAGATGAGCGACTGCTTATACGCCTTGAGATCGGCAATGATGGCCTGCTTGGCAGCGATGGCAGCATCAATCTGCGCACACTTCTCGTCCAGGTAGTCCGCGATACAGCGCTGCTCGGGGAGAGATGGGAGGGGAACGAGCACCTGTTCCAACACATTTACCGCAAGGTTTGCGCTCGTCGCGCCAATTGCGGTTGCTATAGCCTGGTCAGTAGTCGTCGAACAGCTCAACGCGTAGTTTAGCCATTCGGGAACGCAGCGAGTCGGCCTCGCAACCGCCAGCGAAGAGGCGACGGAACCACAATCCTCAGTCCGATTCATCGAGCACTTGCCAACGCTTCCGCGTAAGCAAAAGACAATGTCACCTCGCTGCAGCTTTACGCCCTTAAGAGAGTCGTATTTAGTTCGAGAAATGTACTTTGAAAAGGAGCCGGATAGATATCGAGCGCTAAGGTCAGCAGATGTGACAAACGGAACCCCGGCATCCTTGATGTCTTCGCCCGAGGGATAGTTGCCACTCCTGTCCCCGTTGAGAAAAGACGCAAGGCGCTTCAACATCGCTAAGTGCCAGTTCGCATTCATCGCCCCTATCGCTGAAATCCCACTATTCTTCATTTTAGGAGATGAGGACACGCCACAGATAATCGCACGCCTAATTAAGGTTCCTTGATATGCCCTGTACTCCTCAATAGATTTCTCAGCGGCAGAGACGGCGCGGTCGATCTCGGCGCACTTCTCGTCCAGGAAGTCCGTGATGCGGTCGCGCTCGGCGTCGTCGGGCCACGGCAGCTTTATGTACTTGGCTTCCTGCCACTTAAGACCCTGGCGAACGCCTGCGCCCATGCCGTAGAAACCCTTGCGCAGGTCGTAGGCGTGCAGAGCATAGTAGATGAACCTCGAGTAGGACGGGTTAAGCGGCCGAACGGTCACATAGGCAGACGTGATGATGCCACGCTCGGTGGCCCTGCCGACCCTCAGACTCTTCTGGTCGTTCTGCAGGTCAGTGAACCTGAGAACGATGTCGTTGGGCTCGATGACATTGTAGGTCTCGAAGCTAGCCGGCAACAGGCCATCGGTGGCATTGATGTCGCGCCTCTTGATCTTGCCGTAGCTGAGGCTGAGAAGATTCGTCTCGATCATGCCCTCGTTGGGTGCCTTCGTCTGGTACGCAAGCTGGCCGGCTTGGCGCAACGTCCATTCCTCGGGCACCTCGCCGAGCCACTCGACGCCGCTATCCTTCATCTCCCGCATAGCTAACGCACCTCTCTGAAGAGGGTCTCGAGGCTCTTCTCGAGCGTCTTCTCGTGTTCGAGGATGCGCTTTGCGATCTCGTCAGCTGGTTCGAGCTCGGCATACTTGTAGAAGACGCGCGTGAACGGGATGGTGTAGCCCACCTTGGTCTTCTTCTTGTCCACCCAGGCGTACTCGTTGTATGGACGCACCTCGCGCTCGATGTAGGCGTCGATGTCCTGCGTCAGCGGGATGTCCTCGGTATCCTCCCTCGCCTTGTCGGGCTGCATCTTGCCGCGCTTGTTCAGGACGGGCCTACCATCCTCTTCGACGACGGGGCTCTCGACAGTCACGCGGTTGAAGCCGAACTCGACCGTCTCCATCAGGCGAGCCTCGACTGCAACCTCTTGCCCGTTTGATCCAATGCCCGTCCAGTTTCCGTCGCGGTACTCGGAATACGCCTGGACGATAAGGTCACGGCAGGATTTGGTTATGTCGTTCTTCTTGTCGCCGATGCCCTTGCGGCGCTTCTCGAAGCACTGGGAGGCGTCGATAAGCAGCACGTGGTCGCGATGCTCGGGTGCCTTCGCCTTGCTGAACAGCCACACATAGGTGGCGATCCCCGTGTTGTAGAACGAGTCGCAGGGCAGCTGCACAATCGCATCGAGCCAGTCGTTCTCCAGCACATAGCGACGGATGGAGTCTTCGCCGCTACCGGGTTTGCCCTTATAGAGCGGGCTCGCGTCCTGGATGATCGCCATCACCCCATCGTCCTTGAGCTTCGACAGACCGTTGAGCACGAAGAGCATCTGCCCGTCGCCCTTTGCCGGGAGCTTCTCGACGGGAAAGCGCCCGCCGCCGGCAGACTTGAACTCCTTCTCCACCGCTGCGGCCTGTGGGTTCCATGGGTCGCCGAACGGAGGATTTGAGATGCAGTAATCGAACTTGAAACCCTCGAATTTATCCGCCGAAAGCGTGTCGCCAAACCGCATGTTGGTGTCGTCCTCGCCGCGGATGAGCGCGCTCGCCTTCGCGATGCCGAAGGTGAAGGGGTTGAACTCCTGGCCATAGCAAGTTACATGGGCCTCCGCGTCGAGCTGGCGCAGACGCTCCTCGGTGCAGCCGAGCATCTGCGAGGTGCCCATGGTCTGGTCGTAAACCGTCTTTGTGATGCGGTCGCCGTCGAATACGTGCGAGTCGGCCTGAATGAGCAGGTCGGTCATGAGATACACGATGTCGCGGCTCGTGAAGTGGGCGCCGGCGTCCTCGTCGTAAGACTCAGAGAAGCGCTGAATGAGGTTCTCGAAGATGTAGCCCATGTCCACAGCTTTGATCTTGTCGGGCGACATGTCGGCTTGCGGCTTGCAGAAGTCACAGACAACTTGGTAGAGCAGCGGTGCGTCCGGGTCGGAAAGACGCTCGATCTGGTCGGCGAACTTCATGCGCGCCAGAATGTCCTGCACGTTGTCCGAGAACCCGTTGATGAAGTCCCTGAAGTTGTCCTCGATGTTCTCCGGGTCGGCCTTGAGCGTTTCGAAGGTGAACTTAGAGGTGTTGTAGAAGGGGTAGCCGGAGGCCTCGCGCAGAAAGCCGTCTTTTACAGAGAAAGCTTTGTATTTCTCGGCGGCGGCGAGGACGGCGTCGTGGGTGGGCGCGAGGCAGTCATGGAAGCGCTTGATAACTGTCATGGGGAGGATGACCAGGCCGTACTCATGCGGCTTGTAAGGGCCGCGCAGGGTATCGGCTGCGCCCCAGATGAGAGATGCCTTCTCTTGAATATTGGCACCAACGGCCTTGATGAGATCGTCGCTATCCGCCACTGCTATTTCTCCTTCTTGGTCAGGTATTCGATGAGGCTCATCTTTACCAGTGAGGTAAAGCTGATGCCAGAAAGCGCAGCGGCGTCCTTCGCCGCATCACGCATGTTTTTAGGTATGCGAATGGTCACGGCAACGTTCTCGCCATCCACAAGAAAGCTCTTGAGCTCGCTTGTCTTGGCCTCTCCGTCGACAAGCTCGGCGTATTTCATTGGCAACCTCCACGATTGCATGATGCAATACAAATGTGCCTATGATTCTAGCAAAGGACTGAAAACTAATTACCGTCTAGCACAGATGGATAGACAAGTAATTAACACCAATAAGAAGGGGGAATAACATTCTGAACCGTCGTCTCTCCCGCCTGAAGGAGCTCGACGAGAACTAGTCGGCAACTCAAAAAGACACCGAGCAAGCCGCTAACACACTTATCACGTTCCACAAAGAGATGGGTAAGCATGACGCCAGCTTGAGCGAGGGCGCTAATGGCATAGAATTGCAGCCAGACTGCCCGAACCTATTCATCACTTGTTGCCGGCAAGCTGTTGAGCGGCTCACTCCCATCGTCAGTACCAAGGCGCTTCTGCATCTTCTCAATCCGCTTAAGGGTTGAAGTCAAATACCCAAGACCCCTCTTCAGCTGCTTAAGCAACCTGCTATCCCTGCGGTCCCCCTTTCCATTCTCCTTCTCGACATCTTCCTCAACACCAGCGATGCTGCGCCGCACGGCCTCGGCTGCCTTCCACACCAAAATGGCCCCTTCATGCGGGCAGCGGTCAGTTGCCACATCAAGAAAAGCAAGGAGCCTCGAACATTCGACGAGCACGAACTGCGCGTAGTTCTCCCCCATCGATGCCGCCAAGGCAACGCCGCCGGAACCCAATAGACCAAGCGCGGCGCCGCCGCCCGTAATCAAAGCAGTGCCACCGGCCATGCCCATGCCGCCGGCGGCTAAGGCACCGCCGCCAGCCGCAGCAAGGCTCGCATTGACAAGCGCAGCCCCGTGAAGGCCGACAAACGAGCCTCCAAAGATACCGACAGCAATATCCGGAGCCAATGCCGCGGCCACTCCTCCTGTGCCCAGGGCCGCCGCCACGGCAATGACGCCACCCACCAAGACCTTTGGCAATGTACCTGAAAGCTCACGGATATGCGCCCCGCATTGCTTCTCTAGGGAACGTACGGCGTCCAAATCAACCGCGTCTTGTCTCCTGGGAAATTCATCTTTAACCCAAGACCCACTCTCCTTCAAACCTTTGTATTCCTTCTTCTCTTCATCTTCCAACTGCGAATAGGGGCGAAACTCAACCAACTCCTGTGCAACAAGCAAGGCACGCACTTTACCGCCTCGCCGCCGCGAAATAGCCTCAAGGGCTCCGTACGCATCTTCCTCGCTCAAAAAGTAGCCGTCTGCATCAATGCCTAGGCCATCCGCGACCGAATCCTGCCACGCGCGAGCCCAGCTCCTCTTTTGCCCTTTGCGCACTTCGTTCTTCTCGTTCCCGCAGTCGTAGTTGATGGCGGCAAGCTTCAGCGAGAAGGCAATCCTCGTCGTTTCTCTATCTAGGCTATAAAAGTGGAATCCATCGAAGATATCCTGGCGGCGCCTGGCGCGCTCGGCCCAAGCCTCGGACATTTCCTCCGCCATATAGCCCCAGTCCGCATGGAGGGCAAACGCAAGGCGTCCAACTCCAATGTAGTTTATTCGCAAGAAGAACTTCTGGGCGAAAACGACCTTGTTCCCCTCGCATTCGATACCCGCCCTGACCGCCGCCGTCGCCAGATTCGCCAGAACAAACGAAGTGCTCGAAACCGTGACCATGCGAGTGAGGGCCCTACTGTTATAGGGCATAAAATGCGAAGCCTTGAGTTTGTTCAAGCCGGAGACCTTGCTCACTTCACAACGCTCTAGCTCGGCCTTGAGCCTTGAAAGCATGTAGAGACAACGAACGATAACCTCGTTGGCCACGACAGCTGGCACCTGGCTTAAAGCCTGATCGAGAAGACCGACTTCCGTCCGAAGGTCGAAGCGAATGGGCTTGCCGTCCTCGGTTTTGAACGCCGTTCCGTTAAACAGTTTTGAGATCCATTGCTGAATGCGAATATCCTCGCCCTTATAGGCAATCTGTATGTCTTGAAAAACAGGCAGGGAGGAGAGCTCCTTTAGCAGGGACAGCACGACACCGGGAACACCCGTCCCCTTACCGGGGTTTGAACTAGACCCCGCCATGTCGCTCACGAGATGCATCGCCCAGAACAGAGTGCCAAACGCGATTTTCTCTGGAACGTTCCTGCCTATAAGAGGGCAGTCGGGATCGAAGGCGGCGGTAGGCAGGTCAAAGGCGACAAACCGGCCGGCCGTATCGGTACCATAGCCTTTGCACGTGAATTGCGAAAGAATCGAACACGCAAGGCCAACCAAGCTCGGGTGGTGCGAGAAGTCCCGCAGATGATGCTGGAGCCCGCCGCCAAACTCGGCAGTCAGTTTGTCCGCGGCAAGAGGATACTCTTTCTCTAGAAAGCGAATGGCGTCTTCTAGAGTTGCATCCGCCTTTGTCATACCCGCAGACTTTGCAATCGTAAGAACGAATTTGCCAACCTTCTCGTCGCCCCACTCTTTGGCACCCTCTAGGTTGAAGTCTTTCTGCCACAGGATATTCAACGCGCCCGTGAGGAGCCCGCTAACGGCTGCAAGTTCATAGTCGAGCTTCGTAGCCTTTTCAGCCCGAGGGTCAAAATCAAAGAGGACCTCCTCCCCATTGGGAGCGTCCTTAAAACCAACCAGCACGGCGCTACCGTTCAGCGGCACAGATGTAACTTTGGGCAGTTGAGGCATGGTGTAAACTATCTTGCCGCCACTAAAAACAAGCTCGTCTGCCATACCGGCTTCCTCCTGCAAACGCGTAAAATCAGATTGCTCTACGCCGCCAAATCCCTCTCGTAGAAGTACCCGATAATCTCGATGATGCAGTTGCTCAGAACCTCGTCGGAACAGTTCGCCTCTGGCAGCCTGCACGCCTCATTGTGCACGATAACGCGCACAGCGTCACGGGTCTCTGCCTATCCGTCCAGCGAATCATGTTAGCAAGCCGCTCTTCGATAATGGAAGCCATCTCGATGTCCACGCTCTTGACCCGCTTGGTCCCAGCGAGTGTCAGCACGTCCTTGAGCAGGATCCCAAACGCAGTCATCTGCTGCTGATCCTAGAATCCTTCGCGCAACCATTCCGTCCGCTTGTCGCCAAATGAGCCCCCTACCTCCCCTCCGCCTTCAGCTTCAGCAGCAAGTCGCCCAGCTCGGGGCACTTGCTAGAAAGACACGTCTCGGCTCGCTCGCCCATCCCCCACCGCTGGCGGACTTCCTGGGCGCGCGGGCTCACGTGGTAGTCCCCGTCCATCACCTGCTTGAGCAGCTTGGCGGTCACGCGCGCATCGGCTAGGGCGCTGTGGGCGTGGCCCGTCGACTCGTCGAACTCGATGCCAAACCACATCGCCGCGTCGCCCAACGAAACGCGCCCATGGCTGCCCACATCCATGATCGAGGTGTAAAACGCCTGCAGGTCGGCCCAGTCCGTAGGAAATACGGAAAGGTCGATGCGCTTTGCCTGGCACTCGGTCAAAAGCTGTCGACGGTCCGTCCCGCTCCAGCAAACTATCTGGGCGGAGTAGCGGCCGATCCAATCGCTGAGCCTTTTGATCACCACATAGAGTGGATCGGCCATCGCGGTGTCCACGGCCGATATCCCCGTGAGCTCGCGGACGGGATACGCAACGCCTTCGGTAAATTCCGTCTGCACAAACTGCGAGAACTCGCCCATAACGTTGCCGTGGTAATCGAGCTTGACGGCGCCGACCTCGATAATCTCGTTGCGCAGCCCACGGCGCTGGCGCTGCTTTGGCACCGGCGCAAACTCAAAGTCCAGCACGATCTGGCGCGCAAAGTTTGTCGTATCGATAGCCGAGATACCCGGCGTCTTTTCAGCTGACACGGTTATGGCCTCTCTCCGTTGCCTGCCGCTTGCTACATAGGCGGCTACATTGCCGTAAGGATAGGCGCCCGTGCGGACATGAAAGCGGGGCGCAATGCCATGCGCCGGTCGCACGCCATGCAGACGGCCCCAAGAGAGTCGCCCGCTCTATTCAAATGCATGAAAAAGATTGAGGCCCGGTGACTTGAATCAGCGGTCATCCCGGGCCCATCAGAGCTCGTAGAGCTCTTGGTTGCTTTGGTCTCGCTCCTCACCGCGCTTATCGGACTTTCCGAGGCACTTAAGCAGCGTACGAAGCAAAAGAAGAGGGGTCGACGCCGTTAAGGCATTGACCCCTTGAACTAAGTAACGGCGCTGCCCAGCTATCACCCTTGGGCTGCCGTCGACTTCATTCTACCCACGGTTGCCAGGTTTAACAAATGAATTTTCAGTAACGAGGCCTCGGCGCCCGCTCCTGCGTTCGCTCAACTCGTCGCTCTACTCCAGCCACCACTCAACATCCACGGAGCACTCAACCGCAAATGCTAAAGACCACGCGATCGGGCAAAGCCCCGTCACCAACAACACAGGACGGACCCTCAGCTTCCTTTACGTTATAGCTAGCTATATTATACTTTCCGATAATATAGCTAGCTATAACGTAATTCGACAAGCGGCGCACGCAAAAGGGGCGGTACACCACCGCACACGGACCGTTCCGGAAGCTCCTGACCGCTCTGGTCTCGCTCCTCACAGCGCTCATCGGACTTTCCGAGGCACTCAAGCAGCGTCCGAAGCATAAAAAGAGGGGTCGACGCCGTTAAGGCATCGACCCCTTAATCTAAACAACGACACTGCCCAGCTCTTCACCACTTGGGCTGCCGTCAGCCTTATTTTACCCACGGGACAAACCCTTTGAAGTGCGGCTTGGCGCCGCATGACGTCGGCGGACGAGGCGATGTGTCCGCCGACGAATAGCACCAAATGGGTTACTTCTTGCTCTCGGGCAAGACCAGATCCACGGCAGCGTCCTTGGCAGCATCGATGTGCTGAGCCACGACCGGCGTCTGCGGAAGGATCAGGTTGAGCACGATGGCCATGATGGCGGTGGGGGTTACGGCATTGGAGCCGATGACGGTGGACACCCAGGTGGGCATACCCTCGCCGGCAAGGCAACCGCTGGCCATCCAGATACCCAAGCCAAAGACGACGGAGGTACCGACGATGGTGGTAGTGCGCTGCGTAAGGCCCTCGCGGGTGAACATGCGCACGCCGTTCATGGTGATGGTGCCAAAGACGCCGACGGTCGCGCCGCCGATGACGGGCTGCGGGATGGCGGAAAGGACGGCAGAAAGCTGCGGGAACAGGCCGGCGATGGCAAAGACGGACGCGATGATCACAAAGACCCACTTGTTGACGACCTTATTGGAGCAGATGATGCCCACGTTCTGGCCAAGGGCGCTGGTGGGAAGACCGCCCAGCAGGCCGCCGGCCATAGAAGTGAGGCCCTGAGACACGATGGCGCCGGAAAGCTCGCGCTCGGTGGGCATACGGTCGATGGAGCCCAGGCAGGCGGCGGAGACATCGCCGATAACCTGGATGGCAACCATGGGGAACACGACGGCGAGGGTAATGCAGACCTCGGGATCAAACTCGAGCGCGTAGGGCATGAGCTTGGGAAGGGCGAAGACCTGAGCGGTGGCGACGCTGGAGAAGTCGATCATGCCAAAGGGGATGGAGACGATCATGCCAACGATCATGCCAAAGAACACGGATCCCAGCTTGAACGTGCCCTTGCCAAAGTTGGCGAGCGCGAAGACCACGGCGAAGGTGATAAGAGCGACGCACCAGGCCTGCGGGGTGCCCCACAGCGGCGTGCCCATACCGCCGGCCATATACTTGACGGCCGTGGGATACAGGGAAACGCCGATGGAGAAGATGACCGTACCGGTAACGACGGGCGGGAACAGCCACTTAATCTTGCTGTAGGCCAGACCAAAGAGGACCGCGACGGCACCGCCGACAATCTCGCCGCCCAGCAGCGCACCAAAGCTAAAGCCCGAGGCACCCATAGCCTGCAGGGCCGGCAGGAACGCGAACGAGACGCCCATGACGATGGGCAGGCCGCCGCCGATGCGACGGAAAGGAGCGAAGGCCTGAAGGGCCGTGTCGATTGCCGAAAGAATGAGCGCCACCTGAATGATGTCGGTGCTCTGCTGGCTGTTAAAGCCGTAGACGCCGGCCATGATGACCGCCGGGGTAATGATGCCGGCAAACGATGCCAGCACGTGCTGAAGGGCACACGGAATCATTTCCTTAACGGGCGGCATGCCTTCGCGAGTGAACAGGGCTTCAGTGCCGTTCGTAACCGTCTCCTGGGCCATTTGACCACCAATCCTCGAAGTAGTTGTTTTCGCATCTAGCGCTCTATTGTGACGCAGTGCGGGGTTGAGGTTGTGCCTTCGGTGAATATCGTATTTAAGAATTTTCTCATTCTCAATAATAATTTTTTGTTATCAGACTATTTTTCAGCTGAGACAACGCATTTCCGCAGGTCAGGAAAGTGTCTGGTCAAAATAACATCTAACTTTTCTTTTGGTCGACCGCTTACCGCCAAAATCCTACCGTTCGTCTGTATTACGCAATGTACCTGCGAATATACGAGTCAATAGACACCGTGTTACCATGAGAAAAAATTGTTATAAAACTTCCGATTTCATCCAAAGGAGTTGCCCGTGAACGAGACTGTACGTCGCTTTTTGCCGATGGTCGATTTCCTGGAGCAGATACTCGGCAAAAACAGCGAAATCGTGCTGCACGATTTCTCGGATCCCGACCACGCCATCGTCGATATCCGCAACGGCATCGTGAGCGGCCGCAAGGTCGGCGGTCCCGCCACCGATCTGGCACTCAAGATCATGCACGACCCCAAGTATCGCGACCTGCCGTTTATTACGGGCTACGAGGGGCGCGGCGCCGGTGGCAAGGCGTTGGAATCCGCAACGTACTTTATTCGCGAGGATAACGAGATCGTCGGCATGCTCTGCGTCAACACCGATCTTTCCACGGTACGCTCCATCAACGCCATGGCTCAGCAGCTCATGGCCTGCTTCGACGCCGCGCCGGTCCGCACGGAGCCCTCCCCCATCGAGATCGAAAGCCTTTCGGAGTCCACGCAGGAGCTCATCGACCACAGCATTTCCGAATTGCTCGAAAGCCGCGGCCAGGATGTCGCCTCGCTTGGGCAGGCCGATCGCGTGGACGTTATTCGCCACCTTAACGGCAACGGCGTATTTATGCTCAAGGGCGCTGTTGCCTGCGCTGCCACCTCGCTGGGCATCTCGGAGCCCAGCGTCTACCGCTACCTGCAAAAAGTTCGCAAGGAGGGCTAACGAGCAAAATGGAGCGCGGGCAGTCTTTTTGGGACGGGGCTCTTTTAGCTACCCTCCCTCTGCCCACGATTTCGATGAGCCGCAAGTAAAATCAATCCTGCATATAGGGGTAGCTAAAATGGCCCCGTCCCAAAAAGACTGCCCTTGGTGGCTCCGCAAGCGATCCGTCACGTGACAAAAGACCCTGCAGCTCACACGCGCTGCAGGGTCTTTTTGCATGTCATGTTTAGTTGTTGCCAACGCCTTAGAGAGCGGCGACGACCTCGATCTCGACCAGACCGCCAGCCGGAAGAGCGGCAACCTGGAAAGCGCTGCGCGCGGGGAACGGGGCCTCAAACTTGGAGGCATAAATCTCGTTCACGGCGGCAAAGTCGGCGATGTCAGCCAGGTAGACCGTGGTCTTGACGACATCGGCAAACGTAGCGCCGGCAGCGGTCAGCAGGGCCTCGACGTTGGCGAGGGACTGCTTGGCCTGGGCCTCGATGCCCTCGGGCAGCTTGCCGGTCGCGGGATCGATGCCCAGCTGGCCGGACAGGAACACCATGTTGCCGGTCTGGATACCGGGGGAATACGGGCCGATGGCTGCGGGCGCGTTATCGGAAGACACGACGGTCTTGCTCATGTTTTTCTCCTTACGATCAAATAGAGAGCGTGAGCGCGGCGTTCGCACCGGGAGGCACAGTTCGGTCTGAATACCGCGCTTGATTGGGATAGTAGGGGATGATTTTGCCCGCTGCAAGATAATTATCAGAATGCGAGAATATTTTATCGCCCAACGGTTTCCCCGAACCGCTGAACGGTTCTCCACGGGGTCAGCCAGCCCAGGCTGCTGAAGACTTTGTCCTGCTTAGGCTGCGGGCATCGCCCATCGCGACGGTGCCACTATACTTTTGAGTATCTGAGCATTTTGAAAGGCAGGATATGACCGCAACCGCCAGCCGAACCACCAACCGCAGGCCCGAGCTTCTGGCCCCCGCCGGAGGCCCGGAGCCCTTTGCCGCCGCGCTCGCCGCCGGGGCAGACGCCATCTACTGCGGCATGGGCAGCTTCAACGCCCGCCGCAAGGCCACCAACTTTACCGATGAGGCCTTTGAGCAGGCCTGCCGCGCCGCGCACCTGGCCGGCTCGCGCGTCTACGTCACGGTCAACATCGTCATCAAGCAGTCCGAGATGAGCGATGCACTGCAGCTCATCCACCGCTGCTCCACGCTGGGCGCCGACGCTTTTATCATCCAGGACTGGGGCCTGTTCTTTGAGGTCAAGCGCACCATGCCCGGCATCGAGACCCATATCTCGACCCAAGCGAACATCCACGATGACCGTGGAACCATCTGGTGCCGCGAGCAGGGCGCCGACCGCGTGACCCTCTCGCGCGAGCTTTCCATCGACGAGATCGCCGCCATCCACGACGCCGCGCCCGACGTTGACCTGGAGGTCTTTAGCCACGGCGCCATCTGCTTTTGCTACTCGGGCCTGTGCCTGCTCTCGAGCTTTGCCATGGCGGGCCGCTCGGCCAACCGCGGCATGTGCGCCCAGCCCTGTCGCCTGCCTTACGAGCTAATTGACGAGAACGGCCGCACGCTCTCCCCCGCCGGTCGCGAGCGCGCGCTATGCCCGCGCGACACCAACACTTCACAGCTTGTTCGCCGCCTGTATGACGCCGGCGCCGCATCGCTCAAGCTCGAGGGCCGTATGAAGGCGCCCGATTACGTGTACTCCATCGTCGATGTGTATCGTCATCAGATCGATGACATGCTGGCCGGGGCCGTCGTAGATAAGGACGAGGACGCCGCTCGCCAGCGCCAACTCAAGCGCTGCTTTAACCGCGACTTTACGCACGCCTATCAGGACGGCACCTCGGGCGACGAGATGATGAGCTACGGGCGCTCCAACAACCGCGGCCAGATCGTGGGCACGGTGCTGGGCAGCCGTATGGCCAACCGCGACGTGCGCGGGCTCAAACCCGACGACCGTCGTCGCCGCGCCGCCATCGCCCGCATTGAGCTGTTTGAGCCCGTGGGCAAGGGCGACCTGTTGGAGCTTCGTCACGACGATGAGTTCGACCAGTTCCTGACTACCATCGCCGCCGATGATGCCGCCGCCGGCGACATCATCGAGTGCCGCGTGCCCCGTAGTATGCCCGAGGGCTGCCGCGTGCGTGTGATTCGCAGTCAGCGCGCCATTGACGCTGCCGGCGCCGCGCTCAAGCGCGACGTGCTACGCCGCCGCGCCGTAGACGTGTCCGTCGCGGCGCGTCTGGGCGAGCCGTTTACCGTCACGCTCACCTGCTGCGACGACCCCACGCTCACCGCCACCGCCACCGGCTTTACCGTCGAGACCGCCAAGACCCGCGCGGTTGAGGCGTCCGATCTGGTGGAGCATGTGGGCCGCATGGGCTCCTCGCCCTTTGAGGCCGCGAGCTTTGACGTGGCGCTCGATGAGGGCTGTGGCATGGGCTTCTCCGCTGTGCACAAGGTGCGCGCCGCCGCTTGCAAGGCGCTCGAGGAGGCCATTCTGGCGCCTTACGAGGAGCGCGCGAAAACGCTCGAGATTCCGGCGATTGTCACCAGTGATTCCCGCCCCGCGCCCGAGCACTACCGCGATGAGCCGCAGATCTGTGCCACCGTCACCTCGCTCGAGGCCGCCGAGGCAGCGCGCGCGGAGGGAGCCGCGCGCATCTACATGACCACCGACGCGCTCGATGCGGCCGAGCTCTCCCCCGCCGATGCGTTTGAGCAGGGTATTGTTCCCGTGCTCGATGAGGTCTGCCGCGCCGTCGACCACGCGCGCGTCGACCCGTGGGTTGTTGCCGGTGCCACGGTCGCTATTGGCAACATCTCTGAGCTTGCCCTGGCCGCCCAGGTTGGTGCCACGGCCGAGATTCGCTCTTGCCTGCCCGTGCACAACACGCCTTGCATGGAGGCACTCGCCGAGCGCGGAGCCGGGGCGTTTTGGCTCTCGCCCGAGATCACGCTCGACGAGATTATCTCGCTTGGTACCTCCGCGCCCGCGGCCCTGGGCATCACCGTTTTCGGGCGCCCGCGCGTTATGACGAGCGAGCACTGCATCCTGCAGGTGGCCAATGGCTGCATCCACGATTGCGCCCACTGCCGCTTGCGCGCCCGCAAGCTGTCGCTCAAGAATATCGACGGCAAGGTCATGCCGGTGCGCACCGACATCCACGGCCGCTCGCGCCTGTACGACGCCTACCCCATCGACCTCACACCGCAGGTTCCACAGCTGCTCGACGCCGGCGTGCGCCGTCTCATGGTCGACGGAACCCTGCTCGAGGCCGATGAGATTGGCCGCGCCGTCGCACGCGTCCGTCGCGCCGTCGAGGCCGCGCAGGCCGGCCGTAAGCCCGCCGCCCGCCTGCGCGGCGCCACTTCGGGCTGCATGTTTGTGGGAATTAGCTAACCGAAAGGCTTACACGTGAACGAAGAACCCCAAGTCCTCTATTGCGACGCCTGGCTCATGGCCATCGATAAGCCCGCCGGCATGATCGTCCACGGCGACGGCACCGGCGAGCGCACGCTTACCGACTATGCCAGCGACCTTTTGCTGGCGATGGGCGACGGCTTTGCCGCGACCGACATGCAGCCGCTCAACCGCTTGGACCGCGACACTACCGGCGTGGTGTTGTTCTCGCTCGACAAGCAGACGCAGCCCGCCTTTGACCAGATGGTCATCGACCACGCCTTCGAAAAGCACTATCTGTCGCTCGCCGAGGGCAAGATCGACTGGAACGAAAAACTCATCGACAAGCCCATCGCCCGCGACCGCCACGATAGCCGCAAGATGCGCGTCGGCGCCAGCGGCAAGCCGTCGCAGACGCGCGTCAAGGTGCTCAAGCGCCTTAAGAGCCGTCGAGGCCTGCCCACCCGTTCGTATATCGATGTTGAGCTGCTCACGGGCCGCAAACACCAGATTCGCGTGCACCTGGCAAGCGAGCATCATCCCCTGGTTGGCGACGACCTGTACGGAACGCCGCGCCCCTGTGGCCTCATGCTCCACGCCCACAGCGTATCCTTTACCCATCCCGTAACCGGCGAGCACATCTACATCGAAGCCCCCTGCCCCTGGGAGCCCTAAAACCTGCCAAAAAGGGACAGGTTTATTTTGGCAGGTTTTATCTGGGCAAACGTCAAGCCGCCACGATGGCTCAGCCGCGGCCCCAAAACATCTCGATCTGTAACAGTTAGAACCCATTTTCCGGCCTATCTGTTACAGATCGAGACACTCAAATCCCCCTCAAGGGAAAATCTCGATCTGTAACAATAACTCGGCAAAATCGATCCCAGATGTTACAGATTGAGACAAAGGGATGGCGCGGTTCGGAAGTATCTCAATCTGTAACATCTAGCCCACTTTTAACGGTCCAGTTGTTACAGACTTAGACAAACCGGCGGACAACGAAAGCGGCAACGCCTGTGATGGACGTTGCCGCTTTTCTATTGAGAAAACTACTCGGTTTTCGTTACTAACCACCACAATGGGGACAGGCACCTTTGTGATGGTTTTGGCCTTGTCCCGTCGCTAGACCGTGATGACGTTGTCCATTGCCCGATACTTGGCGGGCACCTCGCCCGCGGTAATGATTGTAGCGTCGCGAAAGTCCGCGAACTTGACGGGCGCCACCATGCCAAATTTACTGGCATCCGAGATTACAAAGCGCTTGGCCGTATGGCGCATCGAGATGCGCTTAACCTGCGCCTCCTCGATATCGGGCGCCGTGAAGCCCTGCTCGGCGGCAATGCCGTTAGAACCCCAAAAGCCACAGTTGAAATTGTAGCGGTCTAAGGTTGCCAAGGCATCGGGGCCAACGAGTGCTTCGGTCTCGGGCTTGAGCTCGCCGCCCAGCACCACGGTACGCATGCCGCGCAAAGCGAGGTGCTGAGCATGGAGCACGGAATCGGTCACATAGGTGACATCTTCAAGGTGTGGAAGATGCTCGATGAGCTTGAGCGTCGTCGAGCCCGAATCGATGTATACAAAGCTCTCGGGCTCCACCAGCGCCGCGGCGCGGGCGCAGATACGCTCCTTATCGTCGTTATGGAGGTCGCTGCGCTCATTGAGCGTTAGGTCGCGCGTCACGTGCGCGCGCTCAAGACTTGTCGCTCCGCCGTGGACCTTGGCGATACGGTGTGCTCGATCGAGCGTCTGCAGGTCGCGCCGAATGGTAGACGCCGTCACGCCCAGGGTATCGGCAAGCTCTTGCACAGTAACCGAGCCAGCCTGCTGGACCATCGAGACGATCGCGTTGAGCCTATCCTCCGCAAGCATCGCTTACTCCTCCTCGGGGTACACGACTCCCCAGTCGGCGCGGAGCTTGGTCATAAGCTCCATGACATCAGAAGCATAATCCAGAAGCTCGCGCTTCGAATCATCGCCGGCAACGGCCTTCTCCAGGTCGGCCATCTCGTAGCACAGAGCGTATGCCTCGGTGCCGGTGTGGACCTCCTCACGGTGCCCGTCCGCAGTCCACACAATCGTTGCGTGATCGGCGCGGGGATACTCGTTGACCTCGATATAGCACTTGTCAAAGCTGATGACCGAGCGCTTGGGCTGCTTGGAGTGAAGTGTAAGGCTCACCACGCCCAGCTGCTGCTCGGCATTACGGCAGACGATGCCGCCCGCAACGTCAACGCCGGTCTCACAGGTGTTGCCGAGCGAAACGACCTCAACAGGCTGGCTTGCCATAAAGAGACGCATGACGGACAGGGCATACACGCCAATATCGAGCATGGCACCGCCAGCAAGGTTGCGATTGTAGAAACGGTTGGTCAGGTCGCCGTATTCCTTGTAGCTGCCAAAGTTGAGCTGAGCGAGGTTCATGCGGCCAAACTCGCCGGCATCCATGCGGCGGCGCAGCTCCCGATACAAGGGCATGTGGAGCACCGTGGTGGCGTCCATAAGGACCACGTTATGCTCGTCGGCAATGGCACGTGCTTCGTCGAGCTCGGCGGAGTTGAGGGTGATGGCCTTTTCGCAAAGCACGTGCTTGCCTGCTGCCAGAGCGGCGCGCAGGTAGGTGATATGCGTGTTATGCGGCGTGGTGATATAAACGGCGTCGATGTCGGGATCGGCGTAGAGGTCCTCAACCGTCTCGTACACCTTCTCGACGCCATACTGCTCGGCAAAAGCCTGGGCCTTGGAAAGCGTACGGTTGGCGACGCCCGCAAGCTTGCGGCCGGCAAGGGCGAGAGACTGGGCCATCTGGTTGGCGATAACGCCGCAGCCGATCACAGCCCAACGAAGCTCGGGAGCCGTAAAGATGTCGTTAGGGAACGGCTGATCTTGGACCGAGGCAAACGCCGCCTTAGCGGCTGCTTCGGCGTCGAGCGGAGCCTGTTTGGAATCTGTCATCATGTGCCTCCTGAGTCACCGGAAGTTCTTCATTTCCAACAGCCTTATATTCGCACAAATTTGCGCGCATTTGCTTGTATTTGCGTGTTTATTTGTTTATCGGTTATAATTAAACCATAATTAGCAGATATTTGCGCGGCTATGCGCATTATCGCGCAAGACTCTGTGCGTAAATACGCATGCATCGATCGTTATGATGCAGAAAAAGGCGGAACACCAAAACCCCTAAAGGCAAAGCAGGCTGTCTTACTCTGCCCCCTAGGGGCATCAGACATCAAAAGATCATCCCTAACTGCCGGCACATAGGGACTGTCCCAGGCTGTCGAATCCTGGGGGCGTTTCCCGTACGACGCTTTCGTGGCAAGACTGTCCCCATCAACTAGCCGTTTAAGAACGTCCCCAACGACTAGTCATTTATGTCTGTCCCCAATGAGTATAGCCACTCATTTAAGTCTGTCCCCAATGAGTATGTCAGAAGTAGCCACTCATTTAAGTCTGTCCCCAATGAGTAGGGATAGAAAAAGGCCCGAGTGCCGTGGCATCCGGGCCTTTGCTAGCAACTTAGATGTTGCGGGCAGCTTAGAACTTGTGGCCGCACTTCTTGCAGACGCGCAGCTTGTTCTTGCCGTCCTTCTCGTGACCGACACGGGTAACCTTACCGCACTCGGGGCAAACGAGATTGACGTTGGAGGCATCGATAGGAGCCTCCTGCGAAACGATGCCGCCCTGCTGGTTGGCAGCGTTGGGCTTGACGGCCTTCTTGACGACCGAAACGCCCTCGACAACGACCTTGTTCTCGGCAGGGAGAGCACGCAGGACAACGCCCTGCTTGCCGCGATCCTTACCAGAGAGAACCTGGACCTTATCGCCCTTCTTGATATACATATATCTCCCCTAACTACAGGGTCTCGGGAGCGAGCGAGACGATCTTCATGTACTTCTTGTCACGAAGCTCGCGAGCGACGGGCCCGAAGATACGGGTGCCGACGGGCGAACCATCGTTGTTGATGACAACGCAGGCGTTATCATCAAAGCGAATGTAGGAGCCATCCTTGCGGCGGATCTCCTTAACGGTGCGAACGACGACGCAACGGACAACGTCCTTCTTCTTGACGTTGGCGCCAGGGGTAGCCTCCTGGACAGCACCGATGAACACATCGCCGATGCCTGCATAACGACGCTTGGAACCGCCAAGCACCTTGATGCAGCGAATCTTGCGAGCGCCGGAGTTGTCGGCGACGTTCAGCATGGTTTGCATCTGAATCATGGTAGATGTTCCTCCGAACTAAGAACCGAAGAGAGGTGCGCAGCCTTTATGCGGCCCGTGGTATGCAAGCCAGGCATACGCACATCTTCGGAAACGTATAAGTCGTAAGAGCGACTGCTTATTTAGCGCGCTCGACGACCTCGATGAGGCGCCAACGCTTCATCTTGGACATAGGACGGGTCTCCATAACGCGGACGGTGTCGCCCACGCCAGCCGTGCACTCCTCGTCGTGAGCGTGCAGCTTCTTGGAGCTGGTCATCATCTTGCCGTACTTGGGGTGACGCTTGCGCTCGGTGATGGTGACAACGATGGTCTTAGCACCGGAGACGGAGGTAACGACACCCGTACGGACCTTACGCGAGTTACGCGAATCAGTCATGTTCTCTCCTTAGGTCCTACTCGGCGACAGCGGACTTCTCCGCTGCGATCTCGCGGGCGCGCTGCTCCGTGAGGACGCGAGCGATGTCCTTCTTCACGGTGTTGACGCGAGCGGTGTTGTCCAGCTGGCTGGTGGCCATCTGGAAACGAAGGTTAAAGAGCTCGGCGCGCATTTCCTTCAGCTTCTCAACGAGCTGAGCGTCCGAGAGCTCACGAATCTCTGCGGGCTTCATTAGTTCTCCTCCTTGGCGGCGGCGGCGTCCTCAGCAGCCCACTTGGTCTCGAGAGCGGCCTCCTCAGCCATCTCCTTCTCGATGCGCTGCTCGGCGTTCTTGGCAGCAACGATCTTGGTCTTGATGGGGAGCTTGTGCTGCGCAAGACGCAGAGCCTCGCGAGCGACCTCCTCGGGAACACCCTTGACCTCGAACATGATGCGGCCGGGCTTGACGACGGCCACCCACTCCTCGGGGTTACCCTTACCAGAACCCATGCGAGTCTCGGCAGGCTTCTTGGTGATGGGCTTATCGGGGAAGATCGTGATGTAGACACGACCGCCACGCTTCATGTAGCGGGTCATGGCAATACGAGCGGCCTCGATCTGACGGTTGGTGATCCAATGGGCCTCGAGAGCCTGGATACCAAACTCGCCGAAATGCAGCTCGGTATTACCCTTGGCCTGGCCCTTCATGGAGCCACGCTGCACCTTGCGGTGAAGAATACGCTTAGGGGCAAGCACTACTGACCCCTCCTCTCGGAGTTACGACGACGAGGACGGGAAGAGCCCTCGAGTGCAGGGTTGGGAACAGGCTGGCCCGGGAGCTTCTCGCCCAGGTAGATCCAGACCTTCACGCCGCAGGCACCCATGGTGGTGCTGGCGACAGCCGTGCCGTAGTCGATCTTGGCACGGAGGGTGTGCAGAGGCACGCGACCCTCACGGTACCACTCACGACGGCCCATCTCGGCACCGCCGAGACGACCGGAGCACTGGATACGGATGCCCTTGGCGCCGGCCTTGCGGGCGGACTGGACAGCCTTGCGCATAGCGCGACGGAAGGCAACGCGGCCCTCGAGCTGCTCAGCGATAGACTGAGCAACGAGGTTGGCGTCGAGCTCGGGGCGCTTGATCTCGACAACGTCGACGGAGAGCTGGCCCTTGGAGACGCCAGCGACCTTCTCGAGCTCGGTACGGAGGGTATCGATCTCGGCACCCTTCTTACCGATGACAACGCCGGGGCGAGCGGTGAAGATGATGACCTTCACCTTGTCGCCAGCGCGCTCGATCTCGACGCGGGAGACAGCTGCGCGGGAGAGACGCTTCTCGAGGTACTTGCGGATCTCGAGATCGTTACCGAGGGTCTTAGCGTAATCCTTCTCTGCGAACCAGCGGGAGCGCCAGTTCTCGGTGATGCCAAGACGGAAGCCGGTGGGGTAGACTTTCTGACCCATACAGCTTTACGCCTCCTTTCGAGGAGCAACGACGACGGTGATGTGGGAAGTACGCTTCAGAATGCGAGAAGCGGAACCCTTGGCGCGGGGACGGATGCGCTTAAGCGTCGGACCCTCGTCAACATAGGCAGCAGCGACAACCAGGTTGTCGGCACGCAGACCGTTGTTGTTCTCGGCGTTCGCAACGGCGGAACGGAGAACCTTCTCGACATCCACGGCGACGGCGCGGTCGCAGAAGTGGAGGATGTCGAAGGCCTGAGCGACAGGCTTGCGGCGGATCAGATCGACCACCAGGCGGGCCTTGCTGGGGGAAACACGCACGTACTTAGCGACGGCGCGAACCTCGGTGGCCTCAGTTTCAATAGACTTAGTTGCCATTTACGGTTAACCCCCTATTTGGCCTTGTGGCCACGGAACGTACGAGTCGGCGCGAACTCGCCGAGCTTGTGACCAACCATGGACTCGGTAACATACACGGGCACATGCTTGCGGCCGTCGTGGACGGCGATGGTGTGACCAACCATCTCGGGGAAGATGGTGGACGCGCGGGACCAAGTCTTCACGACGTCCTTCTTGCCAGCCTCGTTCATCGCGGTGATACGCGAGAGAAGGCGAGTCTCCACGAACGGGCCCTTTTTGAGACTTCTGCTCATAAGTGCTTTCTCCTAAAACTCGGTATCCGAAATTACTTCTTACGGCGACGAATGATGTGCTGGTTCGAGACCTTCTTCTTCTTGCGCGTACGAAGGCCCTTCGTCGGCTTACCCCAGGGGGTAACAGAGGGACGACCAGAGGTGTGGTTCTTGCCCTCGCCACCGCCGTGCGGGTGGTCGACAGGGTTCATAACGGTACCGCGGACGGTCGGGCGCACGTTCATGTGACGCTTACGGCCGGCCTTGCCGATGACGATGTTGGCGTGATCAGCGTTGCCGACCTCACCGACGGTGGCGCGGCAGGTAACGAGGATGCGGCGCATCTCAGAGGAAGGCATACGGACGATGGCGTACTTGCCCTCCTTACCCATCAGCTGGCAGGAGTTACCGGCGGAACGGGCGATAGCGGCGCCCTTGCCCGGCTGGAACTCGACGGCGTGGATGAGCGTACCGACGGGGATGTCGGCGAGGGGCAGAGCGTTGCCCGGCTTGATGTCGGCGTCAGAACCGGACATGACGGTCTGACCGACCTCGAGGCCCTTGGGGGCCAGGATGTAGCGCTTCTCACCGTCAGCATAGTGCAGCAGAGCGATGCGAGCGGAACGGTTCGGATCGTACTCGATCGTGGCAACCTTGGCGGGCACGCCGTCCTTGTTGCGCTTGAAGTCGATCACGCGGTAACGACGCTTCACGCCGCCGCCCTGGTGGCGGGTGGTGATGCGGCCGTTGTTGTTACGACCGGCCTTCTTGGGCAGGGGCTCGAGAAGAGACTTCTCGGGCTTGGTGCAGGTGATCTCGGAGAAGTCGGAGATCGTCTGCCAACGCCTACCAGCGGAGGTCGGCTTAAGGTGCTTTACAGCCATTACAATCCCTTTCAATAGGTATCCGTTAGCCATCGCAGACAGGGATTCGAGGTTCTGCCTCGGGTGCGATGACACCGGACGTATACACGGTTCCGGGCGTGTCCATTTTATACGCCCAAAACCTTGAGCTCTCGCCTCCCCTATTTGGGAGGCATGAGCTCACTCAACAGCAGCGAGTCTTAGGCCTGGTTGCCAAAGACCTCGATGGTGTCGCCCTCGGCCAGCGTAACGATGGCCTTCTTCCAAGAACGGGTCTTGCCGGCGACATAGCGCACGCGCTTGGTCTTGGGCTTGACCGTCAGGGTGTTCACGCGAACGACCTTGACGCCGAAGATCTCCTCGACAGCGTCCTTGATCTGATACTTGTTAGCATCCTTGGCGACCTCGAACGTGTACTTGTTCTGCTCCATGCCGGAGAAGGAACGCTCGGACACGATCGGACGGATGATGATCTCGTGGGCGGTCATTTATGCAAGCACCTCCCCGAAGTGAGCGGCGATGTCGGCGGGCATCAGCACAGCGTTGTTGTTGACGAGATCATAGGTGTTGGCCTCGTCGGCAGTGATGATGAACGTCTTGGGAATGTTGCGGAACGACAGGTAGGCGTTGACGTCCTCATCGCGAACGATGATGGTCAGACGCTTGCCCTCAAGGCCAAGAGCCTTGAGCATGGCAACGGCAGCCTTGGTGGAAGGCTTCTCGAAGCCGTAGTCGTCGACGAGCACGAGCTCGCCATCGGCCAGCTTGGCGGACAGCGCAGAGCGCATAGCCAGCTTGACCTCCTTGTTGTTCATACGCTTAGCGTAGGAACGGGGCTTGGGGGCGAAGACAACGCCACCGTGACGCCACTGGGCAGCACGGATGGAACCCTGGCGGGCACGACCGGTGCCCTTCTGACGCCAAGGCTTCTTGCCGCCACCGGAAACCTCAGAGCGGCCCTTAGCGGACTGGGTGCCCTGACGCCAAGAGGCCATCTGGCACTTGACGATGTGGTGCATAACGTGGATGTTCGGCTCGATGCCGTACACCTCAGCGGCGAGCTCGGCCTCGGCGACCTTCTTGCCCTCGCTGTTCTTTACTTCAAACTTTGCCATTTAAGTGTTCTCCTTGGTATGACGCTGGGCTAAATGGGCTGGGCCCTTAGGCCATACGGATGGCGACGAGACCATTCTTGGCACCCGGGACAGCGCCCTTGACCAAGATGAGGTTCTGCTCGGCATCGATGCGGACAACGGAAAGGTTCTTGACGGTAACGCGCTCGTTACCCATGTGGCCGGCCATCTTGACGCCCTTGAGGACGCGCGCAGGATAGGCGCACTGACCGATAGAACCGGGGTGACGCTGGAAGTGAGAACCATGCGTCATAGGACCGCGGCGCTGACCCCAGCGCTTGATGCGACCCTGGAAGCCCTTACCCTTGGAGGTACCGATGACGTCGACCTTCTCGACATCAGCGAAATCAGCGACGGTGACGACCTCGCCGACCTTGTGCTCCTCGCCGTTCTCGACGCGGACCTCACGAAGGAAGCGGACAGGCTCGACGCCGGCCTTGGCGAAGTGACCAGCCATGGGCTTGTTCACATTCTTGGCCTTGATGTCGCCGAAACCGATCTGGACGGCGTCATAGCCGTCGGTTGCCTGAGTTTTAACCTGCGAGACAGCGCAGGGGCCAGCCTGGATGACCGTGACGGGAACGACGTTGTCGTTCTCGTCCCAAACCTGGGTCATGCCAATCTTGCGGCCGAGAATCATGCTGATCAAGATATGATCCCAACTCTCGCGTGGTCTTGGGACAATGCGTACACCACCGAGCGTACGCCCCTAGAGGACCACTACTTACACGACGTGCTCCCCAGCCTTGTATTGCGTCCGGACTACCTGACAACCCTATTAAGCAGGCATTTTGTCCAGCCAGAATACTCCCCTGGTTTCACACAGCTGTTTAGTATACACGGCTGCGGGCGTATCCATCGAGATTCATATTTCACTCACATTGTTTACGCAGGTAAAGTGCGTGAAGTCGCCTGGGCTTGGCAGAGGGGCGGCGAAATTTATTAAATTTGCTGCTCTACAGTCCTGCGCAAGACGGAAAGCACATTAAGTGCTTTCCTTTGCGTGCGGAACTCGCGACAAACTTAATATATTTCGCCGCCCCTCTGCCAAGCTCGGGAGACGACACGTTGATGTCTGCTTAACTCTGCTCGCTCAGCTAATGACTTTGTTGGGGATCCACAATTTGCTGCAAGGTGAACTTGCATTGGGGCGTATCGTCCTCTTCTCGCGCATCGTCGAAATCGAAGATCATAATGGCGCAGTTGGGGAGTTTTGCTGGGAGCTCGAAGCCCTCTGGAGCTGCAGCCTTGATGAATTGGCGGCTGGCGCTGCCGTGGCTTACTGCTAGGAGGGTTTCGATGCCCTCGGCGCCCATGATATTGGTGAGGGTGTCTACCATGCGTTCTTGCAGCGTGCGGCTTCCTTCTCCTCCAAAGGGGACCAAATCCTCGCCCGGATCCCAAACGTCGGTAGGCAATGCGTCGTGCGGGCCTTCCTCGAAGGTCCCATAGCCGCGCTCGATGATGCCTTCGCAGGGTTCGACAGTGGCATCCGGACCGAGGATCTCGCATGCGACGAGACTTGCCGTGTCCATGGCTCGGCCTAAAGGCGATGAGACCACTTTGTCGGGGACAACGCCGTGGGCTTTGAGCCATTCGGCTGCCGCTTGGGCCTGTTGACGGCCCAAATCGGTAAGCGGTGAATCACAGCGACCCTGGACGAGCTTAATTACGTTGAATTCCGTCTGGCCGTGGCGGAGCAGATACAGCCTCTTCATATTCTCCCCTTCTGTATAACGTGCTTTGCCGGCGCAGACCTACTCGTGGGTATGCCCTACGTAGTCATCGTCGATCGTAATCTTGGCAATCGACTTGGGAAATTCCGATTCGACCCTCTGGGCCAACGCGTGCTTGAGCTCATCGGACCCCATGCCCAAATCCGAGGGACGCACGCAGTCAAAGATTACGTTGGTGTGCGTAGGACCCGGCACACAGCGCAGGTCATGAATCGAAAGGCGGCTATCGATCTGTTGGGCCATGGCGTGAATGCGCAAGCGCATGCTCGCCACCTTGGGGTCATCGGTCACGATGGGATCGTAGTGAAGCGTGACAATCATGTCGTCTTCGTCCCTAAATGCCTGTTCAATGTTGTCGAGCGTGTCGTGACTTTCCAGCGGGCTGGCCTCGGCCGCCATCTCGGCGTGAGCGCTTGCGAACTTCCTGCCCGGGCCGTAGTCGTGAACCATTAGGTCATGAACGCCCAAAACGCCAGGGTAGCTCATGATCTTGCCGCGAATATATTCGACCAGCTTGGGATCGGGCGCCTGACCCAAAAGCGGGCTCACCGTATCCTGGATGAGCTCAAAACCGCTCCAGCCAATATAGGCGCCAACGGCAAGGCCGACCCAAGCATCAAGATTGATATGCGTCACCTGCGAAACAATTGCGCACGCTAACACGGCGCCTGTAGCAAGGACATCGTTCTTGGAATCCTGCGCGGTCGCATGCAGCGTCTCAGACTCAATACGGTCACCGAGCTTTTGGTTGAGGGCCGCCATCCACAGTTTAACAACCATCGAAAGCGCCAAGACTGCCACCAGGGCAAGCGAGAACTCGACGGGTTCGGGGTGGACGATACGCTCAAACGAGGACTTCACCAGTTCGAGGCCGATGAGCAGCACGAGCGCCGCCACGACCAGACCCGAGAGATACTCGTAGCGGCCATGGCCGTAAGGATGCTCGGGGTCTGCCGGCTTGCCAGCCAGCTTAAAGCCAAGCACGCTCACGATGTTTGAGCTGGCGTCAGACAGGTTGTTCATGGCGTCCGCCACAATCGAAACCGATCCCGACAGCACGCCAATTGCACCCTTCGCAGCGCATAGCGCCACATTGGCGAGAATACACATCACGCCCGCCAACGTGCCCACACGCGCACGGTCGCCCTGCGCACGACGAACGATCCACTCGACCATCTATATCTGCCCCCAACAGTTTTACTCATACACTCGTTTGTCGAATAGCTCAGTAGTGTAGACCCTTTACCCCATCGATACAAAAAAGGCCGCAACCCTTAGGGCTGCGGCCTTACAAATCGCACTATCGAGCAAAAAGCTTAGAGCTTGATGTCGATGTCGACGCCAGCGGGGAGGTCGAGACGCATGAGCGAATCAACGGTGCCCGAGGTGGGGTCGAGGATGTCGATGAGGCGCTTGTGGGTGCGCATCTCGAACTGCTCGCGGGAGTCCTTGTCCTTGTGCGGCGAGCGGATGACCGTGTAGAGGTTGCGCTCGGTGGGCAGGGGGACAGGACCGGAAACGCGAGCGCCGGTCTTCTGAGCGGTCTCGACAATGAGCTTCGCGGACTGATCGACGACCTCGTGATCATAGCCCTTGAGGCGAATGCGGATCTTCTGGGTAGCCAACTTAAACCTCCAAAGAGTGCGAGAGATGTTCTCGCGGATTACGTAACAGGGAGCTCGAACTTAGGCGTTCTTGCTCATGACCTCGTCCACGATGGACTTGGGCGCAGGCTCATAAGAGTCGAACTGCATCGTGTAGGATGCACGGCCCTGGGTCTGGGAGCGAAGGTCGGTAGCGTAACCGAACATCTCGCCCAGCGGCACCTTGGCACGGATGAGCTTGGTGTTCTTGCGATCCTCCATGCCCTCGATCTTGCCGCGGCGACCGGAGAGGTTGCCCATAACGTCGCCCATGTACTGCTCGGGGGTCTCGACCTCGACAGCCATGATCGGCTCGAGCAGCTGCGGATCAGACTTCTTGAGGGCGTCCTTGATAGCCATAGAACCGGCGATCTTGAAGGCGGCCTCGGAGGAGTCGACCTCGTGGTAAGAACCGTCGAACAGGGTGACCTTAACGTCGAGGACCGGGAAGCCGGCGATAACACCGGTGTTCAGGGCCTCCTGGATGCCCTTGTCGATGGACGGGATGTACTCCTTGGGCACGACGCCGCCGACGATAGCGTTGACGAACTCGTAGCCGAAGCCCTCCTCCATCTTCTCGAGCTTGATGACGGCGTGGCCGTACTGACCGCGACCGCCGGACTGACGGACGAACTTGCCCTCAGCCCTCTCGACGTCGTGACCAGCGGTCTCGCGGTAGGCAACCTGGGGCTTACCGACGTTAGCGTCAACCTTGAACTCACGGAGCAGACGGTCAACGATGATCTCGAGGTGCAGCTCGCCCATGCCGGCGATGATGGTCTGGCCGGTCTCGTGGTTGGTGGACACCGTGAAGGTCGGGTCCTCCTCGGCGAGCTTGGTCAGAGCCAGGGACATCTTGTCCTGCTCGGCCTTGGTCTTGGGCTCGATGGCAACGTCGATAACGGGCTTGGCGAACTCGATCTTCTCGAGGACGATCTCCTTGCCCTCGGCGCACAGGGTGTCACCGGTGGTGGAGTTCTTGAAGCCGACGCAGGCGACGATGTCACCGGCGCAAGCGTCGTCACGGTCGATACGCTCGGCGGCGTTCATCTCGAGGATGCGGCCGAGACGCTCGCGCTGACCGTTGGAGGCGTTGACCACGTAGGAGCCGGACTCGGCGCGACCGGAATAAACGCGGACGTAGGTGAGCTTACCGACGAACGGGTCAGTCATGATCTTGAAGACCAGGCCGGAGAAGGGCTCGTCGAAGGAGGGATGACGCACGATCTCCTCGCCGGTTTCCGGATCGGTACCGGTGACGGCCTCAACGTCGAGCGGGCTGGGCAGGTAGTCGACGACAGCGTCGAGCAGCTCCTGAACGCCCTTGTTCTTGTAGGCGGAGCCCACAAAGACGAGGTTGAGCTCGTTGGCCAGAACGCCCTTGCGCAGAGCAGCCTTGAGCTCCTCGACGGTGAAGTCCTCCTCCATGAGGATCTTCTCCATGAGCTCGTCGTCAAAGCTGGCAGCGGCGTCGAGGAGCTCCTCGCGCTTGGTGGCAGCGATGTCGGCGAACTCAGCCGGGATCTCGTCCATCGGCTCGGGGTAGGTCATGCCCTTCTCGTCGGCCTTGAAGTCCCATGCAGTCATGGTGACCAGGTCGATGACGCCCCAGAAGTTGTCCTCGGCGCCCATCGGGACCTGAGCGGCCACGGCGTTGGCGTCGAGACGATCCTTCATGGTCTCGATAGCGTTGAAGAAGTCAGCGCCCACGCGGTCATACTTGTTGATGAAGGCGATGCGGGGAACGTTGAAGGTAGAAGCCTGACGCCAAACGGTCTCAGACTGGGGCTGGACGCCGGCAACGGCGTCGAAGACGGCGACAGCGCCATCGAGGACGCGCAGGCAGCGCTCGACCTCGGCGGTGAAGTCAACGTGGCCCGGGGTGTCGATGATCTGGATGCGGTAGTCCTTACCGTCCTTGTTCCAGAAGCACGTGGTAGCAGCGGAGGTAATGGTTACGCCGCGCTCCTGCTCCTGAACCATCCAGTCCATGGTGGCAGCGCCCTCATGGACCTCACCGATCTTGTGGGTCTTACCGGTGTAGTAAAGAATACGCTCGGTCGTGGTGGTCTTACCGGCATCGATGTGGGCCATGATGCCGATGTTACGGGTATCGGAAAGCTTGTGCTTAGCCTTAGCCATGTTAGTTCCTTACCTTAACTTACCAACGATAGTGAGAGAACGCGCGGTTGGCCTCGGCCATCTTGAAGACGTCCTCACGCTTCTTGACGGAAGCGCCCAGGCCGTTGGAAGCGTCCAGAATCTCGTTTGCGAGACGCTCAGCCATGGTCTTCTCCTTGCGAGCGCGGGAGAAGTTGACGATCCAGCGGATGCCCAGAGCGGTGGAACGGCGGGAGTTGACCTCCATCGGGACCTGATAGGTAGCGCCACCGACACGCTTGGGCTTAACCTCGAGCGTGGGCTTGACGTTGTCCATAGCCTTCTTGAAGGTAGCGAGAGCGTCGCCACCCTCGGACTTCTCGGCAACGATCTCGAAAGCAGTGTAAACGATGCGCTCAGCGGTGGCCTTCTTGCCGTCAAGAAGGACCTTGTTGATGAGCTGAGTCACCAGGCGGTTGTTGTAAACGGCGTCAGGCTGAACCTCACGACGATTAGCTGCTGCACGACGCGGCATGTGAAATCTCCTTAAGTGTCTACCGTGCGGCGCTTAGGCGGCACACGGCGAAAGTATCAAAACGTTATCTGGCTTATTTGGCCTTGGGGCGCTTAGCACCGTACTTGGAACGGGCCTGCATACGGTTCTGGACCGGAGCAGCATCGTAGGCGCCACGGATGACGTGATAACGGACACCAGGGAGGTCACGAACACGACCGCCGCGGACGAGCACGATGGAGTGCTCCTGCAGGTTGTGGCCCTCACCCGGAATGTAAGCAGTAACTTCGATGCCGTTGACGAGGCGAA
Source organism: Collinsella sp. LCP19S3_A7 (assembly GCF_052121995.1). Classification (NCBI taxonomy): domain Bacteria; kingdom Bacillati; phylum Actinomycetota; class Coriobacteriia; order Coriobacteriales; family Coriobacteriaceae; genus Collinsella; species Collinsella sp. LCP19S3_A7. The sequence goes on along the minus strand of NZ_JBQKDE010000001.1, from coordinate 31,426 downwards.
CACGGGCAACCTTACGAAGCGCCGAGTTCGGCTTCTTGGGGCTCGTGGTGAAGACGCGGGTGCACACACCGCGCTTCTGGGAGTTGTGCTGCAGAGCAGCGTTCTTGGACTTCTTGGGCGCGGAACGACGGCCCTGGCGAACCAGCTGGTTAATAGTAGGCAAAGCGTACTCCTTCTCGAATGATTCCAGCTTTCTGTAAAGTGCAACGGCTTGAATCGAGGGGTCAGCATCCCCCTACGAAACACGCAGTTCGATAGGATACGTGCCGTTAGCTGTGTCGTCAACAGACCACGCCGCCGGGCGTATCCTAAAATAGCCACATTTCCGCAAAGCCTACACAAAAGGAATCCCCTCCTGTGCGCGAGGGCGGATTTCCTGGACGGGCGGCCCAGGGGTTAAGTTTGCTGCTCTACAGTCCTGCGCAAGACGGAAAGCACATTAAGTGCTTTCCTTTGCGTGCGGAACTCGCGACAAACTTAACCCCAGGGCCGCCCGTCCCGGGAATCCTACGTGCTCGTCAGGGCAACGTTCCTCAACAAAAAAGACCCGCTCCCCTGTTGGGAAGCGGGTCTTTGGAAGGGCGGTTAACGTACTGGGAAATTACTCCCCGTCGTTGTCCTTGGCCTCTTCGGCGTCGTCGGTGTCCACGAGCTGGTTGAGCAGCTCGTCGAGGGAAGCCATGTCCTCGTTGATGGCACCGTTGGCGGAAGCCTTCTTGTCGTCGATCGGGGCGCCCAGGAGCTCCTCGTCGGCATCGGCGTGATGCGTCGGAGCGGAGGTGCCCAGCAGGATGTCGTCCGGACCGTCGGGGCTAAAGACCATCTGCAGCAGCTGCGAGAGGTCTTCCTCGTCGGCAACGTCGTCGTTGTTCTCGAGGATGTAGAGCAGGTCGTGGGCCTCGAGGCCGTCACGGAGCTCCTCGATCGCCTTGGCACCGATACCATCGATGCGCAGCAGATCCTCCTCGGACTTGCCAACCAGGTCGCCGACCGTCTCGATGCCGACCTCGCTGAACTTGTTGGTCCAGCGCTGCGACACGCCCAGGTCGTCGAACAGGTACAGGCGAGCCTTCTCGGCGGAGATGGTGTGGCCGTTGCGGGTGAACGAACCGTCAGCACCGCCAAACTCGTCGTAGCCGGCCCAGTCGAGCTGCTGTGGGAGCCGCTCGTCCAGGTCCTTGAGCTCCACGGGAGCCCACTCGGGCAGCGACTTGGCGTTGGGCGAAGCCGGACCATCGATGTCCACGTAGCCGTCGGCCGTGCGATACGTCAGCTTGGCGTTAGCGTACGGCTTGAGGCCGGTACCAGCCGGGATCTTCTTACCGACGATGACGTTGGACTTAAGGTCGAGCAGGTGGTCGACCTTGCCCTCAATAGCAGCCTCGGTAAGGACGCCGGCGGTACGGATGAACGAAGCGCTCGACAGCCAGGAGTCGATGTTGGACGCAACCTTGAGCGTACCCAAGATGACGGGCTCAGCCACGGGAGCCTGACCGCCCAGACGGGCAACGCGCTCGACCTCGTCGGCGAACTCGTAGCGGTCGACGTACTGACCAAGCAGGTACTTGGAGTCGCCGGGGTTGGTGATCTGAACGCGACGCAGCATCTGACGTGCGAGCACCTCGATGTGCTTGTCGTTCAGGTCGACGCCCTGGCTGGTGTAGACGTCCTTGACGCTCTCGACGAAGGTGTGCATCGTCGACTCGATGTCGGTCAGCTTGCGCAGGTTGCGGAAGTTGACGAAGCCCTTGGTGATCTGGTCGCCGGCGCGAACCTCGCAGCCGTCCTCGATCTCGGGCATAAAGCGCACCGAAGCGGGGACGCGACGCTCGTCGAGGACACGGGTGTGATCCTCGGAGTCGGTGAGCGTCAGCACGTACTCGGACTTCTCGGGCTTAATCGAGAGGTGGCCGGAGTACGGAGCCAGCTCGGCCTCGCGACCCAGGATCTTCTCGTTGACGTTGCCGACGATATCGAACATACGGCTGACCGTAGGCAGGCCCTGCGTAATATCGTCGACGCCAGCGACGCCGCCGGAGTGAATGGTACGCATCGTAAGCTGCGTACCGGGCTCGCCGATGGACTGGGCGGCAATAATGCCGACTGCGGTACCGATGGCGACCGGACGACGGGTGGAAAGATCCCAGCCGTAGCACTTCTGGCACACGCCGTACTTGGAGCGGCAGGTGAGCAGCGCGCGAAGCTTGACCTTCTTAAGGCCCGCATCGACCATCTTCTGGATGTCAGCGACTTTCTCGATATAGCCGTCCTGCTCAAAGAGCACGGTGCCATCGGGAGCCACGACGTCCTCAATGAAGCAACGGCCGACAAGATCGGTGTTGAGGTCGGTGGTGCCGGGGATGATGAGGTTGTAGGTGACGCCCTCGTGCGTACCGCAGTCCTCCTCGCGGACGATGACGTCCTGGGCCACGTCGACCAGACGACGGGTCAGGTAGCCAGAGTCCGAGGTGTGGGATGCGGTATCGACCAGGCCCTTACGGGCGCCGTAGGTCGAAATGAAGTACTCGAGCGGCAGCAGGCCCTCGCGGAAGTTCGCCTTAATGGGAAGGTCGATCGTCTCGCCGGACATATCTGCCATCAGGCCACGCATGCCGCCGAGCTGACGCAGCTGGGTCTTAGAACCACGGGCGCCGGAGTCGGCCATCATGTACAGCGGGTTCTCCTCGTCGAACATGTCGAGCATGAGCGCTGCGACCTTGTCGGTACAAGCGGTCCACTCGTTAACGACTTCGATGTGGCGCTCCGTCTCGTTGATGAAGCCCTCCTCGAAGTACTCGTTGATCTGGTCGACGTTGGCCTGGGCGCGGTCGAGCAGCTCCTGCTTCTCGGCAGGGATGAGAGCGTCCCACACCGAGATGGTGAGGCCGGCGCGGGTAGCGTAGTGGAAGCCGGAGTACTTGATAGAGTCGAGGATCGGGCCGACCTTGGCCTCGGGGTAACGATCGCAGCAGTCGGCAACCAGCTTGGCCACATCGCCCTTGACCATCTTGTAGTTCATGAACTCGTAGTCTTCGGGCAGGCACTGGCGGTTGAAGATGATGCGGCCGATAGACGTCTCGAAGCGTGCGGTCTTGTTGCCGGTGACATCGTAGTCGACGAACTCGTTCTTGCCGTTCTTGACGCGGAAGATACGGGTACCGTCCTCGTTGATGACGTTGGCGTTCTCGGCGGACACGCGGACCTGAATCTTGGCCTGCATGTCGACCTCGGAGCGGCAGTCATAGGCGTGCAGCGCGTCGTCGAAGCTCGAGAACACGTGGTTCTCGCCCGGCAGACCGTCGCGGACCTGGGTCAGGTAGTACACACCAATGATCATGTCCTGCGAGGGGATGTTGACCGGCTTGCCGGATGCCGGCGAGCGCAGGTTGTTCGCAGAGAGCATGAGCACGCGGGCCTCGGCCTGAGCCTGGCTGGACAGCGGCACGTGGACAGACATCTGGTCGCCGTCGAAGTCGGCGTTGAAGGGCGCGCAGACCAGCGGGTGCAGGTGGATAGCCTTGCCCTCGACCAGCACCGGCTCAAAGGCCTGGATGGACAGACGGTGCAGGGTCGGTGCACGGTTGAGCAGCACGACACGGCCGTCGATGACCTCTTCGAGGATGTCCCACACAAAGGTGGCACCGCGGTCGATAGCGCGCTTGGCGCCCTTGATGTTCTCGACCTTGCCAAGCTCGACCAGGCGCTTCATGACGAAGGGCTTGAAGAGCTCCAGCGCCATGGTCTTGGGCAGACCGCACTGGTGCAGCAGCAGCTTGGGGTCGGTAACGATTACCGAACGGCCAGAGTAGTCGACACGCTTGCCCAGCAGGTTCTGGCGGAAACGACCCTGCTTGCCCTTGAGGGCCTCGGCGAGCGACTTAAGCGGGCGACCACCACGGCCAGAGACCGGGCGCCCACGGCGGCCGTTGTCGAACAGGGCGTCCACGGACTCCTGGAGCATGCGCTTCTCGTTGTTCACGATGATCGCAGGGGCGTCCAGGTCGAGCAGGCGCTTGAGTCGGTTGTTACGGTTGATCACGCGACGATACAGGTCGTTGAGGTCGGACGCGGCGAAGCGGCCGCCATCGAGCTGGACCATCGGGCGCAGATCGGGCGGAATGACCGGGATGACATCCAGAATCATGTTCGCGGGGCTGTTGCCGCCCTTCAGGAAGGCGTCAACGACCTCGAGGCGCTTAACGGCCTTCTCGCGCTTCTGCTTCTGGGAGTCCTCGTCGGCGATGATGGCCTTGAGCTTCTCGGCCTCGGAGGGGAGGTCGATGGCAGCGAGCAGGTCGCGGACGGCCTCGGCACCCATGCCACCCTTGAAGTACATGGAGTAGTAACGGGTCATCTCGCGGAACAGCGGCTCATCGGAGATGAGGTCGCGCTCGGTGAGCTTCATGAAGGCGTTGAAGGCGTCCGTGCGGAGCTGCTTCTCGTCCTTGCACTCTTCCTCGATGTCGACGATGCCGGAGGCGATCTCCTCGGGGGTCAGCGGCTCCTCGTCGGAGAACTCGTCAAAGTTCTCGGGGTTGCCCTGCTCCTTGAGGGACTCGATCTGGCGGGCGCACTCGGCATCGATCTCTTCCAGATCGGCGGCGAGCTCCTCACGCAGATCGTCAGCGTCGGCCTCGCGAGCCTCGTAGTCGACCTCGGTGATGATGTAGCTGGCAAAGTACAGAACCTTCTCGAGGTCCTTGGACTTGATGTCGAGCATACGGCTCATCGGGAAGCTCGTGGGGCTCTTGAAGTACCAGATGTGGGACACGGGAGCGGCGAGCTCGATATGGCCCATGCGGTCGCGACGCACCTTAGCCGAGGTGACCTCGACGCCGCAGCGCTCGCAGACGATGCCCTTAAAGCGGATGCCCTTGTACTTGCCGCAGGAGCACTCCCAGTCCTTGGCGGGACCGAAGATCTTCTCGCAGAACAGGCCGTCCTTCTCGGGCTTGAGGGTACGGTAATTGATGGTCTCCGGCTTCTTGACCTCACCGTGCGACCAGGAACGGATCTGGTCGGCGGAGGCAAGGGAGATCTTTACCGAGTCAAATTCAGTAGCTTCGAAATCTGCCACAGTCAACTACTCCTTATCAGTGGTCGTGGCGGCGACAGCCTCGGGTGCCTCGGCGGTCTCGGCATCCTGGGCCTCGACGTCGGCGTCAACGCCGGCGAGCGCAGCCAGGTCATCGAGGGCAGAGGTCTCCTCGGCGGTCACGGGGGCGGAGGCGTCCTCGTCGGCATCGCGCATGGGCTCGATGTCCAGTGCGAGGGAACGGATCTCCTTGACGAGAACCTTGAAGGACTCGGGGATACCCGGAACCGGGACGTTCTCGCCCTTGACGATGGACTCGTAGGTCTTGACGCGGCCCACGGTATCGTCGGACTTGACGGTCAGGATCTCCTGCAGGACGTTGGAAGCACCGTATGCGTACAGTGCCCAAACTTCCATCTCGCCGAAGCGCTGGCCGCCGAACTGGGCCTTGCCGCCCAGCGGCTGCTGGGTAACCAAGCTGTAAGGGCCAGTCGAACGGGCGTGGATCTTGTCGTCGACCATGTGACCGAGCTTGAGGATGTAGGACGTACCCACGGTAATGGGCTCGCGGAACTCCTCGCCGGTACGGCCGTCAAACAGGCGGGTCTTTCCGCGCTCGTCAAGCTGGGTGACAAACTCGGGGCGCATGTGATCGCCAAAGGCAGCGGTGGCCTTGTTGAGCATATTCTTGTTGGCACGACGGATGACCTCGGCGATCTCGTCCTCCTTGGCGCCGTCGAAGACGGGCGTCGCGGTAAAGAACGGACCGGGGACGTACTTGTCGGAATCGGCATCCTCGGTATCCCAACCGCAGGCAGCAGCCCAGCCAAGGTGGCACTCGAGCAGCTGGCCGACGTTCATACGCGAAGGAACGCCCAGCGGGTTGAGGATAACGTCGATCGGGGTACCGTCAGCCATGTAGGGCATGTCCTCGACCGGCAGAACGTTACAGATAACACCCTTGTTACCGTGGCGGCCGGCAATCTTATCGCCCTGCTGGATCTTACGGCGCTGGGCGACGTAGACGCGCACCTGCTCGTTGACGCCGGGGGCCAGGTCGTCGCCGTTCTCGCGGCTAAAGCGGACGACGTCGATGACGCGGCCGTAAGCGCCGTGAGGCATCTTAAGGGAAGTGTCGCGAACGTCGTGAGCCTTGGCACCGAAGATGGCGCGCAGCAGGCGCTCCTCGGCAGTCAGAGCGCTCTCGCCCTTAGGGGTAACCTTGCCGACCAGGATGTCGCCAGGGCCGACCTCAGCGCCGATGCGGATGATGCCGTCCTCGTCGAGGTTGGCAAGCATGTCCTCGGAGAGGTTCGGGATCTCGCGAGTGATCTCCTCGGGGCCGAGCTTGGTATCGCGGGCGTCGATCTCGTGACGGGTGATGTTGATGGTCGTCAGCAGGTCCTCGGCCACCAGGCGCTCGGACACGACGATACCGTCCTCGTAGTTGAAGCCTTCCCACGGCATGTAGGCCACGGTGAGGTTCTGGCCCAGTGCGAGCTCGCCGTGATCGGTCGAAGGACCGTCGGCCAGAGGCTCACCCTGCTCAACGGTGTCGCCGACGCGCACGAGCGGGCGGTGGTTGATGCAGGTGGACTGGTTGGAGCGCTGGTACTTGGCCAGGTGATACTCGTCCATGCCGCCGGCATGCTTGACGATAATCTTGGAGGCGTCGGCAAAGATGACCTCGCCGGCGTTCTTGGCCAGGGTGACCTCGCCAGAGTCCAGGGCGGCGCGACGCTCCATGCCGGTACCGACATAGGGAGCGGCGGGGTGAACCAGCGGCACGGCCTGACGCTGCATGTTGGCGCCCATGAGCGTACGCTTAGCGTCGTCGTGCTCGAGGAACGGGATCAGCGTGGCTGCGACGGAGAGCATCTGGCGCGGTGAGACGTCCATGTAGTCGACGTCCTCGACGGGCACGTCGGCGGGAGCGCCGAAGGAGCCGTCGAAGTCGCGGGTACGGGCGATCACGGAATGCGGACGGACGATCTTGCCCTCGGCATCGGTCGTGATGAACTCGTTGGTCTTGGGATCGAGCGGCGTGTTGGCCGGCGCGATAACGTGCTTCTCTTCCTCGTCAGCGGTCATCCAGTCGATCTGGTCGGTGGCAACGCCGTTCTCGACGCGGCGGAACGGGGCCTCGATGAAGCCATACTCGTTGACGCGGGCGTAGAGGGCAAGCGAGCCGATCAGGCCGATGTTGGGGCCTTCGGGGGTCTCGATCGGGCACATGCGGCTGTAGTGCGAGTTGTGAACGTCGCGGACGGCCGTCGGCACGTTGGTGCGGCGGCTGGAGCCCGACTTGTGGCCGGCAAGACCGCCAGGGCCGAGTGCGGACAGACGGCGCTTGTGGGTCAGACCGGTCAGAGGGTTCGCCTGGTCCATGAACTGCGAGAGCTGCGAGGAACCGAAGAACTCCTTGATGGAGGCCACGATCGGGCGGATGTTGATGAGCGACTGCGGGGTAATCTCGTCGATGTCCTGGGAGCTCATGCGCTCACGGACGACGCGCTCCATACGGCTCATGCCGATACGGAACTGGTTGGCGACGAGTTCGCCGACGGTGCGGATACGGCGGTTGCCAAAGTGGTCGATGTCGTCAACCTTGAAGCCCTGCTCGCCGGCAGCGAGGGACAGGAGGTAGCGGAGCGTCGCGACGATATCCTCGTCGGTGAGCACCGTGACCTCTTCCTCGGTAGTGAGGTTGAGCTTCTTGTTGACCTTGTAGCGACCGACGCGGGCCAGGTCGTAGCGTTGCGGGTTAAAGAGCAGGCCCTCGAGCAGGCTGCGGGAAGCATCCACGGTGGGAGGCTCGCCCGGGCGCAGGCGACGGTAGATCTCGATAAGAGCATCCTCGCGGGTAAGGGCGGTATCGCGCTCGAGGGTGCGCTTGATCACATCGGAGTTGCCGAGCAGCTCGATGATGTCGTCGTTGGTGACGGCGATGCCAAGGGCGCGCAGGAACATCGTGGCGCTCTGCTTGCGCTTACGGTCGATGGAGACCATGAGCTGGTCGCGCTTGTCGACCTCAAACTCAAGCCAGGCACCGCGGGACGGGATGATCTGGGCCTTGTAGATCTGCTTGCCCGAATCCATCTCGGAGCTGAAGTACACGCCCGGGGAACGGACGAGCTGCGAGACGACGATACGCTCGGTACCGTTGATGATGAAGGTGCCCTGATCAGTCATCATGGGGAAGTCGCCCATAAAGACGAGCTGCTCCTTGATCTCGCCAGTCTCCTTGTTGGTGAGACGGACGTCGGTCAGAAGCGGAGCCTGATAGGTCATATCCTTCTCGCGGCACTCCTCGACGGTATGCGCGGGGTCGCCAAACTGATGCTCGCCGAAAGTAACCTCGAGAACATGGTTCTGGCTCTGGATGGGGCTGGATTCCTTAAACGCCTCACGAAGGCCCTCGTCCTTAAAACGCTCAAAGGATTCCCTTTGAACAGAGATAAGGTTGGGGAGCTCCATGGCCTCCGGGATTTTCCCGAAGCTGACGCGCTTGCGCTCAGTGGCAGTGTATGCGTAGGTCACCAGGTTTTTCCTCCTTCACGGAAATGCTCGGTGGGTTGGCGAGGCATAGCTTCGCCAGTTATCGCAACCTAATAGTTTATCAGGTACCGACCGTTGGGCAAGAAAAGCCTTGACGCGATTGGGTTTTTGGAGTAGCAAATTTTTTCGACAGAAAATACGCAGGTAGATGTGCATATATCGAACATATGTTCATATATTTTCTGTGAACAGAGTTACTGATGCGCGTCGCTGAATGGCGGAATGGCGGCGAAGGCTGATCGGGCGGAAACTGCGTCCCGTTTTGAGGCCTCAAACTGGGTCGTAGTTTCCGATTGAGCCCCGTTTGGGAAACTGTATCCCGTCCTGAGCCGATATTCTGGGATGCGCTTTCCGCTAGGGTCCTCAGCCGGAAAGCGCATCCCAGAATTCGACCAAATTGTGGGTCGCACTTTCCGGAGCTAAGCGGCACTTCGCAAAAAAACGGGTGCAGACCGAAGTCCGCACCCGTAAGCGCTGTTTACTTGCGCATCAAGCCGCCGCGCTCGTCGATGGCATCCCAGAAGGCATCGGCAAAGCGAGGATCGCTTGCGGCCATAAGGGCGTTGGTGGCCATCCAGCCAGAAGGCGTGCCGGTGTCGTAGCCCGACAGAGGATCGATGACGACGGCGTACATGGCCTCGCGGTCGAGCGAACGGGCCATGGCGTCGGTCAGCTGGATCTCGCCGCCCTTGCCGGCCTGCTGGTCGGCAAGCAGCTCCATGACCAGCGGGCTCAGCAGATAGCGTCCGACGATGTAAAGGTTAGAAGGCGCAGCCTCGGGAGCAGGCTTCTCCACCAAGCCGCCGATACGCCACACGGCGCCAGGCTCGGCATCGCCAACGCCCTCAGCGCCCTCGAGGGAGCCCACGCGCTCGCCGGCGATAACGCCATAGCGGCTGACCTCCTCGGGAGCACACGCGGCAACAGCGATAACCGAAGCGCCGCCATGCTCCTTGGAGACGGCAAGCATCTTGTCGCAAATGTCATGGTTGGGCACAACATAGTCGCCCAGAAGAACCAGGAAGTTCTCCCCCGCCACAGCATCGGCCGCCGAGCGAATGGCATGGCCGAGACCCTTGGGCTCGTACTGATAGCGGAAGTCGACCGGCATACCGCCAGCGTGGGCGACGGCATCGGCATAGGCGTTCTTGCCGCGCTCGCGCAGCAGGTTCTCGAGCGAACGGTCGGGCTGGAAGTAGCTCAGCAGCTCGGGCTTACCGGGAGAGGTAACGATGATGGCGTCGTCGACCTCCTCGGGGTCGAGTGCCTCCTCAACGACGTACTGGATAACCGGCTTGTCGAGAACCGGCAGCATCTCTTTGGGCGTGCACTTAGTGCCAGGCAGAAAACGCGTGCCTAGACCGGCGGCGGGGATGATTGCCTTCATATTATTCAAGGATCCTTTCGCAGGCGCAAAGCGCCCCAAGCGTGCGGCACGGCGGCCGCAGACCAAATTGCGATACCGAAGTATCTTACCGCCGGAGACATACGTCGCCGTAAGGCAAACGCAATTCTTCAGCAGGTCAACGCAAATTATTGCTCGAATGGTGCAATTTTATGCCCCAGCGGTAACGGGATTGGCACGGCGAAGACAGCGGTGTTCTGCGTGCCGAGCAATGGGAATGAGGGGCCAAAACAAAAAAGACGGGGCTCGCAATGCGAACCCCGTCTGCAAAGAAATCTGGCGAGAAAGCCTGATTACTTGAGGGTGACAGCAGCGCCAGCAGCCTCGAGCTTCTCCTTGGCAGCCTCGGCGTCCTCCTTCTTGGCGCCCTCGAGAACAGCCTTGGGAGCGCTCTCGACGACCTCCTTGGCCTCCTTCAGGCCAAGGTTGGTGAGCTCACGGACGGCCTTGATGACCTGGATCTTGTTGTCGCCGAAGCCCTCGAGCACGACGTCAAACTCGGTCTTCTCCTCGGCCTCAGCAGCGCCAGCAGCGGGAGCGGCGACAACAGCGGCAGGAGCAGCGGCGGAAACGCCGAAGGTGTCCTCGATAGCCTTAACGAGCTCGGAAGCCTCGAGAAGGGTCATTTCCTTAAGAGCATCGATGATCTCATCGGTGGTAAGCTTAGCCATTTCTAAGTCCTTTCGGTTTCCGTGTCTGTGCACGGAGATCAGTTAAAACACGGCGCGAATGCGCCAGGGGTGCGGCGTTGCCGCCGCGGGTGAAAACAGCGACTAGGCTGCCTTCTGCTCGGAGACCTGCTGGATCGAACGAGCGAGACCAGAGGAAACGCCGTTGACGCAGACAGCGATGTCGCGAGCGAAACCGGAGATGAGACCGGCGATCTGGCCGAGAAGCTGGTCCTTGGTGGGCAGCTCGGCGATAGCCTTAACATCATCAGCGGAAACGGCCTTGCCGTCGGAGATACCGCCCTTGATCTCAAGGACGCCCTTGGACTTAGCGGAGAAGTCCTTAAGGGTCTTAGCGGCCTCGACCGGCTCGGTCTCGTAGAACACATAAGCGACGGGGCCGGCGAGGATCTCGTCGAGCTCGGGCTGCTCCTGGTTCTTGAGAGCGATCTTGACCAGGTTGTTCTTGTAGACCTTCATCTCGGCGCCGCACTCGCGAAGCTGATGACGCAGCTCCTGAGCCTGCTTAACCGTCAGACCGTTGTAGTTGACGACGAACAGACCGGCATTCTCGGCGATACGGGACTCGATCTCTGCAACCTTGTCGATTTTGTACTGCTGGGGCATGAATTACACCTCCTCGAATTCTTTCCGGGCACGGTCCGCCACAAGGACGTGACGGGGGCATGTCCAAAAAGAAAGCCCCCGCGCTGCATGAGCGACGGGGGCGAGAAGACATATCTACTCGACCACCTCGGCTGGCGGGATATCCCATTGAGCTCGCGGGCAATGCCCGTTTGCACCGGCTGTCTCTGGCAGCGGATTCGTGCGTGAACCGAAAGTATTATGGCGGGGACCCCGGCGTCGGTCAACGGAAAACCGGGCTGCACACAATTCCACCATCCGGCACGCTCCGCCGAAGGCCAGGCGCAAGGTTTTCGCTCGGTCAAGTCCTGGGCTCGCACGAAGGCCACATTAAGTGGCCTTCGGCTCGTGCGGAATCTACGAAAACCTTGCGCCTGGCCTTCGGCGGCGCGGCCTGCGTCAACTATGGGGCAGCCCGGTTTTCCGTTGGCCGGCGCGCCCCACTCATAATGCTTGGGTCGGTGGGCTGATGGTTTTGGGTCCCGGTGGGCTATAGGGTTGAGACGAAGGTGGACAGGCGGCGGAGGCCTTCGTCCAGATTTTCATCGCTTACGCAGTAGCTGAGGCGGATGTGGCCTTCGGTTCCGAAGCAATCTCCGGGGACTAGGGCTACGTTGGTTTCTTTGATGGCTTTGATGCAGAAGTCTTCGCTTGTTAGGCCGAATTGTTTGATGCTGGGGAAAGCGTAGAAGGCGCCGGCTGGTTCCACTACGTCGAGGCCCATGGTGTCTAAGGCTGCGAGCACGCGTTCGCGGCGAGCTCGGTAGACTTTGAGCATGGGGGTTGGGTCGACGGTCAGGGCTCGGGCTGCGGCGTCCATCTCAAAGGAGACGGCGCTCGATACTAAGTATTGGTGGGCCTTTGCGATCTCGGCGATGACGGGGGCTGCAGCTGCGAGCCAACCCAGGCGCCAGCCGGTCATAGCCCATGGCTTGGAGAAGCTCTCGATGACCACCGTCTGCTCGCGTAGCTCCGGGTGGCGCTGGGCAAAGCGCTCATAGCCATCCACATAGACCAGGCGGTTATATACGTCGTCGCAGATTACGTAGATGCCCGCTTGCTCTGCCACGTGTGCCACGGCGTCGAGCGATGCCGCGTCGAGGATACAGCCCGTGGGATTGTTGGGCGTGCAGATGACGATGGCCTTAGTCGCCGGCGTCACGCAGGCGCGAAGCGCGTCCTCGTCAATCTGAAATTGCGCGGGCTCCGTATCCAAAAAGACCGCTTTGGCGTGGTTGGCCACGACGATGCTCTCGTACAGACCAAAGGCCGGCGTGGGGATAATAACCTCGTCGCCGGGGTTGAGCATGGCCATAAATGTTGCCGACAGGGCCTCGGTCGCGCCGTCGGTCAGGATGACCTCGTCGGCCGAAAACGTAAGGCCCGCGTCTCCCATGTAGGTAGACAGCGCCTCGCGCAGGGCGGGGCGACCGTTGTTGGGCGGATAGTGCGTGTCGCCGCGGCCCAGCGCGGCGGTCACCTCGGCGCTAATCACATCGGGCGTGGGAAAATCGGGCTCGCCAAGCGCGAGCGCGATGCACCCCGGATGCTGGGCGGCGAGTGCGTTGATCCGGCGGATACCGGAGGGCTTAAGCGTGGCAAGCGAGGTGTTCATGGGTAGACGCATGGCGTTCCTTTCGCAAGGGTTGCACTAGGATAGCGCGCCCGCGCGCCACCAGACGGTGTAACCTAAACGGAAACCAACCGGAAAGGAGGCGGCATGGAGACAACTGCACGCGGCGATGTACCAAAAACGCTGCAAACCATTGCATATATCAGTATTCCCGAGAGCGCCGATCTTGAGTTTTTGCTTTGGGACCTGCAGGATGCCATCGCCGCCTATGCTCAGCTTTCCGACACCGCGCTCCCCCGTTCGGTCGACTTGGAGGCGGATGATGCCGGTGTAGTCGATGGCATGGTGTTCGCTGTTGATGATGCATTTGATGATGAGGCGATGATCACTGTCGAGCAGATACTCGATCGCTTCGGGGATACAGAGACACGCGTCTATGTCGTCGTTCTTGCTGGGTCCGAGGACGCCGAACGGGCACACGAAACCGCCGTGCGGCTGCGCCGGGCCTGTCGTCTTCGTGACCTGTCGTGGTGCGGTGGCGTTGTCATCTGTGCCGGCAGCGGTATTGCGGCGCTTCGCCACTCCCCGCGTATGGGCCTCTTACGCCGGCCATTTTCCGAAGCGATGGATAAGCTTGTAGGCGCCGTACGCATGGGCTGCTCCATAGAGCATGCGCAGCTGCTTGGCGGCGGCGATGCCGGCAGTGTCGATGCCGACGGCATGGTGCGCGCCAAGCCCGCCGTGCCCGCACCAATCTGGCATGCCATCATCAAACGCCTCGGTGCCCATGCTCAATCAAGGATCTAGATTACCGTGCGGTCCAGTCAGCTGCCTCGCGCCAGCGCTCGACAAGCCGCTCCAGGCGCCAGGCCGCGTTAGCGGGACTAGTTGACGGCAATACGACAGCGGGCAGCCCGGTGCGTTCTTGTAGATAGCGCTTATAGAGGCGCCCCGCCGTACCTCCGTTGCATACCACCCGCTCGATGGGCGCAGCTCCAGTGATGCGTTCGATATATGCCGGCACAACGTTTTTGATGCTCGCGTCGCTCGACCCCTTAATGTCGCAGCTCTCGACCACATCCCACAGGGCCACACCACCGTTCAACAGCATGGATCGCTTGGCGGCAATAGAGGCGTCGAGCGTCGCGGGCTCGCCGCCCACCAAAGGGTCGCCCTCGTTGGGTGGTACAGGCACACCAAGGCACGCGGCCATCACGCGCCAAAAGCGATTCTGAGGGTTGCCGTAATAAAAGGCATTGGCGCGCGAAAGCACCGAGGGAAACGACCCGAGCACCAAAACGCGCGAGTGCTGGTCGAACACGGGTTCAAACCCATGCTCAATATGTTGATAGCCCTCGTCTGACGCCGCCATGACCTAGGCCCTCAACAGATAGCGCACCTCGTAGGGCGCAAGTTCAAGAGAGCCCGTCAGCTCGACCGTGGGTGCATCGTCGGCAAGTAGGTCGACGAAGGAGCCGTTGAGTTCGCCGGCTCCAAAGGTATAAGGCTCGTTCACGGCATTGACCGCCACGAGCACCGTCGCGTCGTCGCAGGCGCGCTCGAACAGCAGCTGCTTGTTCTGGATCACCACGTTGCGATAGGCACCGTAGTTGAGGGCGCGTGCCGCCGCGTCGTCGGCCGAGCGCAGGTGCGCAAGCTGTGTGACGAACGCCGTCAGCTCGTTGGGTGCAGGCTCATCGAGCGCAGGGCGCAGCGCCCAGTCGCCATCGGGGCCACCCTTTTCGCCAGCAATTCCCCACTCGCTGCCATAGTAGATGCACGGGATGCCCGGCATGCCAAAGAGCATGCCATAGGCGGGACGCAGGCACGACTTGTCGGTAAGGATGCTCGCCAGGCGTGGCACGTCGTGGTTGTCGACAAACGACAGCAGGTGCTTGCCGCGGTAGATGCACCACGGGTCGCCGCCAAACTGACGGTGCAGCGAGTGGGCGATCTCGAACATGTTGATCGAGTTAAAGCTGGAGTACAGTCCCTTGTAACACTCGTAGTTGGTGCAGGAGTCGAGCATCTCGTCGTTGACGATCTGGTTGTAGTCGCCGTGGAGCGTCTCGCCGATCAGGACAAAATCGGGTTTGAGCTCACGGACAAAGGCGTGCAGGCGGCGCATAAAGTCGCGGTCGAGCATATAGGCGACGTCCAGGCGCAGACCGTCGACGCCAAAGACCTCGGCCCAACGGCGCACGGACTCGAGCAGGTAATCGACCACGGCGGGGTTTTGCAGGTTGAGCTTCACGAGCTCAAAATGGCCTTCCCAGCCCTCGTACCAAAAGCCGTCGCCGTAGCACGAGTCGCCGTCAAAGCTGATGTGGAACCAGTCCTTGTAGGGCGAGTCCCACTTGCGCTCCTGCACATCGCGGAAGGCCCAAAAGCCGCGACCGACGTGGTTGAAGACGGCGTCGAGCACCACGCGGATGCCGTGGGCATGCAGCGTCTCGCACACGGCGGCAAAGTCGGCATCCCCACCCAGGCGACGGTCGATGTGGCGCAGGCTGCGCGTGTCGTAGCCATGGCTATCGGACTCGAGCGGTGGGTTGATGAGCACAGCGCCAATACCTAGTTCCTGCAGGTAGTCGGCCCATTGGGCGATTTTCATGATGGGGGCATCGGGGTTGGGCGCGTCGTTGGCAGCCTGGGCAAGCTCATCCTCGGCAACGGGCGCGGCGTTTTCGCGCGGAGCTCCACAAAAGCCCAGCGGATAGATTTGATAGAACGTCGTCTCGTATGCCCACATAGCAACCTCCCGGTAAGCTCAACACAACGACATACATTGTATGCCCAGCTTGTATCCCCTCCCCCAAAATAAGTTGCGGTGGAATAGCTCCTGCTTGGGCCTTCAGAGGCCTTAAACAGGAACTATTCCACCGCAACTGATGAGGAAACGTGATTAGGCGACGGGCTTTGCGCGGCGTATGGCCGGGAACATCACCGTGATGGCGAGGATGACGCCCACGACGGCAATCGCCCCGCCCACGAAGCCGATCCAGGCGATACCGGGACCCGAAACCACGGCGCCGCCGATCGCGGTGCCCGTGCCGATACCCAGATTAAACAGGCCCGAGAAGATCGACATGGCGACAGCCGACGAATCCGCGGGCGTGTACTTGATGAGCTCGGCCTGGAACGCCACATTGAAGGCCGTGGCGCAGCAGCCCCACAGCACGCAGACGGCAAGCACTGCTGCGAGCGACGATGCGGCCGAACCTATGAGCAGCAGGGCCGCTGGCACACCGGAGAGCGTGATAGCCAAAAACGGGAAGCGATGCCCGTCGAACAGGCGGCCAAACAGCCAGCTGCCCACCAGACCGGAGCAGCCAAACGCCGTCAGCGTCATGGTAATGGCGCCCGCGTCGACGTGCGCGACCTGCGCCAGGAAGGGCTCGATATAGCTGTAGCCTGTGTAATAGCCGGTCGCCATAAAAACCGTGACCGCGTAGAGCGCGATGAGGAACGGGTTCTTGAGCAGCTCGGGCAGCTGTTTAACGGCAAAGCGCTCACCCGCCGGCATGGCCGGGAACACCGCTGCCTGGTACACCACCGCGGCGGCAGAAAAGGCCCCGACCACAGCGAATGTCATGCGCCAGCCCACAGCCAGCCCGATGGCGCGGCCGATCGGCAGGCCAAAGATCTGCGCGATGGACGAGCCCGTGGCGATCATGCTGATGGCGAGCGCCCCGTGACGGGTGTCGACCAGGCGCGAGGCCATAATCGAGGCGACCGACCAGAACACGGCATGTGCGCAAGCGACCACCAGGCGTGCGCAGACCAAAATAGGATAGGTGGGCGCCACGGCGGACAGGAACTGACCCAGAGAGAACACGGCGAGCACGCCGAGCAGCATACGCTTGAACTCAAAGCGCGAGGCAAACACCATAAGCGGCGGCGACAGCAGCATGACGCCCCAGGCGTAGACCGAAATCATGATGCCTGCCTGGGCCTCGGTGAGCGAGAACGATACGGCAATATCAGTCAGAAGGCCGATGGGCATGAACTCCGATGTGTTGAACACGAACGCGCAGCAGGCGAGCCCGATAAGCGGGAGCCACTGCTTGAGCGAGATGCCATCTTGTCTTGCCTGAGTCATGTAGGAAACCTCTCCGATTGTCTTGGGCGGTGGGCGATTATATAGCAACGGCCCCGCATCCGTCAGTACAGATGCGGGGCCGCAATCAACTCAATACACAGAGGTTGCGCCGTCAATAAATAGCTAAGCCAACCCCAGCAATATGCCCGCCGAATGCACGACAAACGCCACAATCCAGGCGACCATCACCTGAAACGCGAACACGGCAACGGCATAGCGCGCGCCCAACTCGCTCTTGACGGCACCGATTGCCGCCACGCAGGGCGGGTACAGCAGCGTAAAGACCAAGAACACGTAGGCGGTAAACGGCGAAAACATGGTCGACAGCGCCGCGGGTGACGTTGCATCCAAAAGCACGGTGAGGGTCGAGATGACGCTCTCCTTGGCGATAAGTCCGGTGACGAGCGCCGTGGATGCACGCCAGTCGCCAAAGCCAAGCGGCGCCAACGCCGGCGCGATGATGCTACCCAGACCGGCAAGTAGACTCTGCGACTGATCGGCGACCACATTAAAGCGGATGTCAAACGTCTGGAGGAACCAGATGACCACGGTGGCGGCAAAGATGATGGTAAAGGCCTTGGTAATAAAGTCCTTGGCCTTATCCCACGCCAGCATCACCGTCGTCTTGATGCTCGGCAGGCGGTAATTGGGAAGCTCCATGATAAACGGCACCGGGTCGCCCTTAAATGCCGTGCGGTTGAGCACCAAAGCCGCGATGCAACCGACCGCAATGCCAATCAGATAGAGCGAGACCATGGCTGGGACCGTCGCCTGCGGGAAGAATGCTCCGCACAGCAAGCCGTAAACCGGCAACTTGGCCGAGCAGCTCATGAACGGCGTGAGCATGACCGTCATCTTGCGATCATGCTCGGATGGGAGTGTACGGGTCGACATGATAGCCGGCACGGTGCAGCCAAAACCAACGAGCATGGGCACAAAGCTGCGGCCCGACAGGCCAAAGCGACGCAGCACCTTATCCATGACAAAGGCCACGCGCGCCATGTAGCCGGAGTCTTCCAGAATGGAGAGGAACAAGAAGAGCACGACGATAATCGGCAGGAAGGTCAGCACGCTGCCCACGCCCGTAAGCACGCCGTCGACAGCCAGCGAGCGCACCACGTCGTTGGTTCCGAACGCCTTGAGACCCGCATCGGCCGAGGCGATGATGACAGCGATGCCGTCCTCCATAAGTCCCTGCAACGCCGCGCCGATCACGCCAAACGTCAGCCAAAAGACGAGGCCCATGATCACCAGAAACGCCGGGATGGCCGTGTAGCGACCCGTCAGGATGCGGTCGATCTTAACGGAGCGCACGTGCTCGCGGCTCTCGTGCGGCTTCACCACGCAGCGCCCGCACACGTCGCCGATAAAGCTAAAGCGCATATCGGCCAGCGCAGACAGGCGGTCGGTGCCAGCCTCGCCCTCCATCTGGGTAATGATGTGCTCGATAGCGTCAAGTTCGTTGCGATCCAGGTGAAGTGCCTCGGTCACCAGCTCGTCGCCCTCAACCAGCTTGGTCGCCGCAAAACGTACCGGAATGCGGGCCGTCACGGCATGGTCCTCGATCAGGTTGGCAATGCCGTGGATGCAGCGATGCAGCGCACCGCCGTCCGGGCCATCGGGCGCGCAGAAGTCCAGGCGACCCGGGCGCTCGCGGAACCGCGCCACATGCAGAGCGTGATCCACCAGCTCGCCGATACCCTCGTTGCGGGCAGCGCTAATGGGGACAACAGGCACGCCCAACAGGCTCTCGAGCAGGTTGACGTCCACGGCGCCGCCGTTGGCCGTCACCTCGTCCATCATGTTGAGCGCGATGACCATGGGGCAGTCGAGCTCCATAAGCTGCAGCGTCAGGTAGAGGTTCCGCTCGATATTGGTGGCATCGATGATGTCGATGATGGCGTCGGGATGCTCGTCAAGGATGAATTGACGGCTGACAATCTCCTCGCCCGTGTACGGCGACAACGAATAAATACCGGGCAGGTCGGTAACGCTCGCCTCGGGGTGGTTACGGACAGTACCGTCCTTGCGGTCGACCGTCACGCCGGGAAAGTTACCAACATGTTGGTTGGAACCCGTCAGCTGGTTGAACAGCGTGGTCTTGCCGCAATTTTGGTTGCCGGCGAGGGCAAAGTGCAGCGGCGCGCCCTCGGGCACGGCCGTTTTTGCCGCGCGGGGCGAATACGTCCCCTCACCGAGCGCCGGGTGCTCCGTCGTGCCGATTGCGGCGTTAACGCGCGGGCTCGTATCGGTGTCGTGAATACCCACGAGCTCAATGCGAGCAGCATCGTCTTTGCGCAGCGTCAACTCGTAGCCACGCAGGCGAATCTCGAGCGGGTCGCCCATGGGGGCGTACTTCATCATGGTGACTTCGGTGCCCGGCGTTAAGCCCATGTCCAAAATATGCTGTCGGAGTGCCTGATCGTCCGATGCCACCGATGCGACAACGGCGTCCTTTCCAATCTCGAGTGTATCGAGCTTCACGTCCGTGTTCCTCCCCCGACGCCCACAGGGCGTTGCATTTATGTTCACCATTGCTAACCGTTTGCCATGGCTAACCAATTTTAACCATGCATGATAGCGCGAACATACAGCGACGTTCAATCAACAGATTGTTGCAATGGGGATTCCGGGCCCCGGTTTTCCAGACGAGCCTGCTGCGGAAACTGCATCCCACTACTCAGGCGAATTCCGGTCCCCGATTTCCCGATGGGGCCTCTCGAGGAAACCGCGTCCCACTCTGAAGCTGGGACTGCGGACAAAACTGGGACGCGGTTTCCGGTCCGGGCATCAAAACGAAGTTGCGGTGGAATAGTTCCTGCTTGGGGCTTCAACCAGCAAAAACAGGAACTATTTCACCGCAAGTTATAAGGGACGGGATGGGGCTGGCCCTCTTACTCTTACAGATGGCGCTCCAGGAAGCGGAAGGCTAGGCGAATCCAAGGGCGGACTGCCACCTGCTTGTCCTCGTTGTCGACCGCGGTATTGGCATTGCCGAGCGAAAGGCCGTGACCGCCTTGGTCAAAGACGTGCATCTCGCAAGCGACGCCCTCCTCGGCCATGCGCTGAGCAAACGGATAGACCTGCGCGATCGGCGCTGTCTTGTCATCGGACACGCCCCACACAAAGGTCGGCGGCATCTGACGCGAAACATGCGTGGTAGGGCAGATATCGGCCAGGTGCTCTTCGGTGGCCTCGCCGCCGGTCACCATCGACAGGTAGTCGTTGAGCAAATCGCGCCCCGTCTTGCCACCTGTCTTGGGCACGCGCAAGTCGATGCGCGGATCGCGCGTCTGCATGTCGCGGACATAGGCAAAGTCGAGCAATGGATAGCCCAGCACCACGGCATCGGGACGAATGTCGTCCGGACGCGCCCCGACAAGTGCCGCGAAGGGGCCGGTCTTCCACTGCGTTGCCAGCGAGGCGCAAATCATGCCGCCCGCCGAAAAGCCCACAACGCACACGCGCTTGGGATCGACATGCCACTCGTCGGCATTCGCACGAACCGTGGCGACCATCTTGGCAAGATCTGCCTGGGGGTGCGGAAAGCTCACGTCACCCGTGCCACTCGTGACATAGTTGAGAACAAAGGTCTGGTACCCGTGATCCAAAAAGGCAAACGCCACCGGATCTTGCTCATGCGGGGCGATGTGCGTAAACGCGCCTCCGCCGCAGATAATCACTGCCGGGCGACGACCATTGGGCTTGCCGGGCAGCGGTTCGGCCCCCATATAGGTAAACGTCGCCGGATATTCCTCGGTCGGCTCCTCGCCCCACAGCGCATGGCTCTCGACAATCATATATGCTCCCTTCGCGCGATTCGTGCGCACGTTATGTATCGCCTTCAAGCGTACCCCACTTGGACGCACGGCATCGAAACGTATCCGCAATAAGTTTCCCTTCAACTGATATATCACATAATCCCAGCTCAGGGCCGTCGTTGAGCAGCGTAAAATAGGGACGCTGACCGAGCCGGTAAACACACACGAAACGTTTCCGGCAAAACTACGCGTGCGCCACATGCGCACTTGATACGTTGGAGGCATCTATGGGTCTGCTCGATTCGCTCAAGTCCACGTTCAACTCGTCGGGCGAGGCGTCCGTACCGCCCGCAGCAAGCTTCGCCACCCGCGAAGGCGTCATCTACGCTCCCGTTAACGGTGTGCTCGTCAATCTAAACGAGGTTCCCGACGAGACCATCGCCTCGGGTATGCTCGGCCAGGGCTACGGCATCGAGCCCATCACCGGCACCATCTATGCGCCCGCTAACGGCCGCATCGGCGCCACCACCGTCACCAACCACTCTATTGGCATGATCACCGAGGACGGCCTTCGCGTGTTCATCCATGTCGGCCTGGGCACCGTACAAATGAACGGCAAGGGTTTTGCCCGCTTTGTCGAGATGGGCGATGTGGTCAAGGCAGGCCAGCCGCTCATCAGTTTCGACCGCGATGCCATTAAGGCCGCTGGCCACGAGGACATCGTGACCGTCATCATCTCCGAGCTCGATCGTCTTAAGAGCATCGACCATGTCGGCGAGTCTGGAACGCTTATCGGCGGCAACCCGCTCGTCAAGCTGGGCGACCCGCTGCTGGTGGCTAAGACCAAGTAACGAGTCCTGCGCCGTACAGCCAATAGGCAACACGCCAAGCGCCCACGACCATCTGGCCGCGGGCGCTTTTCGTTTGAAAACCGTCCCGTCAATGCCTTATCTGTATAGCCCAAATGAGCCGAGCTGCTAGAATATCGAACTGTATGGATAACTATCATTCAACCGTTATGGGAGGATACGTGAACCGCACCAAAATCGCGCAGCTCTATGCCGATGCCGAGTCGCTCGGCGGTCAGACCGTCACCGTCGCCGGTTGGGTCAAGTCCGTCCGCGACATGAAGAACTTTGGCTTCGTCACGCTCAACGACGGCAGCTGCTTCCGCGACCTGCAGGTCGTCATGAACCGCGAGACGCTCGGCAACTACGACGAGATCGCCCACCAAAACGTCTCGGCTGCACTCATTTGCACCGGCACCGTCAAGCTGACCCCCGATGCGCCCCAGCCTTTCGAGCTTTCTGCCACCTCCATCGAGGTAGAGGGCACGAGCGCCCCGGACTACCCGCTGCAGAAGAAGCGCGCAACCGTCGAGTTCCTGCGTACCCAGCAGCACCTGCGCCCGCGCACCAACCTGTTCCGTGCCGTGTTCCGCATCCGCTCTGTCGCGGCTGCCGCCATCCACTGCTTCTTCCAGGAGCAGGGCTTTGTCTACGTCAACACCCCCATCATCACCACGAGTGACTGCGAGGGCGCCGGCGAGATGTTCCGCGTGACCACGCTCGACCCCAAAAATCCGCCTCTCACCGAGTCCGGAGAGGTCGACTGGAGCCAGGACTTCTTTGGCAAGCACGCAAGCCTTACCGTGTCCGGCCAGCTCAATGCCGAGAACTTTGCCATGGCCTTTGGCGACGTGTACACCTTTGGCCCCACCTTCCGCGCCGAAAACTCCAACACCACGCGCCACGCCGCCGAGTTTTGGATGATCGAGCCCGAGATGGCCTTTGCCGACCTGAACGACTACATGGATAACGCCGAGGCCATGCTCAAGTACGTTCTTAAGGACGTTATGGCCACTTGCCCCGACGAGCTCAACATGCTCAACAAGTTTGTGGACAAGGGCCTGATCGAGCGCCTGAACCACGTGGCCAACTCCGACTTTGCCCGCGTCACCTACACCGAGGCCGTCGAGATCCTGGAGCAGGCCGTCGCCGCCGGTCACAAGTTTGACTATCCTGTCAGCTGGGGCATTGACCTGCAGACCGAGCACGAGCGCTTCCTGACCGAGGAGCACTTTAAGCGCCCGACCTTCGTGACCGACTACCCGGCCGAGATCAAGGCCTTCTACATGCGCATGAACGACGACGGCAAGACCGTCGCCGCCGCCGACTGCCTGGTTCCCGGTATCGGCGAGATTATCGGCGGCTCCCAGCGCGAGGAGCGCCTGGATCTGCTCGAGGCCCGCATCAAGGACCTGGGCATGGCCCCCGAGCAGTACAAGTACTACCTTGACCTGCGCCGCTATGGCTCCTGCAAGCACGCCGGCTATGGCCTGGGCTTCGAGCGCTTGGTCATGTACCTGACGGGCGTGGGCAACATCCGCGACGTCCTTCCGCACCCCCGCACCGTGGGCAACGCCGATTTCTAATCGCCACAGCTCCGTCCCGCGCGTTACAGCGTGTCGCACCAGCGCCTCTCGGCAAGCCGAGGGGCGCTTTTTTCAACAGCATCCGTCAGGCTTTTGTCAAGCTTTTGGTCAGCTGATCAGGGCTGTTGAAAACTCGACCCGCCGCTTGCCGACGACTACCGACCACCCAGAGTGCCCTGTGCCCCTAAGCAAACCCCGTGTCCTAGGCTCCGTAGCGTCATCACCCAAAAACGGAAAGGACGTGAACGCAATGGCCAAACCCGCTGTTGAGAACTACGAGGCCACGACCAGGGGTGCTGCTTCCATGGCAGCCTATCGCGCTGTGCGCATCCTGCAACTCTTAAGCGAGCATACCGGTGAGGACAAAGCGCTTCCTCCCGATGAGCTGATCGAGCGCCTCGCCCATCCCGACGACCCCGCTCGCATGCCCATCTCGGCAGCGCGACGCAGTATCCATACCGCGATTTCCGCCCTGCGACATGCCGGATACGAGATTGAGTACAAGCGCGGCGCGGGTTACCGACTTCTCACCCGACCGCTCTCCGACGAGGAAATCATTCGACTCCATGGCATGGTCATGCGCAACCGCTCCACACCCATCGCGACCAGGAAAAGCATAGCGCGCCATCTGGTCGCCATGGCAAGCGCCGACGTTCGCGGCTATCTCGATACGTCCGAGCCGGCACCAAGCGCAGAAGGCAAACCCGCCAAGACCACGCGACCGCCCGCCAAACGCATCGATACCTGCGAGCTCATCGAGCGGGCCATCGACCACGGAACCACGGTGAGCTTTGACATTTCAAGCGTCACGACACATGACAAGATCGAAGTGACGAGGATGACCGTTCGGCCTTTTGCCATCAAACAGCGAGACGGCGTCTCGTATCTGCTGGGAACGGTCGTCGACGGGCACGGCTCCGACGACACCCTACGCACCGTCGAGGTCGGCCGCATGAGAAACGTTAGCACGCGCCTGCTCGACGGCAAGAAGCTCTTTGCCGCGCTGGACGAGGGGGAGCGGCCCGCGCCCGCCGCCTAAGTCTTGCCGTTGCCCGCCAAATCCCCCGCCGTCCATCCGGTTCAGTATTAAAAAACCCGACAGGACATGTTGAAAAAATGGGCATCGGCGCTACTATAGACCCACTTGCACTTTGTTTGAGTGCAGTGTTTCCAGCAATTTCTATACTGGGGGTAATGACATGAACGACATCACCATCAGCCGTAGGAGCCTTCTGGTCTCCGCCGGCCTGCTCGCACTGGCCCCGCTCGCCGGATGCGGCGGCAACTCTGGTTCCGGCTCTGCAGCCGCCGGTTCCGACTACACCATCGGCGTTCTGCAGCTCACTGAGCACTCCGCGCTCGACGCCGCCAACGACGGCTTTGTCAAGGCCATCAAGAAGAGCGGACTCAAGGTCAAGATCGACCAGAAGAACGCCCAGAACGACCAGTCCACGTGTAAGTCCATCGCCGACAAGTTTGTGGGCGACAACGTCAACTTGATCTACGCCATCGCCACGCCTGCCGCACAGGCTGCCGCCGGCGCCACGGCCGATATCCCCATCGTGGGCTGCGCCATCACCGACTACGCCGCCTCCGGCCTGGTCCAGGACAACGACAAGCCCGGCACCAACGTCACCGGCGCCTCCGACCTCACCCCGGTCGCCGAGCAGCTCGAGATGATGCAAAAGGTCCTGCCCGACGTTAAAAAGGTCGGACTGCTCTACTGCACCGCCGAGTCCAACTCCGACGTCCAGATCAAGGCCGCCAAGAAGGAACTCGACAAGCTGGGCCTGGAGTACACCGATTTCACCGTCTCGAGCTCCAACGAGATCCAGTCCGTCGTCGAGTCTGCCGTGGGCAAGGTCGACGCGCTCTACTCCCCCACTGACAACACCATTGCCGCGGGCGCTTCGCAGGTCGGTCAGATCTGCAAGGAGAACAAGCTTCCCTTTGTGACCGGCGAGGAGGGCATGTGCATGGCCGGCGGCCTGTTCACCCTTTCCATCAACTATGAGGACCTGGGCTACGCCGCGGGCGAGATGGCCGTTAAGATTCTGAAGGGCGAGGCCAAGCCCGAGGATATGCCGATCAAGCACCTCCCAAGCAAGGATCTGGTCGTCATCAAGAACGACGAGATGGCCGAGGCCCTGGGCATCGACCTTTCCGCTCTAGACGAGTAGCGCCATGCGCGGTAACGCAGCTAGGCACGCGCTTGCGCCATAGCTGCGTTATTCAATATCTGAGTCATTGGGGCGAACGCTAAAGACCGGCGTTCGCCCTGCTTGTTTTTGGTAAAACAAAATGTCCGTCCGCTGCTCTTTTATGCATTGGTACCGCTATTATGGAAAATCACGTGTCCACCCTATCCTAGGAGGTATGAAGCATGCTCATTGCGTTGCAGGGCGCCGTTTCGCAGGGTGTCCTCTGGGGCATTATGGTGCTTGGCGTGTTTATCACGTTCCGCCTGCTCGACATCCCCGATATGACCTGTGACGGCAGCTTTGCCCTCGGCGGCTGCGTCTGCGCCGTGCTCATCGTCAACAACAATGCCGACCCGTTGCTCGCCGTTTTGGCCGGCATGTGCGCCGGCGCCATTGCGGGCGCGGTCACGGGCATTCTGACCACCGTCTTTGAGATTCCCGCGATCCTCGCCGGAATCCTCACCCAGATCAGCCTGTGGTCCATCAACCTGCGCATCATGGGCAAATCCAACACGCCCATCCTTGCCAAGGGCACCGTGTTCTCGGCCGTCAGCAATATGACGGGCCTGCCGCAGTCCACCGTTGCCATCATCCTGGGCATCTTGCTCGCCGTGGCTATCGTCGCCATCCTGTATTGGTTCTTTGGCACCGAGATCGGCTCGGCGCTGCGCGCCACCGGCAACAACGAGTACATGATCCGTGCCCTGGGCGTCAACACCAACTCCACTAAGATGATCGCCCTCGTGCTCTCCAACGCCCTCATTGGCCTTTCGGGCGCGCTCATCTGCCAGAGCCAGAAGTACGCCGACATTGGCATGGGCACCGGCGCCATCGTTATCGGTCTCGCCGCCATTGTTATCGGCGAGGTGCTCGGCCGCCTGCTGCCCGGCGGTCTCACGCAGTTTAGCGTCCGTCTTGCCTCCGCCGTCTTTGGCTCCGTGGTGTACTTCCTCATCCGCGCCATCGTGCTGCAGCTGGGCATGGACGCCAACGACATGAAGCTGCTCTCCGCCGTGATTGTCGCCGTGGCCCTATGCGTGCCCGTAGTTTGGGAGCGCTATAAGCTCCGCAGCTCCTACACGAAGGGGGATGAGGCAGATGCTTAAGCTCTCGCACGTCAAGAAGACCTTTAACAAGGGCACCGTCACCGAAAAGCGCGCTCTTACCGGCGTCGACCTTACCCTCAACGACGGTGACTTTGTAACCGTGATTGGCGGCAACGGCGCCGGCAAGTCCACGCTGCTCAACATGATCGCCGGCGTGTATCCGCTCGATTCGGGCGTTATCGAGCTCGACGGCACCGACATCTCGCGTCTGAGCGAGTCGCAGCGTGCCAAGTACCTGGGCCGCGTGTTCCAGGACCCCATGCGCGGCACCGCAGCCGACATGCAAATTGCCGAGAACCTGGCACTCGCCAAGCGTCGTGGCCAGCGTCGCGGCCTTTCGTGGGGCGTCACCAAGGCCGAGAAGGACGAGTACGTCAAGCTGCTCAAACGCCTGGACCTTGGTCTGGACACGCGCCTCAACGCCAAGGTCGGCCTGCTCTCGGGCGGCCAGCGCCAGGCACTCACCCTGCTCATGGCCACGCTCACCAAGCCGCGCCTGCTGCTGCTCGACGAGCATACCGCGGCACTCGACCCCAAGACGGCCTCTAAGGTGCTCAATCTGACCGAGGAGATCGTCGACGAGAACCACCTGACCACGCTCATGGTCACGCATAACATGAACGACGCTATCCGTCTGGGCAATCGCCTGATTATGATGCACGAGGGCCACGTGATCTACGACGTGGCGGGCGATGAGAAGAAATCGCTCACCGTGGCCGACTTGCTTCAGAAGTTCGAGGAGGTCTCGGGCGGCGAGCTCGCCAACGACCGCATGCTGCTGAGCTAAACCTACCAAAAAGGGACAGGTTTATTTTGGCAGGTTTTATCTGCGCAGACGTCAAAACCGCCGCAAAGGGACAGACACTTTGCGGCGGTTTTCGCATATTATGTCGATAATCCAGCGTCAGCAGGGACCACTGGTTAAGAACTAAGGAAACTGCCATGAGAGGATCTCTTCCTCGTCTTGCTTGACCGCCGCACTCCTTGCCGGCGTACTCGCCGGCGCCCCAGCTTACGCCACCGCGGACGCCCCATCTCAAGCTATCGGCCCGTCCGTTGTGATCGGACGGGCTTTTTGGTGGGTATCATGGTTGAACGATCATGAGGAGGTTTTCCCTACATGGAATTGTTTGAGCCGATTCTTCATTTCTTTGAGCAGCGGTGGGTCCACAACATCATCTGGGCCGGCATCTTGGCGATAGGCACCGCCGTCGCCGCCAAAGTCGTTTCCAAGACGCTGCGTCACCTGCTCAACCGCGACGATAACCCGCTTCCGGCATCGAGTATCTTCATCAACATTGCGCGCGCCGTCATCTGGATGATTGGCGGCAGCTTTATCCTCGACAACTGCTTTGGCATTAACGCAAACGCGCTCGTCGCCGCTCTTGGCGTCGGCGGCATTGCCATCTCGCTCGGCTTTCAGGACACGCTGTCTAACCTTATCGGCGGCATGCAGGTGACCTTTATGGGCATCATCAAGCCCGGCGACAATATCGAGGTCGGCGGCGTGTCGGGCGTGGTCCAGGACATCACCTGGCGCCACACGACCATCGAGGATGCCTACGGGCAGACCATCATTGTGCCCAACTCCAACATCTCCAAGGACACGCTCGTGCATCTGATGCCCTTTGGACGTGTGGCCGTGCCCCTTGCCGTAAAGGACACGTCTAAATGGGCTTCCCTTGACGCGCTGGCAGATGAGCTGACCAGCGCCACCAAAACGGCCGTCTCGCCCATCTCGGGCTTTGACCAGGAGCCCTACGTGCTCTTTAGCGAAATCGGCGACTTTGGCATCAAGGGCAAGATCATCTTTATCGTCAGCGACGACAGCACCACCTTCACGGCAGCCGACGCCTGCATCCGCGCCATCGCCCCCATCATCGCCTAAAGCACCACAAAGGGGACAGTGAACTGCCTCCCATTTCTTTGACATCGGGAAATGGGAGGTTTTCATTCGTGGTACCATAATTCATACAGTTGTTTAAACGACTAAGGGAGCAAACTATGGAAGAGGCCTACCGTCAAGCACGCAAGCGCGGCGAGCAAGGACGTCGACGCGCCATTAGCCAAAGCGAGCATCCATACCTTACGGACCTCGACAGTTTGGTTGCTCAGCTCCCCCTAGGTCAGCGAGAGAATGTCGGCCTGCGGGATATTCCGCTCGAAATGGTTGTCGGCACGGTTACCAAGGGCCGTCAGTCCGCCTTTTCATGCAACTTTATGCCCCTGCTGCCGTTTAGCACCGAGTTCGCCCGCAAGTGGTCCAACCTCTACGACATTCAGGTAACCGAGGGCTATCGCGACCCCATCATCGTCACCGAGTTCATGCATCGGTTCTATGTCCAGGAGGGCAACAAACGCGTCAGTGTCCTCAAATTCCTGGACGCTCCAACGGTTTCGGCCAAGGTCACCCGTCTCTATCCCGGCAAATGGGATTCCGTCGAAAGCCGCCTGTACGGCGAGTTCTGCGCGTTTTGGCGCGTCTGCCCCCTATACGAGATCGAGTTCTCGCGTGAGGGAAGCTACGAGACGCTCGCCAAGATGCTCGGCCAGAACCTTATCGAAAAATGGCCCCAGAAAAAGGTCGATTACCTGCGCCACACCTTCCTACTCTTTAAGCGCGCCTACCTTCGCGCGGGCGGCGACCACCTGGACATTACGCCCGCCGACGCCATGCTCGTCTACCTCAATGTGTACAACCAGGACCGCCTGCTGGATACGCCGACAGATATCGTCGTAAACCGCCTGTGCAAGATCTGGCGCGAACTGGTCATTGCCGGGAAAAGTGACGAGGACAAGGTCGATCTTGTCGAAGCGCCGAACGTCGATGAGGAGGGGTTGCCCGCCAAGTCCACCTCCGGCATGCTCAACTTCTTTATGGGCAAGACCGTCTATTCGGCGGCCAACCCCCTGCGCATCGCCTTTATCCATGAATTCACCTGTGCGACGTCGAGCTGGGACAGCCTGCACGACCAAGGGCGTCAGTATCTCGATGAGCACTTTGGCGGTATCGTGCGCACCGAGGCGTTTGAGGACTGTCACGATCCGGACGTGTTCTACGCCGCCGTGGAAACGGCTGTCAAACATGGAGCTAACGTCATCTTCTCGACCTCGCACCGCCTGATGGAATACACGCTCAGGGCTGCCGTTGAATATCCCCGGGTTCGGTTCCTTAACTGCTCCATCGGCCTTCCCCACCAAAGCGTCCGTTCGTACTTTGGCAAGATGTACGAAGCCAAGTTTCTCCTGGGCGCCCTTGCCGCCAGCATGGCGGACAACCACCGCATCGGTTACCACGCGTCGGTCTTCGCCTCGGGTGCACTCAGCGAGATCAATGCCTTTGCGATTGGCGCCTCGCTGCTCGACCCCCGCGCGCAAATTATCCTGACCTGGGGCGATGTGCCCGCCGGAGGCCTTGCCGAGGCCATGTGCCGCGAAGGTGTGAGCGTCATGACCGGCGCCGACATGTCAAAGTCGCTCGAAGACCCCACGGCCTACGGACTCCACCGCCTGGTCGATGGCAAGGTTGCCGGCATTGCCATGCCGGTATGGAACTGGGGCCGATACTACGAGCTTATCGTGCGAAGTCTACTGCATGGCACCTGGGATGAGACCAGTGACGACAGCCAGCTTCGCGCCGTCAACTACTGGTATGGCATGAGCTCGGGCGTTATCGATATTCGCTACGCTCCGGGTCTGCCCTATCAGACGCGCAAGCTTGTTCAGCTCCTCCGCAATGGCATCGTCGAGGGCTCCATCAATCCATTTGGCGGCGAGCTCCATAGCCAAGACGGCGTGGTGCAGATTGAGGGCTTTCCCCCACTGCCGAGCACGCAAATCGTCGAGATGGACTGGCTGGCAGACAACGTGGTGGGCACCATTCCGCAGCCCGACGATGAGCCGAAGGTCCGTGCTCTATGAAAATCCTTGCCATAGCCGATACCGAAGAACGATGCCTATGGGAGTGCTTTCGCAAGGAACGCTTTGAGGGTGTCGACCTAATTTTGTCCGCTGGCGATCTGGACCCGGACTATCTTGAGTTTTTGGTCACGGTCATCAACAGACCGCTCATCTACGTGCGTGGCAATCACGATGACCGCTACGCGCGTCATGCACCGGGCGGCTGCATCTGTGTCGAAGACACCGTGTACGTGTATCGCGGCGTCCGCATTGCGGGGCTTGGCGGCTCCATGCGCTACCGAGATGGCGCTAACATGTACACCGAGCACGAGATGGCCAAGCGCGTGCGCAAGCTGTCCCGCAAAGTGAGGATGGTCGGCGGCTGCGACATCTTGCTCACTCATGCGCCCGCCGCCGGCATGGGCGATCTGGACGATCTGCCGCATCGGGGATTCGAATGCTTTAACGCAGCGCTCCAGACATGGAATCCCGACTACATGGTGCACGGGCATGTGCACCAATGCTATGTTCGCGACTTTCAACGCGAACGCCAGCACGCATGCGGGGCAACGATCATCAACGCCTGCGGCTATACGCAGTTTGAGCTGGACGAGGCGCGCTACCCCATCCGTGGATGGCAGGCAGCCTGGCTCAATTCGCAAACCATGCGCCGCGAGCTCAAGCGCCACGAGGCAATCGAGTCCTCATTCGGCAAAACCCCCTGGTAACCGCCACAAAAGGAGCAGGCACCTTCGTGGTGGTTTTTGACCGGCTTGTCCAGATCGTTTTGCCGGTTCATCTCGATCTGTAACAGTTAGGGTCCAAATACTC
Source organism: Collinsella sp. LCP19S3_A7 (assembly GCF_052121995.1). Classification (NCBI taxonomy): domain Bacteria; kingdom Bacillati; phylum Actinomycetota; class Coriobacteriia; order Coriobacteriales; family Coriobacteriaceae; genus Collinsella; species Collinsella sp. LCP19S3_A7. The sequence continues at coordinate 207 of NZ_JBQKDE010000001.1, read as the reverse complement.
GAATAGATGTTACAGATCGAGATTAACCACGATAACGAAATCGAAAATCTCAATCTGTAACATCTAGGAGGGTAGTGTCGAGAAAGTTGGTGTAGTGCCCGATCCGAAGCGAGTCGGCCCGGCGTCCCAGAATCTGGAATACGGTTGATATCCTATGCCGCCTCGACCCTGTCCGCAAGCTCGAGGCCGGACTCGAGCATCTTCCTT